>DATKOS010000270.1:0-5684 GCA_035524535.1 Bryobacteraceae bacterium
GGCCCCGCGGCGTCCGAGCAGACGCCAAAATCCGGCTTGCCGTGATTCACCTTCACTTGCCAGTCCGAAGGCACGCGCCCGGAACTCCAGGCGCCGATATCCAGCGCGATCAGGGCCTCTTGCGTACTGAAGGCGCCGATACTGAACACAACAATGCTGAAAACAAGAAGGGTCTTCAAAAAACCTCTCCAGGCGGGCGTGCCGTATAAAGCTTCAATATCGCACGATTGCGTGGATTTTCGCCATGGCCCGGGAGGCCCTGTAGAGATGCCTGGGGGGCGCTAGAAGCCATGCGTGCGCCCCTCTCCGGCCTGTGCTCCGCCGGCCAACGCTCTGGCGCTGAAGAGCTTCTATTGCTTCAACATCCCGGCGATCACCTGGTACAGACGCTGGGTCAAGTCCCCGCGATCCGCCACGCTCAGCCCGTCCACCGGAATCGGGTCGCCGATGAGAAGCTTCACGTTGCCCGAGCGGAGGTGGATGGAGCCCATGGGCAGCAGTTCGCGCATGCCTACCAGCACTACCGGAACCGCCGGCACGCCCGCCTTGATGGCGATGTAGGCGGCGCCCTCCTTGAACTCGCGCAGCCCATCCGGCGACCTTCCGCCCTCGGGAAATAGCAAAACCGAAACGCCACGCTCGCTGATGAGACGCGCCCCCGCGCTCATGCTCTTCAGCGACGCCTTGGCGCTGGAGCGGTCTACTTCAAAATGCCCCGCCCGCCGCAAATGGGTTCCCAGAAATGGAATGCCGAAGAGACCCTTCTTCGCGAAAAACCGGAATTGAAACGGCAGGTTTGCCAGGATCGCGGGAATGTCCATGTAACTCGCATGGTTGCCCACGAACACATACCGGCCATTCGAGTCGAGCTTCTCAAGCCCCTCCACGCTCACGCGAATGAAGCTCACCGCCAACAGCATCCGGGCCCACACGCGCGCGATGGAATGCTGCAACCGGCCCGAGCCGTCTACAAACGACGCTCCCAGCGACAATGCGCCCATAAAGATGGTGGAGAGCGCAATCAGGGGAGTGGAGAATAACAGCGAGCGCAGGAAGCTCATCGTTCGCCCAATCATAACAAGCAGCGTCGCGCCGCGGACCCAAAGCGCGCTCGTTGGTTCCGCGCTGCCTCCGGCTCCTTGAAGCGCAAGAGAACCCAGGCGCCCTCTTCATCCGTGGCGCGTTCTGTCCCGTGCCGTGGCGCTAGGAAACACACTAGGAAATCGAATTTCTTCATTTGCCTGCCACTTATGAGAGAATCTCCCGGTCGTCTGCGTGCATAAGAGAAGGTCGTGTCCGAGCTGATGCTACGCCAGTTTCCCACTGCGTCACTGGCCAGTCTGGAGAGCGCGCCGCCGCTGCGCCAGCTCCTCTGCGCCTTCTTCCTTTCCGCTGCCGTTTCCTTGGCCCAAGGGCTCCCATCGGAGCCAAGAGGCGGCGTGCAGGGCAACGTCCGCGCCGCCGGAGCCGCTGTTCCACGCACGCTCCAATCCGTTTCCACGCCATCGCTCACCGGCCTTGCATCCGGATGCATCAATCTGTGCGATTCCGGCTACACTCTGCTGGACGTAACCGGAGCCGGATTTCAGGCCGGGGCGGTGTTTGAATGGAACGGAGCGCCCCTGTCAACGGTGTTCAACAAGCCGACCGACTTGAGCGCAACCCTGCCCAGCAGCCTCGTACCCGCTTCGGCGTTAGGGTCGTGGGTCACCATCATGGTGGTGAATCCCGACGGCGGGGCGTCCAACATCCTGACCTTCCAGGAGGCGCTGCCATACCCTTCGATCGCCGTTTCGGCGCTGCCCGCCGGCACAGCCGGCACACCTTATCTACAAACCCTGATTGGGCTGGCCGGATTTCAGCACTATGCCAACTGGGTCCTCGCGTCCGGCGCTTTGCCCCCCGGGCTTACGCTCGACGCCAATGCCGGGACCATATCCGGAGTGCCCACCGCCGCCGCTAGCGGCTCTTATACCTTCGGCGTGATCATGGAGGACTTCGGCTGCTGCATGACCCCCTATCCGGCGAGTTTTACCGTTACGATCAATCCACCGCCCGTTCTGACGATTACTACTCCCTCGCCGCTGAAGCCCGGCGTCGTGGGGATCCCTTACTCGCAAGTCTGGAGTGCGGCCAGCGGGACCGTGCCCTACGTGAACTGGGCCGTCACGGCAGGCGATCTTCCCCCTGGAACCATGTTGACGGGTCTTCGTTCCGATCCCTACCCTGCCGGCGTCATCTTCACGATGTCCCTTGCCGGCACGCCCAGCGCGGCCGGGAACTTTAATTTCACGCTCCAGGTCACCGACTCCGCCGGCGCCAACGCCGCGAAGCAGTTCAGCCTCACCATCAACCCCGCCGGCACGGTGAGCATCGATCCAGGCGGCATCGTGAATTCCGCCAGCTACGAGGGTGGCGGCGTGTCTCCCGGCGAGATCGTCACCATCTTCGGGTCCGGGCTCGGGCCGCTCGCGGGCGCGGGGTTGGAAGTGGTCGATGGCCTTGTGGTCACGAATCTCGCTGGCGTGCAGGTGACCATCGGCGGTTCGCCGGCCCCGCTCGTTTACGTACAGGCCACGCAGATCAACGCGATCGTGCCATATGCGGCCGGGTATAGCGGAAGTTCCGCGCAGGTTCAGGTCACCTACCAGGGCCGGAATTCCGCTCCCGTAACGGTTCCGGTGGTCCAGGCAGCGCCCGGCATTTACACGCTCAACTATTCGGGGACCGGCGCGGGGGCCATTCTAAACCAGGATGGAACGGTCAACGCCCCAAGCAATCCCGCGTTGGTTGGGTCGGTTGTTACTGTTTATGCCACCGGCGAGGGCCAAACCACCAGCGGAGTGGATGGCAAGATCGACGGTTCGCCGGCTCCCCAGCCGGCGCTGTGCGTGGTGGGCGCGCTATCCGTCCCTTGCGTGGCGGCCACAATTGGGGGAGTCAATGCCGTGGTCGTCTCCGCTGGCGGTGTAACGGGCGCTCCAGCGGGAATTCTGGAGGTGGCGTTGCGAGTGCCCCAGTCGGCGGGCGCCGCCGCCGCGCCTGTCACACTGAGCATCGGAGGTTCCGGCATTGGCGGTTTTAGAGGCGCCACCAGTCAAGCGGGCGTGACGCTATCCGTTGCCCAGGCGTCCGTCAACTAGCCGTCCGCCGTAGAGCCGTTTCACCGTGGCCGCCACCGCCGCGGCCGCAACGCTTCTTGTTCCACCTTTTGACCGGCGCGCCTTCCGGCTTAAGTGCGATAAAAAGGAAGAACATGGAAAACTCCTTGAGCATCCCCAAGAGCGGCGCCCTGGACCTCCTCTCGCTCGGCGCGCTGGTGCACCGCCTGGACCCCGGCGTCATCCCCTTCCGTAAAGCTACCGAGTGCGCCATCCACGTGAGCGGCGGCGAGTTCAACGTAGCCGCCAACCTGGCCGATTGCTTCGGCCTCTCCACCGGCATCGCCTCCGCCATGGTGGACTACCCCATCGGCGATCTGGTGGCTGAGCGCGTCAAGGCCATGGGTGTAAAGCCCTTCTACAAGAATTTCCACCACGATGGCGTCACCGGCCCTAACATGGCGGCCGTCTATAGTGACCGCGGCTACGGCATGCGCGCGCCTGTGGTGTTCTACAACCGCTCCAACGAAGCGGGCGCGCTCCTTAAGCCGGGCGATTTCGATTGGAAAGCCATCTTCAGTTCCGGCGTGCGCTGGTTCCACAGCGGCGGCATTTTCTCGGCGCTTTCGCCCACCACGGCCGAACTGGTCGTGGAAGGCATGAAGGCCGCCAAAGCGGCCGGCGCTGTCGTCTCTTTCGATCTCAATTACCGCGAGAAGCTCTGGAACCGCTCGGGAGGGCCGGAGCGCGCCCGCGAGGTGCTCGGCCGCATCGTGGAAAATGTAGACGTGCTGGTGGGTAATGAGGAAGACCTGCAAAAGGGCCTGGGCGTGGCCGGACCGGAAGTCGCCTCCAAATCCAAGCTCGATGCCAGCGCGTTTTTTTCCATGATTGGCCGCGTGGTGGATCGTCATCCCCAAATCAAAGCGGTGGCTACCACACTGCGCGAAGTCCATTCCACCAACCGCCACAGTTGGGGCGCCGTGGCGTGGGTGCGCGGGGAAGAGTGCGTTTCGCCCGTTTGCGAATTGGACGTGTTTGACCGCGTGGGCGGCGGCGATGGCTTCGCGTCCGGCTTCTTCTACGGCCTGCTCGCGGGCGAAACGGCCCAGGAAGCCGTGAAACTCGGCTGGGCCCACGGGGCCCTGCTCACCACATTTCCCGGCGATACCACCATGGCGACGCTGGCCCAGGTCAAAGCCTTTGCCAAAGGCGGCTCCGCCCGCATCCAAAGGTAGGAAGCCAGGTTACTTCCTGCCCGGCGCCCGCCGGCTCAATTCGTCGAACCAGTTGTTCACGCCGTTCAGCCTGCGGCCCGTGGCCTCAGCGCCCGGAATTTGCTCAATGAGAAAGTGCTTGCCATCCGGCGCCGGGTCCCAAGTGGTTCCAAGAAAAGCCTTTATCAAGGGAGCGGGCAGGCCGACATGTAAAGTGGGAGTGGCCTGGAAATCCACCGCGAAGATGCCCGGATCTCCGCCGGAACGCACAATGTAGTAGAGTTGCTTGCCATTGTGCGCCCACCGCACGCTGTTGGCGCCTTGCGTGGAGATCCGCTCTTTTCCGCCCGGGCCGGGGAACGGCTGCGCGTACGCTTCCTGCTGCCCCGATTCGGCCGAGATATATGCCACCCACTTGCCGTCAGGAGACACCTCGGCATAGTCCTCATAGGCGTCGGTTTCATGCAGAGGCTTCGGAGCGCCCGCCACGCCGCCCGATACCGGCAGCACAAAAATGCGGGCGCTCTTGCCGCCCGGCGAAGCCGAATACAGCAGGAATCTGCCGTCCGGCGACCACGAATTCGGCGTGGGAAGGCTATCGGTAGCCAGCACGAGATCGGGCTTGCCGCTGCCATCGGCCGCCACCGTGTAGATGCCGGACTTGCCGCCCACGGTGGCCCCGAAGGTGATCCGCCTTCCGTCGGGAGTCCAAATCGGGTCCTCGTTGGTCCCGCCGAAGGTCAGCCGCGTTTTGGTCTGGCGGTCGATCTCGAAAACCCAAAGGTCCCCCGTGCTCTGGTCCGCGCTCTGGATTTCGTTGGCGATGCGCCGCCCGTCCGGAGACAACCTTCCCGTGCCCCACAACTGCGTTTCGGAAAGCGATTGCTGCTGCCCCTGCAGGTCCGTCCAGCCCATCACCGTGCCCGAGCCTTGGCCCGTGCCCTGCATGTAAACCAGGAGACCCGTGTTCGAGAACGAATATTCACCCAGCGCCCCGTTCGGGCCATTGGACGAAACCGCCTCCACCACCGGAGCTTCCGGCCCTGTCACCGCCAAATGCTTCAAATCGAACGGCGCCGCGAAAAGGGTACCGCCGCGCAGGTACACCACATGCCCGCTGGGCACGTAACGCGCGTCGGAACCGTTGGCCACCAACACGTGGTAAGCGCGCGTCTTGAGGTCCAGCAGGCCGATCTGGTTGGAATTGCCCGCGGCGATGGTGAACAGAACCGCGCGGGATCCGGGCAGGAAGCGCGGCGTCCGGTGACTGATTTCGCCCTTCTTGGCATCCGGGGTGGTGAGCGTCTGCGCCGAGCCTCCGGCGCTGGAGACACGCATGAGCCCCTTGCCGCCGCTGAAAACAATC
>DATKOS010000271.1:0-3514 GCA_035524535.1 Bryobacteraceae bacterium
CCTTGCGCCCCTGCGCCGTCTCGGCCTCGGGCGCCCAGGGTCTCATGCAACTCATGCCGGATACCGCCGATCAACTCGCCGTCACCGACCCCTTTGACCCCGCCCAGAACATTGAAGCCGGCGCCCGGTATCTAAAGGACCTGATCGACCGGTACAAGGGCGACCTCGCGCAGGCGCTGGCCGCCTACAACGCCGGGCCCGGCGCGACGCCTCAGTCCGGCGGCATACCAGCCATTCCCGAAACCCGCGACTACGTGGACTCGATCCTGAAAAAGCTCAACATTAAGCCCGTCACCCCGCTTCCACCGCCGTGACCTCGCTGCTATAGTGACCTTGGAAGCGAGGCTCGCGATGAGCAAGAAGATCCTCATTGTGACGGGCGATGGTGGCGATAGCTACGAAGCGTTGTATGCCTACCACCGCTTCAAGGAGGCCGGATGGGAACCCGTCGTGGCCGCGCCGGCACGCCGCCGGCTCCACATGATCATTCAGAGCCTGGAACCGGGCTGGGACACCTTTGACGTCCTTCCGGGGCATTCCATGGAAGCCAACGTCGCCATTACGGCGGTCGCCGCCCGGGAATTCACCGCCATCCTGATCCCCGGCGGCCGCGCTCCGGAATACTTGCGGAATGACGCCAGCCTGCTCTCGCTGGTCCGCGAATTCGCCGAGCAGCGCAAGTGCATCGCCGCCATCGGCCACGGCGTTCAGGTCCTGGTCGCCGCAGGGCTCGCTAAAGGGCGCGGCGTCGCCTGCCATGACCACGTACGCGTCGAGGTCGAAAGAGACGGCGGCCGCTACGTCGCCGCCCCGGCCTTCCGCGACGGCAAGCTGATCACCGCCAGAGGTTGGACCTCGCACCCCGAGTTCTACCGCGAAATCTTCGCCTGCCTCGCGGAATAATCAGGCCCCTTGCCCGCCCGCGCCCGGCAAACAAGCCTCCTGGCGCCGCTAACTAATAACTGACGCCCGCTAAGTAATAACTGACAACTGACCACTGACGACTGATGACTGCCTCCTCACCCGCCATACTCCACCACCAGCACCGTAATATCGTCCGCCTGTTCCGCCCCCTCCGTGAACAACGCCACCGCCCCTTGAATCGAGTCGTGCAGTTGCTGGCAGCTTCCGCCGGCATGGGCGGCTACCGTCTCCCGCAGCCGCTGCTTGCCGAAAAACTCGCCCTTCGCATTCTGCGCTTCCGTCACACCGTCGGTGTAAATCACCAGCCGGTCGCCGGGGTTTAGGCGCGCTTCCCGCACCTCATACTCCGCGCCTTCCACCAGCCCGACCGGCATTCCCGTGGCTTCCAGGTCCGTGAGCTCGCCCGCCGTGCGTGCCACCAGCGGCGGGCAATGCGCGGCGTTCACGTATTGCAGCAAGCCCTCGCGAGTCACCAGCCCGTAGAACACGGTGGCGTACTTCTCGCCGCCGGTTCGCTCCATCAGAAACCGGTTGAGGCCTTCCATGCGCCGCCCCAGTTCCCCGGCGCTCTCCGTGGCCGTAATCAGAGCTCCCTGCAGCAGCGCCGCCAGCAGCGCGGAACCCACGCCCTTGCCCGAAACGTCCGCCACCACAGCCCACCAGGCATGCCCGCCCGCCGCCTCCACGTCGTAATAGTCGCCGCTCACCAGCCGTGAAGCCATGTTGCTTCCCGCCGCGCGCAGCCACCCGTCCGCCGGCAGTGCGCGCGGCAGCAGGCTCTGCTGAATGGACCGCGCCAGGTTTAGTTCCTCGGCCAGCCGCTGTTTGGCGCGCTCCTCCTCGAGCAGCCGCGCGTTCTCCAGCACGGTGGATGCCTCAATCGCCAGCGTCTGGATCAGTTCGCGGTTCCCGTGCGCCAAATCCGCCGCCGAGGCCCGCGAATCCAGGTACAGCACGCCCGCCGTTTCCCCGGCCGCCGAAAGCATGCTGGTCTCATCGCCCTGCCCCGTGCGCATGCGCACCAGCGGCACGCACACCACGCTGCGCAATTCCAGGTCCACCACGCTGCGGGAAGCTTGCGCCTCCCCCGCTCCGCCCGGGCTGAAATTCATGTGGAACAACTCGCGGCGCCGCTCCAAGGCCTGCCGCAGCACGTCGCGCGGCACGCGCAAATCGCTATCGCCCAGGGGACGCCCATCCTTCCGCCGCGCCACACGCGTTTCCAGGCGCTCTCCCGCGCGCAGCAGCAGAAAACCGCGCTCCGCCCCCGTCACCGCCAGCGCCGCATCCACCACGGACGCCAGCACGTCATCGATGCTCAGGGAGCTTTGCATCGTGCGCGCCAGGTCCAGGATGGCGCGCAGCTTCGCCAGGTTGCCGCCCACCCCCGGCAGCGGACCGCCAGGCGCCGCGCCGGCCGCCCCCGCGTGCTCCATCAGCCGCTGCAATTCGGCGCTGTCCAGCGTGAAAACCAGCGAGTAGGAATCCTGCACGCCGAAGTCCACGCGGTCGGAATCGCGTAGCGCGCGCCGTTCCACGCGCTCTCCGTTCACATATACGCCGTGGCTGCTGCCGCAATCCCGCAGTACGTAGCCGCCGTCTTCCACGCACACCTCCGCGTGTGTCCGTGAGATCCGGCTGTCGCGCAAGATGAGCTGGTTTTCCGGGCTCCGTCCTATGCGGAACGGAAGCGCGTCAATCGCCACGCGCGTCCGGCTGCCGTTGGGGTCCACCACCAGCAGAGACGCCGCTTCCGCTCGCTTGGCTGAGGTCGGTTCCATCACGCGCGCCGCGTGCGCGGCGGCTTGGCGTCGCGCGCGGCCGCCTTCTTCGCCGGCGCGGGCGGCGCCGCCCGCAAGGCCTCCAGTTCACGCGCGCGCAGCGTCTGGCAGTGCGCGCAATAGCCGCCAATCTCCGTGCGCGCCAGCAGCACCTCAAAGCCCAGGTTCGCCTCCACTTGGTGACGCAAGGCTTGCAGCGGTTCGCCGAAGAACTCTTCCACCTTGCCGCAGCGCAGGCAAATGGCGTGGGCGTGTTCCTGTTTCAGCCGCGTCTCGTAGTAGTGCTGGTCGCCCCCGTGGTGCATCAGGTCCAGCTCGTCCACCAGGCCGCCGGTCTTCAGCATCTTGAGCGTCCGGTAGACGGTCACGCGATTGATCTTCGCGTCACGCTCCTTCGCCATGCGGTAAAGGCGCTCGGCATCCAGGTGGTCGGCCGTCTTGTCGATCAGTTCGAGCAGAATCTGGCGCTGGCGCGTCAGGCGCACGCCCCGCTGCTTGAGCGATCCTTGCGTCGAATCCGGGGACATGGCGAAGTCACTCTCATTCTGCCACGGATTCGTGCGCCCGCATACGGCATTGCTCTTGTTCCCCGCCAAATCCCCCGCCGCCCGGGCCCGGCGCCGAATGGTACGAATCCGCCCACCTCGCCGGCGCCACGCAGCCGCGCCGGCCGTCACTCGTGGAAGGAGCGTTTTGCATCCTCTGTTACAATGGGATATCCCATCAAGGTAAGGTCGCGCGTCCCTCGGGCGCGCCGGCAGACGCGTCGGCTATGGACTTCGATCAGCTCCATACATTCTTGGAGATCG
>DATKOS010000272.1:0-36283 GCA_035524535.1 Bryobacteraceae bacterium
CGTTGGCCTCCAAACGGTACGAGTCCTGGCGCTCGATGGTGAGCAGCGGGGCGCCGGGGGCAGCCAGGTTGCCGGGTTCCACGCCGCGTACGGTCACGATGCCATCGAACGGCGCGTCGATCCGGGCGTAGTCGCGCATCACGCCGGCCGCGCGGATCTGCTGCTGCACGGCCGCGCGCCTGGAATCGAGGGCGGCGCGCCGCGCCCGGGCCGCGTCATAGGCCGCCTGCGCGCCCTTCAAGCGCGCCGAGGCCTCATCGAATTCCTGTTTGGTGGTGGAGTTCTTGGCGTTCAATTCCTCGATGCGCTGGAAGGTGGCCTGGGCCAGATCGAGATTCGCCTTGGCGCCGGCTACGCCGTTATCGGCCTCGGGTATGGCGCTGGCCACTTCGGCGTCGCCCGCCTCGGCCACGCGGACCTGAGCGTCCAGATCCTGGGCGTCAAGAGTGATGAGCGTCTGGCCGGCGCGCACGCGGTCTCCCGCCTGCGCCGCCACCGCCCGCACGTAGCCCATCACCCTGCTGGAGATCACGGCGCTGGTTTGCGCGCGGACCGTGCCGGTAGCTTCATAGACGTCCGGCCATTGGGACACGCTCACCGCGACCGTGGTCACCGGAACGGGCGCGGCGCCCGCCGGCGCCACCGCGGCGCTCTTCTCCCCACCGCCGCAGCCGGTGAGCGCAACCCCTCCCGCAAGGAGAGCGGCCGCCGCCGAAAGGACCGCCAGCGGCCTCACCGCAGCACCTCCGAGTCCGCCGTCAAGCGTCCCGCGGCCAGCTCCACCATCACCGCCGCGACGCGCTGGTCATGCACCGCCGCCAGAAAACGCGTGCGGCTTTCGAGCGCCGCCGTCTCATTGCGCAATAAATCCGTCACGTTGCTCATCCCCGCTTCATACCTGTTTTGCGTGATTCTCAAACTCTCCTCCGCCTCGGCCACGGCCGCGCGGGCCACCTGGATTCTCTGCCGCGCGGCGCTCAGACCGGCTAAGGCCTGCCGCGCTTCCAGGCGCACCGCCGAATCGACGCGCTCCTGGTTGGCATGCGCCCGCGCCGCCTGCTGGCCGGCTTCCGCAATTCGCGCCTTATCCGCCATGCCGTCGAACAGATTCCAGCGCAGGGCGATAGAGCCCAGCCAGTTGGCCCCGCCGCGCTCCACGAACTGCTGGCGGTCCGCCTCAAAGACCCCGTGAAAGCCCACCTGCGGCAGCAAGGCGGCGCGCGCGGAGTCGATCTGCGTTCCGGCCAGATCCGCGGCGAGTCTCGCCTGGCGCGCCTCGGGCCGGTCGCTGGCGGCGGCTTTTTCGAGCGGCGCCGGATCCGAGCCATCGCTTTCTATGGGCTCCAGCGCCGTGGTGAGCCGATGCGCCGCATCGAGCGGCCGGCCGAGCGCGTCATTCAGAGCGGCCCGGGCCACGTCCAGATCCGCGGCGCGCGAAATGCGCTGCTCCGTCATGGCCGCCAGATGCACCCGGATGGAGAGCACGTCGGCATCCGTGGCCATTCCGGCGGCGCGCACCGCCTGGGCCCGCGTCAGGTCCGCCTGGGCGCTTTCCACCGCCTGGTCGGCGGTCTTCAAGCTCTCCGCCGCCAGCAGCTCTCCGTAGTAGGCGCGGGCCACCGCGGCGATGGTCTGCATGCGCGCGGCGCGCTCCTCCTCTCCCGCCATTTGGCGCGCCAGCCCGGCAGATTTCACCGCGTTGCGAGTCTGCCCGCCGTCGTAAATCGGCTGGTCCAGAGTGACCGAGGACTGGAAATCGTCCAGGAACCCGGGACGGTTCAGCGGGCCAATGTTGAAGTTCCCCGGCCCAAACTGATGCTGCGTGAGCAGGGAGCTGAACACGAACACGGGGTTGTCGCTGCGCGTGGCCGACTCCGAGTAGTTCAGCTTGGGCAGCATTCCCGCGCGCGCCACTCCGGCGCGGGAGTCCGCGGCGCGCACTCCCGCCTCGGCGCCTTGAACGGCGCGGTTGTCGCGCAGGGCCGCGGCCACCGCCTCCCGCAGCGTCAAGGCGCCATCCTGGGCAAACAGGGGAGCGGCCATAAGCAGGGGCGCGGCTATAAGGAGAAGGACTTGTCTTCGCATGTTTCGATTCCGGTGCGGGCGTCTAATTCTGGAGATGCAGTTCTTCGGCGCAGGTGACGCCGTCACGTTTCCGAGAATTCCGCATCCTCATATATGTCGGCAGGTCTTCCATCGCTTCTCACGGCTCCATGGACAAAAAGGCCCCCATATCGCTCGCTCGCCTGCTGCTGCTCTTTCTGAAGATCGGCAGCGTCGGGTTCGGCGGCGGCATGGCCATCATTTCGGTGATGGAGCGCGAGTTGGTCCGCAAGCGCAAGCTATTGCCGCTCGGGGAGTTCCTGCATGGGGTGGGATTCGGCCAGATTCTGGGGTCCTTCGCCATCAACGCGGCGCTCTTCGCCGGTTACCGGCTTTACGGCGCGGTGGGCGGGCTGCTTTCCGCGGCGGCTTTTCTGGCGCCGTCGCTTGCCATGGTGGTGGGGCTCTCCGCGCTGTATTTCCGCTACCACGCCATACCGGCGCTCGCGGGCGCGGTGGCCGGGCTCGGGCCGGTGGTCATCGCGTTGATCGTGGAGGCCGCCTGGTCCATCGCCGCGCGCGTGCTGCGCTCGCCAGCCGGTATTGCCGTCGCCCTGGCCGCGCTGGCGGCGGGCCTGTGCAAAGTAAACGCGCTGTGGGTGCTCGGGGCCGCGGGCGCCATCGGCATCCTGCTGGCTCGCGTGGGCCGTCCGGCGCCGCCCGCCTCGCCGGAGGCTCCCGAACCCTTTCGGGCCTGGATGGCGGCGCCCGTTCTGGCGGGCGGATCGCTTGGGGCCCTGGCCACGACCTTCTTCAAGGTGGGCCTGCTGTTCTTTGGCGGCGGCTTCGTGCTCATCCCCGTGCTCAGCGCCCGGCTGGTGACGGAACTCCACTGGCTGACGGCGCGGGAGTTCATCGACGGCGTGGCGATCAGCAATCTGACGCCCGGACCCATCGCCGTGCTGGCGACGTTCGCGGGATTCCATCTGGCGGGCGTGACCGGCGCCCTGATCGCCACGGCGGCCCTGCTGGCGCCGGCCGCCATCCTGATGCTGGTTCTGTCGCGCCAGTACGAGCGCTTTTGCTTCGGGCCGTACGGCCAGGGCTTCCTCTCGCTGCTGAATCCCGCCATCGCGGGGTTGATTCTCAGCGCGGCGTTTCTGCTGGGCGGCGGCGTGATGACGTCCTGGCCTCGCTGGATCTTCGGCGCGGCGTGCCTGCTGGTCCTACGAAAACTCGAGTGGCCGCCGGTGATTCTGCTGGCCGCCGGGGCCTTGGCGGGCTATGCCGGACTGCTCCCCTGAGGCGTCGCCGGGACGCACGCGCGCCCTGCGTTTATTGAGTGGCGCGAGCGCGTGACAAGGACGCGCGCGCCGCGCCTGCCCCTGCTAGAATGGTGTTTAGTCCTTCCCCCGAGAAACGAAAACCGGCACACCATGAAAATTGGCGTCATCGTCTTTCCGGGCAGCAATTGCGATCACGACGCTTTCTACGCAGCCAGCCATAACCTCGGCCAGCCCGCCGAATTCATCTGGCACGATTCCGATTCCCTTGGCGACGTGGACGCCGTGATCCTCCCCGGCGGATTCTCTTACGGCGACTACCTTCGTTGCGGGGCCATCGCCAAGTTCTCTCCCGTGATGCGCGCGGTGCGGCGCTTCGCCAAGGACGGCGGCCTGGTTCTGGGCGTGTGCAACGGGTTCCAGATTCTGGTCGAATCGGGCTTGCTGCCGGGCGCGTTGATCCGCAATCGCAGCCTCAAGTTCATCTGCCGTGAATTGCGCTTGCGCGCCGGCGCAACGGACTCGCCTTTCACCAACGCCGCGCCGCCGGGCGCCGAACTGCGCATGCCCATAGCCCATGGCGAGGGCTGCTACTTCGCCGATGAGCGCACCCTGGATGAGCTTGAAGCCGAGGACCGCGTGGCGTTCCGCTACGTGGATAACGCCAACGGCTCTCTGCGAGACATCGCCGGCGTGCTGAGCCGGGAGCGCAACGTGATGGGCATGATGCCGCACCCCGAGAGAGCCACCGAGCCGCTGATGGGCTCTTCGGACGGCCTAGTGGTGTTCCAATCCATGATCCGGGCGGCTGCCCGCGTATGACAACCGAGGCAATGACTCCCGAACTGATCGCCCAGCACCAGTTGACGCCGGACGAGTACGCCAAGATCGTCGCCATCCTGGGCCGCGAACCGAGCTACACCGAGTTGGGTATCTTCTCGGTGATGTGGAGCGAGCACTGTTCCTATAAGAGCTCGCGCCTGCATTTGAAGAAGCTGCCTACGCGGGGCAAGGCGGTGGTGCAGGGGCCGGGCGAGAACGCCGGCATCGTGGATATCGGGGGCGGCTACGTGGCCGCGTTCAAGATCGAGTCTCACAACCACCCCAGCTTCATCGAGCCGTTCCAGGGAGCGGCCACGGGCGTGGGCGGCATCCTGCGCGACATCTTCACCATGGGCGCGCGGCCCATCGCCGTAATGGATTCCCTCCGCTTCGGACGGGTGGATGAAGGGGCCAACGCGCCGCGCAACCGGCGCATCGTCTCCGGCGTGGTCTCCGGCATCGCGCACTACGGCAACTGCTTCGGGGTCCCCACGGTGGGCGGCGAGTGCATCTTCGAGCCCTGCTATGACGGCAATCCGCTGGTGAACGTCTTTGCGCTGGGGGTTTGCCGGAAGGAAGAGATCTTCTACGCCAAGGCGGCCGGGGTGGGCAATCCGGTCATCTATGTCGGCTCGCGAACGGGGCGCGACGGCATTCACGGCGCCTCCATGGCGAGCGCCGAATTCACCGAGGAATCCAAGCAGAAGCGTCCCAACGTGCAGGTGGGCGACCCCTTCATGGAGAAGCTGCTGCTCGAAGCCTGCCTGGAAGCCATGCGCACCGGCGCCATCGTCGGCATTCAGGACATGGGAGCGGCGGGCTTGACGTGTTCCACCTGCGAGATGGGAAGCCGCGGCGAAGTGGGCATTGAAATTGAATTGGACCGCGTGCCGCAGCGCGCCACCGGCATGACGCCCTATGAGATCATGCTTTCCGAATCTCAGGAGCGCATGCTGCTGGTGGCGGACAAGGGCCGCGAGGAAGAAGTCTTCCGCGTGTTCCGCAAGTGGGGACTGGAAGCGGTGGAGATCGGCGTCGTGACGGGTGACGGGAAACTGCGCGTAAAGCATCATGGCGCGGTGGTCGCGGAGATTCCGAACCGTGAGCTGGCGGATGAAGCGCCGCTTTACGACCGGCCGCACACCCAACCGCCGCGCAGCGCCCCGAACCCCGCGAGCCTGCCCGCGGGCGACGTGCAGGCGGCCCTGCCGAAGCTCCTGGCCTCCACCGATCTGTGCTCCAAGCGCTGGATCTGGGAGCAGTACGATTACCAGGTGCGCACCAATACGGTGGCGGGGCCTGAGCGCACCGACGCCGCGATTGTGCGCATCAAGGAGACGGGCGTTTCGCTCGCCATGGCGCTGGACGGCAACCAGCGCTACAGCTACCTGGACCCGCGCGAAGGCGCCAAGCTGGCCGTGGCGGAATGCTGCCGCAATCTGGCCACGGTGGGCGCGCTGCCCATAGCGGCCACCAACTGCCTGAATTTCGGAAACCCCGAGCGGCCGGAAATCATGGCGCAGCTCGTCGAGGCGATTGAAGGCATCGCCGAAGCCTGCCAGTTCTTTGAGACGCCCATCACCGGCGGCAACGTCAGCCTCTATAACGAAACTCTGGGCGAGGGCATCTATCCGACGCCGGTGTTGGGCATTGTCGGCATGATGAAGACGGCCGAGCCGGTGGGCATCGCGTTCCGGAACGCGGGGCGCAGCGTGATGCTGCTGGGCGGCATCGGCGGGTGCAATGAAACCGACTTCGGCGGCACGCAGTACGTGAAGGCCATGCTGGGCGGGCTGTGGGGCGTTCCGCCGGCGCTCGATATGGACCGGGAGCGGCGCGTTCACGACGCCATCCGCGAGATCCTGGCCGCGGGCCTGGCCGAATCCGCGCACGATTTGAGCGACGGGGGTTTGGCGGTGGCGCTGGCGGAATGTTCGTTCGGCCCGGCCGGCATTGGCGCGCAGATCGATCTGGATAGCGACCTGCGGCCCGAGTTCCTCTGCTTCCACGAAGCGCCGTCGCGCATCCTGCTTTCCACGGCGCGGCCGCAGCGGGTGGCCGAAATCGCCGCCAGGCTCCGCCTGGAAGCTCCGGTCCTAGGCGTTACCATTGAGAAGGGGATCGAGATCCGCCAGTGCTCCATGACGCTGGGGGCGTGGGAGATCTCGAGTTTAAAGTCGTCCTACAGTCAGGCGCTTGAAACCTATGTCCGATAACCAGAGCGATTCGCAAGGCTTTCCGGACTTTGACAAGTTTCATGAGGAGTGCGGCGTGGTGGCGGTGTGCGGCCATCCCGAAGCCGCCAAGGTAGCGTATCTCAGCCTTTACTCGATGCAGCATCGCGGCCAGGAAAGCGCCGGGATCTGCACCAGCGACGGCGCCAGCATCCACACCCGCAAGTCCATGGGGCACGTGGCGGATATCTTCACCAGCAACGTGCTGGCGGAATTGCCGGGCACGCTGGCGATTGGGCACACGCGCTACTCCACGGCCGGCGATACGGTGATTCTCAACGCCCAGCCGTTCTCGGTGGCCTGCAATAAGGGCCGCGTGGCCATCGCGCACAACGGCAACATCACGAATGCCGCCGAGTTGCGCCGCGATTTGGAGCGCACCGGCTCGATTTTCCAGGCCAGCAGCGACACCGAGGTTATTCTGCACCTCTTGGCGCGCTCCTCGGAGCGCACCCTGGCGGGGGCTTTGCGCGATGCCCTGCTGCAACTGGAGGGCGCTTTCTCCCTGGTTTTCCTGGCGGAGGACCACATCATTCTGGCGCGCGATCCGCACGGCTTCCGCCCCCTGGCGGTGGGCGAAATGGAGGTTTCCGGCGGCTGGAAGTGCCATGTGGCCGCCTCGGAAACCTGCGCGTTCGATTTGATCGGCGCCGTGTATCTCTACGACGTGGACCCCGGCGAGATGGTGATTATTGGTCCCGAAGGCATCACCCGCGAACGCTATGCCCCGGAGCAGCCCCGCGCGCAGTGCGTGTTCGAGCACGTTTATTTCTCGCGGCCGGATTCCATTGTCTTCGGCCGCTCGGTTTCCGAATCGCGTGAGATGCTGGGGCGTCTCCTGGCGCGGGAATGCCCCGCGGATGCCGATATTGTGGTCCCGGTGCCGGATTCCGGCGTCGCCGCGGCTCTTGGTTATGCCGCCGAATCGGGCCTGCCCTTCCGCCACGGCCTCATCCGCAACCACTACGTGGGCCGCACGTTCATTGAGCCGTCGCAGGCCATTCGCGATTTCGGCGTCAAGCTGAAGCTCAATCCCGTGCGCTACGTGCTGCAGGGGAAGCGCGTGATTCTGGTGGATGATTCGCTGGTGCGCGGCACCACCAGCCGCAAGATTGTCCGCATGATGCGCAACGCCGGCGCCCGCGAAGTCCACCTGCGCATCTCCTGCCCGCCCACCGTCTCGCCCTGCTTTTACGGCGTGGATACGCCCACCAAGAGCGAGCTCATCGCCAACAGCCATAACGTGGAGGAAATCCGCCGCTTCGTGGAAGCCGATTCGCTCGGCTATCTGTCGATCGGTTCCCTGCGCAAGGCCGTGGACGACGACCGCAAGCACGAATACTGCTACGCCTGCTATTCGGGCGACTATCCGACGGACTTGGTCAACATTGACGAGCTGATTGCCAGCCGCCGCGCCCGGCGCGGCTGAGCCTGCGTTCGGGAATCAGTTCAGGGCCGCCGCGGCGTCTACACCCTTACGCCAAACCTCGTAAAGCTCCCGCCGCTCCTCTTCATTGAGCGGCGTGGGGTTGGGCGTCGGCTGGTCTTCCAGGCAATGGTTGTTCAAATAGCAGTCGAGCTGCTGGCGCAAAGCCTGCCGGCCGCGGCGCAGGCGCGTCTTGATCACGTCCACGCTCACGTCGAGAATCTGGGCGGTCTCTTCGGTGGAAAGCTCCTCGATGTCGCGCAGTAGCACCACCGGCCGGTAAATCGCGGGAAGCTCCAGAATCACGCGGTCCAGCACGGCGCGAAGCTCCGCGCTCAGGTACGCCGCATCCGGCGGGCGCTCGTCTCCAGCCGGCTCCGCGCCCGGGGGCAAATCTTCCACTGAGAGTTCGTGCGCCGGCGCGAAAATGCTCTTCCGCCGGTGCATCAGGCAGGCGTTCCGCGCAATGCGGAAGATCCAGGACCGCACGCGCTCCGGTTCCCTCAGCCCGTCGAAGTGCTCAAAAGCGCTCAGCAGGGTTTCCTGCGCCACTTCCTCGGCGTCCTCCGGGCTGCCGCACATTAGCCAGCTATAGTGAAACACCTTGGAGCGGAAATGTTCCACGAAGCGCTCGAAGGCGCGCGGCTCCCCGGCCAGTACGGCCTTCGCCAGTTCTGTCTCGTCTTGACGATCCAAGACACGATTGTAGCTGGCGTCGCCCGCCTCTTGCTGGACCGCCCTAATGCGTCAGCGCGCCCGCGTGCACCACCATTTCGATGGCCGGGGTGTTGAGTAGCGTATTGTGGATCAGGCAGGCCTTCACCGCGCGCTCCACTCCGGCTTCGTGGCGCGCATCGAGCGGCGGCGTGGCCACCTCAATCCGGAACACTCCCAGCCGCGCCGGTTGCTGAGCCTTTTCCGCCGAGACCCTGATCTCCAATCCCTCGGCCGGAAGGCCGCGCGTCCGCAAGTACTCCTCAGCGTAATAACCGGCGCAGGTTCCCAGGGATACCAGCAGGTATTCCGGCGGGGTCATGCCGCGGTCTAGGCCGCCGTTGCTGGCCGGCTGGTCGCAGAACACGCGGTGCCCGCGCGCGTCCGCCTCGAAACCAACTCCATCCGTATACCGAACCTTGACTTCCATATCCATACCCAAAGATGCAAACCGGGTGGGAAGGTGACGCCCCCCGGCCGCGGACGCCGCTTCGCCCGGTATAAGCCGCTCACGCTTCGCCGGCGGCGGTGTTATAGTAGGGTCGCGGCTGGGCGTTCTTGACTTTCCGGAGCGCGGTAATTTATTCTGACGGTTCGCTTTGACCGCTCTGCGTATGGGGGATCACACCCGCCACGTTACGGAATCCGTGGAACGCCTCCTCGATTCGACCTTGGATAGCGTCGATAGCGCCGAGGAACTGGCGGTAGGCGCCGCACAGCGCGCCGGATTCGACGACGACGATCTGATGAAGATCGGTATGGCGGTGCGCGAATCCATGGTCAACGCCGTGGTCCACGGCAACCGCTACAACGCCAACAAGAAGGTGCACTTGTCGGTGTCGCGGAACTCCGCGCGCTTCACCATCCGCATCGCCGATGAGGGCGAAGGCTTTGAGTTCGAGCATCTGCCGGACCCCCTTGCCCCGGAAAACCTGATGCGCACCTCCGGACGCGGCATTTTCCTGATCCGGTCCTTCATGGACGAGTTCGAGATCCGGCGGCTGGAACCCGGCGGGACCGAAGTAACTTTAGTCAAGTACATGGTGTCCAAGTAGATAGCCTAGTAGAATCGGTGGCTTAGGCCAGGAGGAAACTTAGTGAGCGTAAAGTTGAATGTTCGGCAAGTAGGCGACGTGACCGTGGTGGACGTGGCGGGCCGCATTACCCTGGGCGAGGGTTCGAGCGCCTTGCGCGAAGCTCTGCGCGACCTGGTGAGCAAGGGTCAGAACCGAATCCTGCTCAACCTGGGCGAGGTCTCGTATATCGATAGCTCCGGCATCGGCGAGCTGGTCTCCGGATTCACTTCCGTAACCAACAGCGGCGGCACGTTGAAGCTTCTCAACCTGACCAAGCGCGTACAGGACCTTCTGCAGATCACCAAGCTTTATACCGTGTTTGACGTGCACGAGAACGAAGCTTCGGCGATTCGCAGCTTTAAGTAGGCATCCGCAAGGGTTTGCGTGGGGCGGACGGTGGCGGCGCCATCGTCTGCCTCGCGATGCGCCCGCATCCGCGCCCCGCGGCCTCCCGTTATCCCCCACCAACGAATTGCACGATCTCCAGCTTGGATCCGGCCGCCAGCGTCGTGCCTTCCCATTTGGCCTGCTTGACGATCAGCCTGTCCATTTCCACCGCGACGCGCTCCGGGTCCACCTCCAATTCCCGCAGCAAACCCAGGATGGTTTGCCCCTCGGAAACCGTGCGATCCTCCCCATTAACCACGATTGGAATGGCCATGCTTTGTTGACACCCTAATCCTCAACTATTATAGTCAAGGTTGAGTCTCCGCGTCCCTGCACTCCATGCCTAATTCCTACACGGAAACGTACTTCCCGGTCCTCATCCAGGCCATTGTGGCCATGGGTCTGGCCGCCGGGCTGCTCACCGTCTCGTACCTGCTCGGAAAGCGCGTTTCCAACCGCGTGAAGGACATGCCGTACGAGTCCGGCATCGTCCCCACCGGAAACGCCAGTGAGCGCTTCAGCGTGAAGTTTTACCTAGTGGGCATGCTCTTCATCCTGTTCGATATCGAGGCTATCTTCCTGTATCCCTGGGTGGTTATATACCGCGAGCCCGGCATGGCCAAACTGGCCTTCGTCGAGATGGTGGTGTTCGTGGTTCTTATCCTGTCGGGGTTCTTCTATATCTGGAAGAAAGGCGCGCTGGATTGGGCCGCAAAGCCCGGCTCGCGCGATTCGCGATAGGCGGGGCATGATCACCGGCAATCTCTCCGAACAACCTCTGGCGGCCGAAATCGAAGCGTTTGACGCCGCCGCCATCCTGGGCGGCAAGTTCGACCGCTCCGAATTGACGCTTGAAATCGCCCCGGCGAAGATCGCCAGCGTTTGCGGCTTCCTCAAGCACGAGCTGAAATTCGTGCGCCTCAGCGGCATCACCGCGGTGGACCGCTACCCCGCCGATCCGCGATTCGAGATCGTCTACCACCTGCACTCCGTCGAGCGCAACCAGCGCCTCCGCCTCAAGTGCCGCGTGGGGGGCGAGCAGCCGGAGATCGACTCCGTCACCTCCGTGTGGCGCGGCGCCAACTGGTATGAGCGCGAAGTCTTCGATCTGTTCGGAGTCCGCTTCGCCGGCCACCCCGACCTCCGCCGCATTCTGCTGCCGGACGATTGGGAAGGCGCGCCGCTGCGCAAGGATTACCCCATCACGGGGTTCAGGGTATAAGTCATGAGCGAACCCGGCGTTCCTGCCATGGACGTTCTTCTCGGCGAGGCCCAAGCCGGTCCGCGCCGCATGCTGCTCAACCTCGGCCCGCAGCATCCCTCCACTCACGGCGTTTTGCGCCTGGCCGTGGAACTCGACGGCGAAACCGTGGTCAAGTGCGCCCCGGACATCGGGTACCTGCATACCGGCATCGAGAAGGAATTCGAGGTTAAGACCTACCAGCAGGCCGTCACGCTGACGGACCGCGTGGATTACCTCGCGCCGCTCTCCAATAACCTCTGCTATTGCCTGGCGGTGGAAAAGCTGCTGGACCTGGAGATCCCGCCGCGAGCGCAGTGGACGCGCGTGATGCTCACCGAGTTGACGCGCCTCAATAGCCACCTGGTGTGGCTCGGAACCCACGCCCTGGATATCGGCGCGATGAGCGTCTTCCTCTACTGCTTCCGCGAGCGCGAGGACATCCTGCGCATCTTCGAGATGTTCTCCGGCCAGCGCATGATGACCAGCTACTTTCGCATTGGCGGGCTGGCCCTGGAGCCGCCGCGCGGCTGGCAGAATCGCGTCAAGACCTTCATCGCCGGCTTCCCGTCCAAGGTGGACGAGTACGAGGATCTGCTCACCGAAAACCGCATCTGGAAAGGACGAACGGTGGGCGTCGGCAAGCTGGCGTTGGAAGACATGCTCGATCTGGGCATCACCGGGCCCATGCTGCGCGCCGCCGGCCTCAAGATGGACGCCCGCAAGGACGCGCCCTACTCCAGCTACGACAAGTTCGATTTCGAAGTCCCCACGCGCGCCGAAAACGACGTCTACGCGCGCTACCTGGTGCGCGTTCAGGAGATGCGCCAGAGCGCGCGCATCGTGACGCAGGCGCTGGAAGGCATGCCCTCGGGAGATTGGAAAGCGGCCGACCAGCACGTCTCCCTTCCCGACCGCGAGAAGATGAAGACCCAGATGGAGGCCCTCATCTACCACTTCAAGATCGTCACCGAGGGTTTCCGCGTGCCCGAAGGCGAGGTCTACCAGGTGATCGAATCGCCGCGCGGCGAGCTGGGCTATTACGTGGTGAGCGACGGAACCGCCAAGCCCTACCGCGTGCACATGCGCACGCCCAGTTTTGGCAACCTCCAGGCCACCGCCGCCATGGTGGAAGGAAACCTGATCGCCGACCTGATCGCCTCCATCGGAAGCATGGACTTTGTTTTGGGGGATACGGATAGATGAAACAAGCAGCCATCAGCCGTCAGCCATCAGCCGTCAGCCATTTTGCCTTAGCGGCCCAAAGCCGCCAAAGCGGGGGGTCGAGGGCTGAAGGCTGTGGGCTGAAGGCTGATGGCTTGTTCTTATGACCTTCTCTGCTGAACTAGAAGCCCGCTTCGAAAAGCTCCTTCATAGCTACCCGCCGGGCCGGCAACGCTCGGCGATGATCCCGATGCTGCTGTACGCACAGGACGAAGTCGGCTCCGTGACGGATGAACTGATCGACGAGGTGGCCCTCCGCGTGGGCGTGACGCCCGCGCAAGTGAATGAGGTGCTCTCGTATTACTCCATGCTCCATCGCAAGCCGATGGGCAAGTTCCACGTGCAGGTCTGCACCAATATCAGTTGCCTTCTCAACGACGGCGACAAACTCTGGGAGCACGCCTGCAAGAAGCTCGGGATTGGCCACAAGGAAGCGACGGCCGATGGCCGGATTTCGCTGGAAGAGGTGGAGTGCATGGGCGCGTGTTCCTGGGCGCCCGCGGTCCAGGTGAACTACGACTTCCATCATTTCGTGACGCCCGAGAAGCTGGATGAAATTCTGGACGGCCTGAAGGAAAAAGCCTAGCGCATGCTCTATAACGAACCCAGCCCGCTTGAAACCCGAGTGCTCTCGCGCCGCTTCGGCCTTCCGAACTCGGCCTCCATCGACACGTATCTGGCCACCGAGGGCTACCAGGCATTCCGGAAAGCCGCGGGCATGAAGCCTGACGACATCATCAACGAAGTCAAGGTCTCCAACCTGCGTGGGCGCGGCGGGGCCGGCTTCCCCACGGGGATGAAATGGAGCTTCGTTCCGCGCACTTCGCCCAAGCCCAAGTACATCGTGGTCAACGCCGATGAGAGCGAACCTGGCACCTGCAAGGACCGCGTTCTGATTGAGAACGACCCGCACCAGTTGATCGAGGGCATCCTGATCGCCGGGCTGGCGGTGGATGCGCACGCCGGCTATATCTACGTCCGCGGCGAATACCGGTACCTGATCGAGGTTCTGGAAAAGGCCATTGCGGAAGCCTACGCCAAGGGCTGGCTCGGGAAGAACATTCAGGGCACTGGATTCGATTTCGAGCTCTACGCCCACAGCGGCGCGGGGGCTTATGAGTGCGGCGAAGAGTCGGCGCTTCTGGAGTCCCTCGAAGGCAAGCGCGGCATCCCGCGCATCCGGCCGCCGTTTCCAGCTGTTTCCGGCGCTTTCCAATGCCCCACGGTCCTGAATAACGTGGAGACTTTCTGCGCCGTTCCGCCTATTATTCGCGACGGCGGCGCGGCCTTTGCGGCGCTCGGCGTCCCCAAGGCCGGCGGCACGAAGATGACCTGCCTCACCGGCAACATCAACAAGCCCGGCGTCTACGAACTGCCCTTGGGCTTCCCGGTGATGAAAATGATCGAGGAAGTCGGCGGCGGCATCCCACGCGGGCGCAAGCTGAAGGCCATGATTCCGGGAGGCTCCTCGTGCCCGGTCCTGACCGCCGAGGAATGCCGCGACGCCACCATGGATTACGATTCCATGGCGTCGCGCAAGACCATGCTCGGCTCCGGCGGCGTGATCATCATGGACGACCAGACGTGCATGGTGAAGGCCGCCCTGCGCATCATGCGGTTCTATGCGCACGAAAGCTGCGGCTGGTGCATCCCGTGCCGCGAAGGCACCACGTGGCTGCGCAAGATTCTGACGCGCTTTCACAACGGCGGCGGCACGCAGACCGATATCGGCCTCATCGCCGACGTTTCCAAGAATATGCTCGGCCGCACCTTCTGCCCCCTGGGCGACGCCGCGGCGATGCCCACGATTTCCATCGTGGAGAAGTTCCGCGACGAATTCGAGGCCCATCTCGAAGGCAGGCCTTGCCCCTACGAGCATGCCGAGCACCTGGTGACCGTATGAGCGAGCGCAGCGCGCTGGTGACACTGAATGCCTGATCTGATCCATCTCACAATCGACGGCCACCCGATAGAGGCGGCGCCCGGCACTCTGCTGATCAACGCCGCCAAGACCGCCGGTCTCGAGATTCCGGCTTTCTGCTACTACGACGGCCTGTCGCTTCAGGCGGCCTGCCGCATGTGCCTGGTGGAAATCGAGAAGATGCCGAAGCTGATGACGGCCTGCACCCAGACCGTGGCCGAAGGCATGGTGGTCCGCACGGATACCCCGCAGGTCCACGCCGCGCGCAAGTACATGCTGGAGTTCCTGCTCACCAATCACCCGCTGGACTGCCCGGTGTGCGACAAGGGCGGCGAGTGCGAATTGCAGGATATGACCTTCCGCTACGGGGTGGGCGAAAGCCGCTTTACGGACGAAAAGGTTCACACTCCGGAGAAGCAATTCTCTCCGGTGGTGTTCTTCGACGCCCCTCGCTGCATCCTCTGCTACCGCTGCGTGCGCGTCTGCAATGAAGGCATGGGCGTAAACGCGCTGGGCGTCATCAACCGCGGCGTGGTCTCCGAGATTTCTCCCAACAAGGGTGACCACCTCGAGTGCGACGAGTGCGGCATGTGCATCGATATCTGCCCCGTCGGCGCGCTTACCAGCGGCGCCTACCGTTACCAGACGCGGCCGTGGGAAATGACCCACGTGGGCGCCATCTGCACGCACTGCGCCGATGGCTGCAAGACCACGCTGGGTACGCGCAACGGCCAGATCATCCGCGGCAACAATCGCGACCGCTCCGGCATCAACGGCGAGTTCCTCTGCATCAAGGGCCGTTACGCCTTCGATTTCTACAATCATGCCGAGCGCCTGCAATCCCCGCTGGCGCGCGTGGACGGCAAGCTCATCGAGGTCTCTTGGTCGCAGGCCCTTTCCGCCGTGGCTCGCAAGTTCGGCGATACCATCTCGGCCGGCGGCAGCTTCGGCGTCGTCGGTTCCAACCTCACCACCAACGAAGAGAATTACTACCTCCAGAAATTCGCGCGCGGCGTTCTGAAGACCAACAACATCGATCATCACCGCACCGGTGATGTGGTCAGCCTGCTGGACGCGCTCAGCGGCAAGTCCGGCAAGCTCGCCACGGTGGCGGATCTTTATGAAGCCAAGGCCGTGCTGGTCCTCGGCGCCGACCTGGCGCTGGAGCATCCGCTGCTCTCCTACCAGATCCGCGCCGATTACCGCCATCATCAGGCGCATGTCTACGCCGTGGGACCCCATCCGGTTCGCGAGGACAATTACTCCGCCGCCAGCATACGGGCGGCTTCCGCAGCTGAATATTTTGCGGCTCTTGAGAATCTGCGCGAGAAGTTGCGCGCCGAAGCGGACCTGACGATTCTCTTTGACGATTCCGTGAAGGGCGCCGGCGTGGCCAAGCTGGTGGATTTCGGCGAATCGCTCGGCATCCCGGTGAAGTACGTCTGCCTGCTCGATTATTCCAACTCCCGCGGCGCCGCCGACATGGGCCTCATGCCCGAGTTGCTGCCCGGCTATCGCCCCGCCGGAGAGACCGGCCTGCATGTGGATGAGATGACGGAAGCCCCGCTCGACGTTCTCTGGGTGGTGGGCGCCAATCCGCTCGAAGGCCGCGCCAGAAAGGCCAGCTTCCTGGTGGTCCAGGATCTCTTCCTTACGGAGACCGCGCGCCAGGCCGACATCGTGTTGCCCGCGGCCTCGGCCTACGAGAAGGAAGGCACGGTCACCAATGTCACCGGCGAGGTGCAGCGCCTCCGCCGCGCCATCAGCGTGATGGGCGCCAAGGCCGACCTCGAAATCATCGGTTTCCTGGCTCGCGAGATGGGCGTCGCTGCGGCCATGGGCCCCTGGACTCCGAATGCCGTGTTCGAAGAAATTCGCGCGAACGTGCGCGGATATGAGATTCCGCCCGCCGTCCTCGCCACTGGCGGCGCCGCGCAGTCAATGCCCGTCAACGGGCGCATCCCCGTGGAGAGCCGGCCAGAGCTGGCCCATTCCGACCACAACGGTTTGTTCGCGTCGGGAACTCTTGGGCGGTATTCTAAGGTACTGGGCTCCGTTCTGGAAGGTCGCTTGAGCCGCTAATGGACTTCTTCATTGTCGTTACCCTCATTAAGATCGCGGTGATCTTCGGCGTATTGATGACCACCCTCGCTTATCTCCAGTGGGTGGAGCGCAAGGTCATCGCGCATATCCAGGTGCGGCCGGGACCTTACATGGTGGGCCCGCACGGGTTGCTGCAACCGCTGGCCGACGTCATCAAGCTGATCACCAAGGAAGATGTGCGGCCTCCCTTTGTGCATAAGGTCCTGTACATGGCCGCGCCCTTCGTGGCGGTCACCTTCGCCCTGATTTCCATTTCCGTGATTCCCTTCGGCCCCGCGCTCCACGTGGCGGGCTACACCACCTGGATGCAACTCACCGACCTGAATATCGGGGTGCTCTTCATCCTCGCGATTTCCTCGATGGGCGTTTACGGCGTGGCGTTCGCCGGCTGGTCTTCGAACAACAAGTACGCGCTGCTGGGCGGCCTGCGCAGCTCGGCGCAGATGATCAGCTATGAGCTGCCCATGTCCATCGCCATCGCTTCCCCGCTCTTGCTTTCGAACACGCTCAGCCTGCGCGGACTGGTGGAGACGCAGGCCGGCAGCTTCTGGCATTGGAACGTGCTGCGCGGACCGTTTCCGCAGGTCTTCGCCTTTATCATTTTTCTGATTGCCGCGTTCGCCGAAACCAACCGCGTTCCGTTCGACCTTCCGGAAGCCGAAAACGAATTGGTGGCCGGCTTCCACACCGAATACAGCAGCATGAAGTTCGCCTCCTTCTTCATGGCGGAATACGCCAACATGGTGACGGTGAGCTGCATGGCGGTGCTGCTGTTTCTGGGCGGCTGGTACGCGCCCTTCCCGGTTCGTTACGGCTCCTGGCTGGTCCCAGTGGTCATCTTCGCGGGCGCGGGGATCATCGCTCTTTATCACGGGTTTCATGCCGCGCGCCGCCGCGATAGCTATACCTTCCCCGCCGCCGGAGTCATCTTCCTCCTGGTAGCGGCCGTCTTCGCCGCCCCCATGGTTCGGGACTGGCTGCTGCCGCTATTCTGGTTCTGCGGAAAGGCCGGCCTCATTCTCTTTGCGTTCATGTGGATTCGCGGCACGCTGCCGCGCTTCCGCTACGATCAACTGATGGCTTTCACCTGGAAGTATCTGTTTCCGGCGGCCATGATCAACTTGCTGATCACCGCCTTCCTGGTGGCCTGGGTTTCCTGACATGGACGTCATCCTGTTTCTCGCTTTCGCGCTCTTCGCCTTGGCTTGCGCCATTAACGTGGTGGTGCAGAAGCACCCCATCGCCAGCGCCATCTCCCTGATCGGCGTGATGGGATCGCTGGCGGTCATCTACCTGCTCCTCGGCGGCGAGTTCATCGCGGCCGCGCAGGTCATCGTCTATGCGGGCGCCATCATGGTGCTCTTCGTCTTCGTCATCATGCTGCTCAACGCCGGCGCGGAAACCGGATCCGCCCGCTCGCTCACCGCACAGTCCCTGGGCGCGCCCCTGCTGGTGGGCTTGCTCTGCATTCTGTCCTACTTCGTCCAGCGACTGTTCCCGCACGAGTTCGCCACGCACTTCGGAGAGTTTACCGGCGGCGGGCCGAAAGAAGTGGGCGAAGCGCTATTCACCACCTACCTTCTGCCCTTTGAAGCGACGTCGATCCTGATCCTCATCGCCATCGTCGGCGCCATCGTCCTCGCGCGCAAGGAGATCGACTGAAATGGCTGAAGTCCCCATTTCCTGGTACCTCACGCTCAGCGCCGCCCTCTTCACCATCGGCGCCGCCGGATTCATCTTCCGGCGCAACATCATCACCGTCTTCATGTCCATCGAGCTCATGCTCAACGCCGTCAATCTGAGCTTCGTCACCTTCGCCTATCAGTTCAAGAAGGTGGATGGGCATCTCCTGGCCCTCTTCGTAATGGTGGTTGCCGCCGCCGAGGCCGCCGTCGGCCTGGCGATCATCCTGACCGTGGTCAAACGGCGGCCCTCGATGGATATCGATGAAGTAAGCACCATGAAGAACTGACCGACCATGCAACTCTGGCTTATACCCATACTTCCGCTGGCCGGCTTCTTGATCAACGGCATCTTTGGACGCCGCTTCTCCAAGGGCATGGTCAACGCCATCGCCATCGGCAGCGTCGTGTTCTCCTTCGCGTGGGTCCTGAAGACGCTGCTGGCCCTGGATCTCGGCCATACCTACACCGAACGCTATTTCACCTGGATTCAGAGCGGCGCTCTGCAGATTAACGCCGAGTTCGCCGTCGACCGCCTCACCGCCATCATGCTTCTGGTGGTGACCGGCGTCGGCTCGCTCATCCACATCTATTCCATTGGTTACATGGCGCATGAGGGAGGCTATTACCGCTTCTTCGCCTACCTCAATCTCTTCATGTTCTTCATGCTCACGCTGGTGCTGGCCGCCAACTACCTGGTCCTCTTCGTGGGCTGGGAGGGCGTGGGTCTGTGCAGCTATCTCCTCATCGGCTTCTACTTCGATAAGAAGTTCGCCACGGACGCCGGCAACAAGGCGTTCATTGTGAATCGCATCGGCGATTTCGGATTCTCCCTGGCGGTCTTCCTCATCGTGCGGAATTTCGGCACGCTGGATTTCCACGGCGTGTTCGCCCAGGCTTCCGGCGCTTCCGAGGCCACCCTCACCACCATCGGCCTGCTGCTCATGGTTGGCGCCTGCGGCAAGTCCGCGCAAATCCCCCTCTACGTCTGGCTGCCGGACGCCATGGCCGGGCCCACGCCCGTCTCCGCGCTAATCCACGCGGCCACCATGGTCACCGCCGGCGTCTATATGACGTCGCGCTCCTGGCCCATCCTGACGCACGCGCCCGCCGCCATGGAGACCATCGCCGTCATCGGCGTGGCCACCGCTTTCTTCGCCGCCACCATCGGCCTGGCGCAAAACGATATCAAGAAGGTCTTCGCGTACTCCACGGTTTCCCAACTCGGCTATATGTTCCTCGGCGTAGGTTGCGGCGCCTTCTCGGCCGGCATCTACCACCTGATGACCCACGCCTTCTTCAAGGCCCTGCTCTTCCTTGGATCCGGCAGCGTGATCCACGCCCTCTCCGGCGAGCAGGATCTGCGCCACATGGGCGGCCTCCGCAAGAAGACTCCCTGGACCTTCGCCACCATGATGTGCGCCGCCGTGGCCATCGCCGGCGTACCGCCCTTCGCCGGCTTCTTCAGCAAGGACGCCATCCTCATCGCCGCCTACGCGCACGCCCCCTGGATGTACTGGCTGGGCACGCTCACCGCCGGCATGACCGCGTTCTACGTCTTCCGCGCCATGTTCCTGGCTTTCTTCGGCGAATACCGCGGCCACGAACATCCGCATGAATCGCCTCCCGTGATGCTCATCCCGCTGGCCATTCTCGCGCTGCTCTCGCTGGCCGGCGGCTTCCTCTTCCGCGTACCGGCGTTTCTATCCTCGTTCTTCCCCGCGCAGGAAGTTCCGGAGAACCCCGCTCTCATGGGCGTCTCCATCTTCGCCGGCCTGTTCGGCATCTTCCTGGCCTGGGTGATGTACGTAGCCAAGCCCGGCATGGCGGATTCCTTCGCCGATAGCGTCAAGGGCCTCTACACGCTGGTCTACAACAAGTATTTCGTCGATGAGATTTACGGCGCCGCCGTCGTCACGCCCGTCGTCGAAGGCTCTCGCGCGGCGCTCTGGAAGGGCGTGGACGTCGCGATCATCGATGGCGCGGCGAATGGCATCGGCTCCACGGCGAGCGGCGTCGGCGGCGTCTTGCGGCTGCTGCAATCCGGCAGCATACGCAGTTACGCCACGTGGGTGCTGCTCGGCTCCGTGGTCGTGATCCTCGGAATCGAGTTCGCGGGAGGCGTACGATGAACCTCCTGACCGCGGTCCTCTTCCTCCCGCTGGCCGGCTTCCTCATCGCGCTCCTCATTCCCCGTTCCGCGGCGCAAGCCAGCCGCGTCTGGGCGCTGGCCGTTTCCCTGGTCACCTTCGTAGCCTCGCTCGGCCTGCTCGCCTATTTCAACCGCTCGCTCGCCGGCCCGCAGTTTACCGTGGACATCCCCTGGATTCCCACACCGGACATTCATTTCCACATTGCGGCCGATGGCGTTAGCCTCTGGCTGGCGCTGCTTTCCACCTTCCTCACGCCCATCTGCGCGCTCATCTCCTGGCGCGCCGTGCAGAAGAGCGTGAAGGAGTTCTACGCCTTCCTGCTCCTGCTGGAGTTCGGGCTCATCGGCGTCTTCCTCGCGCAAGACCTCTTCCTGTTCTACGTCTTCTGGGAAGTTTCCCTGGTCCCCATGTACTTCCTAATCGGCATCTGGGGACATGAGCGCCGCATCTACGCGGCCGTGAAGTTCTTCCTCTTCACCATGGCCGGCTCCGTGTTGATGCTCGCCGCCATCATCTTCCTCTATACCCGCGCCGGCACCTTCAGCTATCCGGAATTGATCGACATGCTGGCCAGCGGCCGCCTGACGTTCGCACCCGGGGAGCAGATGCTGCTCTTCCTGGCCTTCTTCGTCGCCTTCGCCATCAAAGTGCCGCTCTTCCCGGTGCACACCTGGCTTCCGGATGCGCACGTGGAAGCCCCCACCGCCGGGTCGATCATGCTGGCCTCCGTCATGTTGAAGATGGGAACCTTCGGAATCCTGCACTATTGCGTACCGCTCTTCCCCGCCGCCGCCCGCGCCTGCGCTCCCTGGATCGCCACGCTGGCCATCGTCGGCATCGTCTACGGCGCGCTGGTCGCCCTGGTGCAGCCCAACATGAAGAAGCTGGTGGCGTATTCCTCCGTCAGCCACCTGGGCTTCGTCGTCCTCGGCATCTTCTCCTTCACCCAATTCGGAATGGATGGCGCCGTCTACCAGATGCTGAACCACGGCATCTCGACCGGCGCGCTATTCGCCATCGTCGGCCTGCTTTACGAGCGCCGTCATTCGCTGGAAATCAAGGATTACGGCGGCGTGGCCACCGTGGCCCCCTGGCTGTCCATCGCCTTCCTCATCACCACTCTCGCGAGCATCGGTTTGCCCATGCTCAACAACTTCGTCGGCGAATTTCTAGTGCTTCAGGGCGCCGCCATCGCGAATTTCAGCTGGGCCATCTGGGCCGCTCTGGGCGTCATCTTCTCCGCCTGCTACATGCTGTGGCTCTACCAGCGCGTCTTCTACGGCGAGGCCGGCCAGGAGGTTCGCGCGCACATCCCCGACCTGAATTTCCGCGAGTGGGCCGCCATCATCCCGCTCCTCGCCATGATGGTCTGGATGGGCGTTTACTCCCAGTCCTTCCTCCCGCCCGTCGGCAAGACCACCGCCCGCGTGCTTGAACAAAGCCAGGTCAACGTACCCTACCAGGTCCGCAACGCCCCGGCGCATCGCGCATCTCCGGGCGCCTTGACGGCGCGCTTGGCTGGTCCCCTGCCCCTGGCCTCCGCCACCGGAACCACGGAGGTTGCCCGTGCCCGTTAATCTCATGCCGAACCCCGGCGACCTGGTCCGCATTCTTCCCGAGATCCTGCTCACGGTTTTTGGCACGCTGCTGATGGTGCTGGATCCGGTCCTTCGCAGCCGGTCTTCCCGCGCCTTCGGCCACCTGAGCATCCTCGCGCTGCTCGGCTCCATCGCCGCCTCGGTCTACGCCTACGCCAACAGCGGACCGGCTTTCGGCGGCATGATCGTGGTGGATGGCTTCGCCACCTTCTTCCGCGTGCTGGTGATGACCGTCGGGATCCTGACCGTCCTTTCGTCCTACCGCTTCCTGGCCCGCCAGGACGCCGAGACCAGCGAATACCACGCGCTGCTGCTCTTCTCCATCGCCGGGCAATCCATGATGGTGGCTTCCGGCAATTTGATCGTCATCTTCATCGCGCTGGAGATTTCGTCCATATCGAGCTACGTCCTCACTGGCTATCTCCGCGACGATCCGCGCTGCAATGAGGCCGCGCTCAAGTATTTCCTGTTGGGGTCCTTCGCCACGGCGTTCTTCCTATACGGCATCGCCCTGATCTTCGGATCCACGGGTTCCATCGATCTGATGGCCGTCCGCGCGGCCGTCACGGGCCAGTTGGGCGCCGTTGCAACGCCGAATTTCCTGGGACTCGCCGCCGCTCTCCTCTTCGTGGGCCTGGCCTTCAAAGTCTCCGCCGCGCCCTTCCAGATTTGGGCGCCGGACGTTTACCAGGGCGCGCCTTCCCCGGTCACCGCGTTCCTTTCCACAGGCCCCAAGGCAGCCGCCTTCGCCATCTTCCTGCGCATCTTCCTCACCGCCTTCGAAACGGGCGACGGCTGGGCGCCGGTCGTCTGGCTCTGCGCCCTGGCTTCCATGACCGTGGGCAATTTCGCGGCCCTCCGGCAGCAGAACATCAAACGCCTGCTGGCGTACAGCTCCATCGCCCACGCCGGTTACGTCCTGGTCGCGCTCACCGCGCACTCGGGCATCGGCGCGTCGGCCGCCATGTTCTACCTGGCTTCCTACGCCTTCATGAATATCGGGGCTTTCGCCGTGGTCGGGCACCTCTCCGGCAAGGGAGAGCGCTACCAGAGCCTGGAAGATTTCGCCGGCCTGTCCCAGAAGCAGCCCTTCGCGGCCGCACTGTTCACCATCTTCCTGCTATCCCTGATTGGCGTTCCGCTTACGGGCGGGTTCTTCGGCAAGTTCTATATCTTCAAGGCGGCCCTGGAATCGCATCTGGTCTGGCTGACGGTTCTTGGCTTGCTGAACAGCGCCGTGGCCGCCTACTACTACCTGCGCGTGCTGGTGATGATGTACTTCCGCGAACCGAGCGAAGCCGTCAACGCCAGCGAGCCGCTCCCGGCCGGCCTGAGCGCCGCCCTGGTGGTCTCCGCCGTGGCCACGCTCTTCCTGGGGATCTTTCCCAACTGGGTGCTGGACTTCGCCGCCCAATCGTCCGTCTTGATCCGCTAGCCCGCGGCCCTTCGCGCTTGGCGCTATCCGAACGCGGGGTTCGGAGCCGGGCCTCCGGCGCTCGGGAAGCTCGCCACCGCCTTGGCTTCGTCGGAGAAGGTCTCGAATACCGTGTACAGCTTGGTGACTCCCAGAACTTCGGAGACCCGGCCCTGCGGATTCAGCAGCTTGATGTGCCCGCCCGCGCTGGTCACGCTGGCAAACGCGCCCACCAGTTCGCCGATCGCGGCGCTATCCATGTAGGAGACGTTCTCCAGGTTGATGAGCAATGCCCGCTCATCGGCCTTAACCAAGTCCCGGATTAGCGTGCGCAGCGTTCCCGCCCCGTCCCCCAGGGTCAGACGTCCCCAGACGTCAATGATGGTGACGTCGCCCTCATAACGCAGAGCTACCTTAGCGCCCATGGCCGAACTCCGATCCATTATCTCCGCTTGCACCCTTCCGCTGTGTGAAAAAAGAGATAATTCCGCCTGAATTCTTATAGGCGTGGTTCACGGGTCGAAGGTTTCGGCCAGTTTGGCGGTCAGGCGCGTATTTTGGGAATCCGCCGGCAGCCAGGTCTTCCGGCCGGAACAGGCCGGTCCTCGCTCACGCGGCCAGCCCGCCCCGGGGAATCCTAGGTGAACTGCCAGCCCGGCCGGAACTTGGGCTTCAGCAAGGCGTTGGCCTCCTCGCTGTTGGTGAAGCGCTTGGCGTTGGCGTCCCACTCCAGTTTGCCTTCCACCTGCATGGCGATGGTCCCCAGCAGCATCCACTGCACAAAGGGACCGGAGACGCTGAAGTTGGAGCAAGCCGGCTCGCCGCCCTTGCAGGCGCGAATCCAGTCCTGGTAGTGGCTCTGCACCCAGTTGTTGTTGCTGATCGGGCAGCGCTCCAGCACCTCCGGCGGCATCTTGTAGTCCGCCATCCGGGAAGCCGGAACCAGCCGCGTGTGCTCGCCGTAGCACCCCGTGGTCACCATCCCCTTGTCGCCGATGAACAAGCTCCCGTTTATGTCCGAATCGCCCAGCAGTTCGCCCTCCGGCACTCCCGGCAGCGAAGGCTGGGCCTTCATGCTGTCATGCCAGTAAAGTTTGAGCGGCGGCATGGCCCCGCGCTGCGGAAACTCGAACACTAGTTCCGTCTGCGAAGGGTAGGTGTACTTCGACTTCCCCTCCAGCTTGATGCACTCCACGCTCAGTGGATCAGAAAGCCGCATGGACATGTTCGCCGCGCCCAGGATGTGGCACGCCATGTCCCCCACCGCGCCGCACCCGAAATCCGGGTAGGCCCGCCAGTTGAAGGGCAAGTACGCCGGACTGTAGCGCCGCGGCGTCGCATCTCCCAGCCACGCTTCCCAGTCCAGCGTCTCCGGCACGGGCGCCGGCTTGGGGTCCACGTCGGGATTTTGCGGCCAATAGTGCCCCGGACGGTCCGTCCAGGCGTGCACCTCGGTCACATCTCCAATTTCCCCGCTCCAGATGATCTCGCAGCACTCCCGCGTCCCCGGCTGCGAATAGCCCTGGTTCCCCATCTGCGTCGCCACGCCGTAGTGCGCCGCCGCCGCCGTCAACTGTTGCGCCTCCCAAACCGTGCGCGTCAGCGGCTTCTGGCAGTAGACATGTTTGCCGCGCTCCATGGCCCACATTGCCGCCGTGGCGTGCATGTGGTCGGGGCAGGACACCGTCACCGCATCGATATTCGCCCCTTCCTTATCCAGCATCCGGCGGAAGTCCTTGTAAGTGGCCGCCTTAGGGTGCGCCGAGAAGCTCTTCGCGGCCCGTTTCGCATCCGGGTCCGCCATCGCCACCAGGTTCTCACTGACGCATCCGGCGATATCGCTTTCGCCCTTACCCCCCGCGCCGATGGCCGCGATGTTCAGCTTCTCATTCGGGGATTTGTACCCCGCCGCCTTCAGCGAAGCCGCGCCTCGCGCCGCGCCGGCCACCAGCCCGCCAAAGAAAAAGAAACGCCTGGAGATTCCGTTTTCCAATGTGCGCCTCCTGAACGGAGATATTATCAGAACCAAGCCTATGCCGTGGCCGTTTTCTGAACCTAACCAGCCCGCCAGGCGTCCGATATGGCACCCTGCCCGAAAGCCAGCCCCAAGATCTTGTAGGCCGTTCGTAATGGACCCCGAATACTGTGGCCAATGCGCTTTACTTTTGCCTCGGACGAGTTTAGTATAGTTACAACTCTCCCCCGAGGCAGAGGATAAAACTTTGCTCAAGCTGAAACGCGTCGAGATCCAGGGTTTCAAGTCGTTCTGCGAACGCACCGAATTGCGCTTCAACGGCGGCGGCATGGCCGCCATCGTCGGGCCCAACGGGTGCGGGAAGTCCAACATCAGCGATGCCATCTGCTGGGTCCTCGGCGAGCAGTCCGCCAAGAGCCTCCGCGGTTCGCGCATGGAGGACGTGATATTCGCCGGCACGCGCGACCGTAAGCCGCTCGGCATGGCTTACGTCACCATGACGCTCGTCGATCCAACGGTTTACCAGGAAAACCTCTCGCAGAAGATTATACCGGTCGCCGAGGGGGAAAAGCGCCCCAACGGGGAAATCACTATCACCCGCCGCCTCTACCGTTCCGGCGAAAGCGAGTACCTCATCGACGGCCGTGCCGCCCGCCTGCGCGATATCCAGGATCTTTTCATGGGTACCGGCCTCGGTCCGGAGAGCTACGCCATCATCGAGCAAGGGCGCATCGGCCAGATCCTCAGCTCCAAACCCCAGGACCGCCGGGCTGTCATCGAGGAAGCTGCCGGCATCACCAAGTTCAAAACGCGCAAGCGCCTCGCGGAAGCCAAACTGGAAAGCGCCAAGCAAAACCTCTCGCGCGTGTACGACATCATTGAGGAAGTCACCCGTCAGGTGAATTCCCTCAAGCGTCAGGCCGCCAAGACCAAACGTTACGCCGAGCTCAAGGGCGAACTCGATGCCCGCCTCCGCATCGCTCTTTCCGGCAAGTACCGCCTCTTGGAGCGCGAGGCCGCCAAGACCGCGCTGGACCTGAACCAAGCCGCCGCTGAGCTTAAGTCCACCTCGGAGCAGGTGGCTGAACGCGAGAACGCGCACCAGCGCGCGCAGGCCGAGTGTTACCAACTCGAGGAACTCCTCACCGCCGAGCGGCAGAAGCTGGCTGAAAGAAACGTGGAGGCCGAGCGCACGCGCTCCCGCCTGGAGTCCCAGGTTAAGGAAACCGGAGCCATCGAGCAGCGTATCGCCCAAGGCGAAGCCGAAACGCGCGAAATTGGCGTGCGCCTGGCCGCACTCGATGCGGAAATCGACGCCCGCCGCCAGGGAGTGAGCGCGCTCGAAGGGCAAATCGGGGAAGCTCGCGCTCGCATGGTGGAGATGAACCGCCAGCGAGAGGAAGCTCTTGCCCGCATAGCGGAACGGCAGAAGTCCATCGAAGCCGGCCGCCAAGCCATTCTGCGCCTGCTCGGCGAGGCCTCCACCCTCAAGAACCAGCTCGCCCAAATCCAGGAATACCTGGCCGGTATCGAGCGCGAGACCCTCCGTTCCCAGCGCGAGGAGCAGACCGCCACCGCCGAAATCGAACACCTGGAAAGCGCCTCCGCCAAGCTCAAGGAATCCGCCGCCGAACGCCAGTTGGAGCTGGAAACCGTCACCGGCGAGCGCCGCGGCGCCGAACAGGACCTAGCCGGCCGCCGCACGGCCGCCATGGACCTGCGCCGTGAGATCGACGCCGCGCGCACCGAAGTTTCCAAAATCCAGGCCCGCAAGGATTCGCTCGAACAGGTCCTCGCTCACCGCACCTATACCACCGAGTGCGTCAAGCGTCTCTTCGCCGAAATCGAAAAGGGCAAGGCCCCCGGCCTTCAGCCCCTGGGCGTCCTGGCGGATTTCGTGGAAGTGGACCCGCGCTTTGAAAAGTCTGCCGAAGAGTTCCTCCACGAAGAGCTGGAATACGTGGTGGTCAAGGACTGGGCGCAGGCGGAGCGCGGCCTGGATTTCATCCGCGCCGAGCTGGATGGCCGCGCTACCTTCCTGGTTCACCCCGAGCCCAACGGCAACGGCCACGCGCGCCTGCCGGAGCCGGCCATCGGGCCCGAAACCGGTATTGTGGCGCGCTTGAGCGAATCCTTGCGCCTCACCAACGGACTCCGCGACCGCGCCGCGGATCTTCTGCCGCGCCTCTCTCTCTGCTTCCTGGCCGAGGACCGCGCCGCGGCCGAGCGCCTCGCCGCTGCCTACCCGCATCTCTACTTCCTGCTCACCGAGGGCCTCTGCTACCACGGCCACACCGTCACGGGCGGCAAGAAGACCGCCGCCGGACCCCTGGCCATGAAACGCGAAGCCCGCGAGCTGGCCTCCGCTCTCGCCGGCCGCCAGGCCGCTCTCAATGATCGGGTGTCCCGCCTGGAAGCGCTCACCGCGGAAATCGCCGCCCTGGAGCGTGAAGTCGAGCGGCTGCGCAGCCTCCAGCAAACCAAGGAGCGCGACCGCGTCGCGTTGGACCACGAAATCCGCAAGCTCGGCGAGGATCTTGCCCGCGCCAATTCCCGCGTCTCCGTGGCGCGCCTGGAGTTGGAACGCCTCGGCCGCGACGCCACCAAGTCCGCCGCGCAGCGCGAGCAGACCACGGCCGCCGTCGCCGCCAAGGAGGCCACGCGCGCCGAACGCGAAGAGGCCCTCAACGCCGAACGCGAAGAGCTGGAGAAACTGGAGTCCCAGGCAGCCGCCATCGGCGAAGGCCATGCCGAGGTGCGCGCGCAACTAGCCGCCGTGGAGGAGCGCCGGCGCGGCGAGCACGCCGCCATGACGCGCCTGGAACAGCAGCAGCGCGAGATCGCCGCCCGCCGCGCCGCGCTGGCCCCCGAGATCGAGCGGCTCGGCGAACAGCGCGTCCGCCTGCTGGCCGATAACATCGAACTGGACCGCCGCTCGGCGGAACTCGGCGCCGAGATCGCCCAAATTGAGGCCGCCGTGGCCCAGATGAGCCTCCAGGAATCTGCCATGCGCGAAGGCCTGCGCGAGGGCGAGGAAGCCCTCAAGCTGCTGCGCGCCGCCGTGGACGAACTGCGCGAGCGCCGCTCCGCCATCGAAATCGACCTGGTACGCAAGCAGGGCGACCTCAAGTACCTGGACGAAATCAGCCGCCGCGACCTCAACACCCCCGTGGCCGAGCTCGTCTCGGCGGACGAGCCTATTCCCGATTCGATGGCCGCCGAGGAGGCTGAACGCACTGCCGCCGAAATCCGCGAACGCATCGAGGCCCTGGGCGCGGTGAATCCCGCCGCCCTCGAAGAGTATCAGGAGGCCCAGCAGCGCCTCGACTTCCTCAGCGCGCAGCGCCAGGACCTCATCGACTCCATCCGCGATACCGAAAAGGCCATCAAGGAAATCGACGAAGTCTCGCGCCAGAAGTTCGCTGAGGCCTTTGAGGCCATCAACGCCAATTTCCGCGTCACGTTCCAGACCCTCTTTGGCGGCGGCACCGGTGAAATGCGCCTCACCGACCAGGAGAACGTGGCCGAGTCCGGCATCGATATCATCTGCTCCCCGCCCGGAAAGCGCCTGCAAAACGTCCTGCTGCTCTCCGGCGGCGAAAAGGCCCTGGCCGCCATGGCCTTGCTGATGGCGGTATTCCGCTACCAGCCCAGCCCCTTCTGCGTGATGGACGAGGTGGACGCGCCTCTCGACGAAGCCAACATCGGCCGCCTTACCCGCCTTTTGCAGGAGATGTCCCTGCAAACGCAGTTCATCATGATCACCCACTCCAAACGCACCATGGAGTCTTCGCAATCGCTCTACGGGGTCACTATGCAGGAGCCCGGCGTCTCCCGCCTCGTCTCCGTCCGCATGGAATCCAAAGCCGAAGCCGCCGCCTAGCGCCACCAGTGGGGCGGCCTTCCCAGGCTGCCTTCCGGGCAAAATAGAGTCGCCGTGCCCCCGGCCCGCAAGGCCAATGCGCGGCAGCCCCCGGCGCTCCGGCCGTGCGCTCCCGCCCGCCTGCTAACCCCGAATCGCCCGCTCCCTCAAAAACCCCTCAATCCGCGCCAGGCACTCCTCCATCCGCAAGACCCCCGTATCGAGCACCAATCCATTTCCGATGAATTCGTAATCCCGAACCATCCGGGCCACCAAATCTTCCGTCAAGTCCAGGCGAATCGGGTCCGGCCCGCGCGCCAGAAATCGCCGTACCGCAACCTCCGGCGTCACCCGGCACTCGATGCGCCGCAACTGCGCGCCCCCAATCCTGGCGATTTCCTCCCGGTCCTCCGGGTGCCCGTAAGGCGCGTCCAGAATCATGCTCGCTCCCACGCCCAGCAGCAGCTCCGCCGCCAGATGCATGGCCCGGTACGCCGCCTCGCGATCCGCGCGCGTATGCGGCGCGCCGGGCAGAATCCGCTCCCGCGTCGCATCCATCGAGAGGTGCGGAATGCCCCGCTTGCGCGCCAGCTCCTCGGCCAGCGTGCTTTTCCCCGAACACGGCGGCCCCGCGAAAACAATCAGCATCCGCTCACTCAATCGTCTTCTTCTTGCGGAACCAATCGAGCAGCATGTCTCGCAGCAAGCCCACGTCGTTCTCGAATTTCAATCCGCTCGTGTGGAGTTGGCTCTCCTGATTGTCCGCCGTGAAGTCGCTCACCACCAGCGTGTACTCCCGGTCCGGTTCCACCGTCCGCCCGCCTAAAACCACCACCGGCAAATCGCGGCCGCGCACCTTGGCCACCACCACCCGGTCGTCGAACGGCATGATGTCCCAGATGTGCCTTTCCAGCAACTGCCCCACCGGCAGCACGTCGCGCACGCCGCCCGTGTTCAGGTAGGCGAAATCCGCGCCGGTCTCGTCCCGCATGGCTTGCTCAATCAGGGGCTTCAGCTCGCTTTTCGTGAAGGCCCTCTTCGATACCGCAATCGGCCGGTCCACGCGCGCGCTCACCCGGCCTTCCCACTTCTTAACTTCGGGCGCCACGTCCCCCGCCGGCTGAATCTTCGAAGCATCTATCGGGATGCGTTTCCAGGTCCACGAAACCGGAGCCTTCTTCTCCGTGTCCACCTGTAGATCCAGCCGCCCCAACTCCACGCCGTACCCCTTAACGCGCACCAGCACCCGCCCTTCGTGAGTCATCGCCTCGTTGAGCCCCGTGTGCAGGTGCCCGGAAACGATCACCGGAATCTCCGGAACGTTCTCTAGAAACTCCTTCTCCTCCGCTCCCGTCAGGTGCCCCAATAGCACTACCAAGTCGCTCTGGCTTTTCAGTTCCGCCGCGTAGCGCCGCACTGCCTCCACCACCGGAACGGTATGCCATTCGCCCATCGCGGCCGGCAGTTCCAGGCGCTCCATCTGGTCGGTCAGCGCGCCAATCACCGCCACGCGCAGCCCGTTCGCGTTCAGAATCACGTACGGCTTGGCGAAAAGTCTGCCACCCGCCCCGGCAACGTTCGCCGAGACCATGGGATACTTCGCGGTCTGCATGAACTTCCGCGTCTGCATCCAGCCATAATCGAAATCGTGATTGCCGAGAGTGGCCGCGTCGAAGCCCAGCAGGTTGGCCATTTCAAAGACCGGCTGGCCGTGAAAAATCGTGGAGACCGGCGTGCCCTGCACCAAGTCGCCGGCATTCAGAAAAATGCACCCCCGGCACTGAGCGCGTTCCAGGCGAATCGCCGTGGCCAAATAGGCGAACCCGCCCAGCCGCTCGTCGGAGGGCGAGATGTGCGCATGAAGATCGTTGAGATGCAGGATGGTGAGCGGACGCACCGCCGCCGGCGCCGCCAGACGCAATAACAGCGCTAGCGCCACCGCCCAGACCCGCTTTCCAGGAAACATCAGCCGCCATTGTAGCGTGCGATGATATAGCTTCCATGAACGCCGAAGCGGAACCGCCCGCCGCCGAAACGCCCGATGCCGCCAGGCAGCGCTGGCTCGCCGCCGCCCGCGCCTCCCTGCGCATTGAGGCGGACGCCGTCCTGCGCGCCTCGCAGCGCATCGATGGCGCCCTGCTCCGCGCGGTGGATCTCATTCTGGCGCACCCCGGCAAGCTGGTAGTCACCGGGATCGGAAAATCCGGCCACGTGGCGCGCTCCCTGGTCGCCACTCTGTGCAGCACCGGCGCGCCCGCCGTATTCCTGCATCCCGCCGAAGCCGTTCATGGCGATCTGGGCATCTATACCCGCGGCGACCCCACCATCCTCATCTCCAAGAACGGGACCTCGGCCGAGTTGCTCGCGCTCGCCCCCTTGCTGCGCGAGTTCCATTCGCCGCTCATCGGCATCCTGGGAAGCGCCGCCTCCCCCCTGGCCGCGCAAATGGACGTCCTGCTGGACGCCTCCGTGGAGCGCGAAGCGGATCCCCACAACCTCGCTCCCACCGCCAGCGCCGTGGCGGCTCTCGCCATTGGCCACGCTCTGGCCATCGCGCTCATGTGCGCCCGCAACTTCACGCCCGAAGAGTTTGGCCGCTTCCATCCCGGAGGCCAGTTGGGCCGCAACCTGCGCCTGACCGTCGCCGAGGCCATGCATGGCCGCGATGAGGCCGCCTTCGTCCCGCCCGAAGCCCCTTTCAAGGAAGTGATCATCGCCATGACCCGCCGCCCCCTCGGCGGCGCCTGCGTCACCACCTCCGATGGCGCCCTGGCCGGCTTCATCACGGACGGCGACCTTCGCCGCGCCCTCACCAGCCACGACGATATCCGCAGCCTTCGCGCCCAGGACGTGATGAGCCGCGCACCCGTCACCATCGCCCCCGAAGCCACGCTCGGCGATGCCCTGGAGCGCATGGAACAGCGCCCCTCGCAGATCTCCGCCCTCCCGGTGGTGGACGCGGAAGGCCGCGCGCTAGGGCTCATCCGCCTGCACGACATCTACCTGGGATCGCGGTAGAAGCGGCGGACCGTAATCTGGAGTACGCTCGGCAAAATGAAAACCACCCTCGAAATCCCGGACGCGTTGTTCCGCCAAGCCAAGGCCGCCGCCGCGGAGCGAGGGGTACCGCTGCGCACGCAGGTCTCCGAGGCGCTCGCGGAGGAACTGAGCGCCGCGGCCGCCACGATAAGCCCTGGATGCAGTCCTTCGGCCAGCTCCGCGGGTTGCGCAAGGAAACCGCGCGCCTGAACCGCATCATTGAAGTTGAATTCGAAGGGATCCAGCCTGAGGACCGGCGGTGACCCTCAACGCGAACCGCCTGTCGGCCTTGGACCGTCCGGCCTCCTGCACATTGGCTGGTGATCCCGTTCCCGCCGATTCCCTATCCCCCTCGCCTGTACAATGGTTGTGTGCTTCGTATCGTGGCGCCGGCGCTACTCGCGCTCGCCGGGGCCGTTTCCGCGCAAACCGCCTTCTTCCCCTTGAAAGACGTGCGTCCCGGAATGCATGGGACCGGCCGCACCGTTTTTTCCGGCAACCGCATTGACGAGTTCCAGGTGGAGATCCTCGGCGTCATGGACAACGCCGGGCCCAAGCAGTCCATCATCCTCGCGCGCCTCTCTGGAGGCCCGCTGGACCACACCGGCGTTCTCGAAGGTATGAGCGGCAGCCCCGTTTACATCGACGGCAAGCTAGCCGGCGCCGTCGCTCTCGCCTTTCCCTACGCCAAGGACCCCATCGCCGGCATCCGCCCCATCGAGGAGATGATTCGCTCGAATCCCGGCTCCGCGCCGCCCCCCGCCGCCCGCGCCACCCTCCGCGACAAGGACATCCTGCACCTCTTCCCCAGGCCCGCTCCCGCCATGGCCGGCGATGCCCGCATGGTCAATGTCGCGACGCCGCTTTCCTTCCTGGGCTTCAGCCGCGACACCGTGGACGCCTTCGCGCCGCAACTTCGCGCGCTTGGCTTGGAACCCCGACAGGGCGTCGCCGGCGGCGGTGCGATCCCCGCGCGCCTGGGCAACCCCTCTGACTTGAAACCCGGCTCCATGATCAGCGTCCAACTCATGTCCGGAGATCTATCGGTGGGCGCGGATGGCACCCTCACCTACATCGATGGCGATCGCTTCTACGCCTTCGGCCACAGCTTCATGGGCGTCGGGTCCACGGCCCTGCCCTTCGCGCGCTCGGAAGTCATCGCCTTGTTGCCATCCCTCAACTCATCGTTTAAAGTTTCCTCGGCCAAGGAGTGGATGGGCAATATTACCAGCGACCGCGATACCGCCGTCTCCGGCGAACTCGGCAAGCTCCCCTCGCTGGTCCCAATGACCGTCTCCGTCAGCCGCGCCGGCCGGCCCATCGACACCTACCGTATGCGCATGGTCAGCGACCCGCTTCTCACCCCTCTGCTCATCCAGATGGCCGTCTCTTCCACCATCGACGCCACCGAACGCAGCGTCGGCGCGGCCAGCCTCCGCCTCGGCGGCGAAATTCAGTTCCAAGATGGCATCGCGCCGGTGAAGATATCCAGTTCCATCGCAGCCGACAATAACTCCGCCGCCCAGTCCGCTCTGGCCGCCGCGCTGCCGGCCGCCTACGCCATGCAGAGCGGCTTCCGCGACCTCGCGCCCAAGTCGGTCAACCTCACCATCGACTGCTTCGATACCAAGCGCGACCTCGAAATCGACGGCGTCACCGCCTCGCGCCGCGAAGCCCGCCCCGGCGATACTATCCGGCTCGACGTTTCGCTCATCGGCGAAAACGGCCTGGAGACCACCCGCCAGGTTTCCTACCGCGTGCCCATCGGCATGGAGCCGGGCATCATCTACTTCACCGTGGCGGACGCCGGCGCTACCAACCTCGCCGACTTCCATCAGGAGATGAACGCGCCCGACCGCCGTCCCTCCCAAGTGGTCGCCATGCTCAACGCCCTGCATCCCAACGATAAAGCCTACGTCCGCGTCTGGAGCGCCAGCCCCGCATTCGAACTGGAAGGCGCCAGCCTGCCGGACCCACCCGCTTCCATCGCTCTCATCCTCGGCGGGCTGCAAACCAACACCGGCGGCGTCGCGCAAACGCGCAATTCGGAAATCGCGGAAATGGAGATTGACGCTGGCGGCATGGCCATCTCCGGTTCCAAGACCATCCAGGTGGAGATCAAGCCATGAAGTCTCTCGCGCGCGGCCCGCAAGCCGCGCTCTGCGCCGCTCTTATTCTCGCCCCACTCGCTTCCGCCAGCAGCACGGCCAGTTGGGACATGAACTCGTACGCGGACTTCATTCGCGGCCGGTTCAGCGGCGTGGCGCTGAGCCGCGATGGCCGCGTCTCCCTGGCCCCCGCCCTGGACCCGCTCTTCGCCCCGGATCAGCCCGCCATCTGGAGCGTGGCGCAAGCGCTGGACGGCAGCGTCTATGCCGCCACAGGAAATCGCGGCCGCGTGTACAAGATTGACGCCGCCGGCAAGTCTTCGCTCGTATGGACGGCGGACCAGCCCGAGGTATTCGCGATCGCCGTGGACCGCCAGGGCCGGCTCTACGCCGGCACATCCCCGGATGGCTCTGTTTATCGCATTGAGGGCGGCAAGGCAACCGAATATTTCGCTCCCAAGGCGAAGTACATCTGGGCGCTGGCCACCGCGCCGGACGGCTCGCTCTACGTTGGCACCGGCGACGAAGGCAAGATCTTCCGCGTGGACCCCAACGGCCGCGGCGAGCTCTACTACGAAACTGGCCAGGCGCACATCACCGGCCTCGCCATTGACGCGCAGGGCCGCCTGCTGGCCGGCTCCGAACCCAACGGCATTCTCTACCGCATCGCTGCCAAGGACAAGGCCTTCGTGTTGTACGATTCCGGCCTTCCCGAAATTCGCGCCATCGTTCCCATGCCGGACGGAGCGGTCTACGCCGCGGCTCTCGGCGGTTCGGTGGCCCGCCGCGCCCAAGCCGCCAATCAGGCCGCGCAGAGCCTCACGCAATCCGGCGGTACGCCCACTGTAACCACCACCATCACCGTGGAAGCGCAGGCCAGTGAGATCAAGCCGCCGGACGCCACCAAGCCCCCTGCGCGCGCCGCTCCCGTTGCCCCCGCGCCCGCCGCCGCCCCGGCTGCCGCTCTGCCGGAAGCGACCGGAGCCGATAAGTCCGCGGTCTACAAAATCACCCCCGATGGCGCCGTGCAAACCCTCTGGAGTTCCAAGGACGAGAACGCCTACGACCTCGCGCCCGAGGGCAACCGCCTGCTTTTCGCTACGGATCGGAATGGCCGCATCTATAGCCTCGGCCAGGACCGCACCGTTTCCCTGATCGCCGAAACCGGCGAGGCCGAAACCACTCGCCTGCTCGCCGCGGGAAACCGCGTCCTGGCCGCCACCAGCGATATCGGCCGCCTCTTCCGCCTGAGTGAGGCGCCCGGCCCGGCTGGCTCTTTGGAAGCGCCCGTGCGCGACGCCGGCGCCGTCGCTCGTTGGGGGAGTCTCACTTGGCGAGCCGAAGCGCCCCCCGGATGCGCCGTTCGCTTCCGCACGCGCACCGGCAACTCCGCCACTCCCGACCAAACCTGGAGCGATTGGTCCGCACCTCTGGAAGACGCCGCCGGCGCCCGCATCTCCAGCCCCAACGCCCGCTACATCCAGTGGAAGATGGAACTCTCCGGAGCGGCCGGAAAGACGCCCGTGGTCACCGGCGTTTCACTCGCCTATTTGCCGCAAAACATGCCCCCGGCGCTCCTGAATATCAGCGTCGCCACGCAGCCCGGTTTGCCGCAGCCCTCCACCAAGACCAGCGGAGACGGCTCTACCATCACGGTCTCCGCCACGGCGGATTCCAGCTCGCCCGCCGCCACGCAGATCGTTTCGCGGGCCACCAATTCTCAAATCGCCGTCGCCTGGCAGGCCGACGACCCCGATGGCGATCGCCTTATCTACGACCTCTACTTCCGCGCCGAAGACGAAACTCAGTGGATTCCGCTCAAGTCGGGCCTCCATGACAACTCCGCCATCTTCGACGGCGACATGTTCGCGGATGGCAAGTACTTCTTCCGCGTCGTGGCGTCGGACCGCGAATCCAATCCCCCCGCAGCCGCGCTCGAAGCACAGCTCGTCAGCTCCGAAGTGCTGGTGGACAACACC
>DATKOS010000273.1:0-4563 GCA_035524535.1 Bryobacteraceae bacterium
GTCCCCCAGCGCCAGGAAGGCCATGGCGGAAGGCACAATGAAGAACGCGATCTGCCGCAGGCCCTTATTCAGGCGGCCGCGAAGCTGCGATGCGATCTCCGCCTCATCGCCCAGCGCGCTCGACATGGCGGGAAGTTCCGCCGCCGAAACCGACATGCCGAACAGGCTCACCGGCAGCGTATAGAGCGTCTGCGCGTTGGCCAGGCCGGTGACGGCGCCGGTGTAGGGCAGGAGACCGGCCAGCATCGCGTCCGCGAAGGCGCTGATTTGCACCACGCCGCGGCTGAAGAAGACCGGCACGAAGTTGCGGATCGCTTCGCGAACGTTCCCCGAGGCCGTATCCGGCCGGATCACGAGGCGCCGGACCAGCCGCCACACCACCGGCGCCTGCACGCCGAATTGCAGCGCGCTGCCGGCCACCGATGCCCACGCCAGCGCAATAGCAAGGTTCGATTCCGCCATGCGGCCGCCGAATTCTACCAGCGCGCCGATCATGGCGAAATTCCAGAATACCGGCGCGGTATAGGACAAGAAGAACTTGCGATGGCTGTTCAGAATGCCCAAGCACCATGCCGACATCACCAGCAGCCCCGCGCCGGGGAACAGAATCCGCACGACGCGTATGGTCAGCTCCCGCTTCGCGCCGTGAAAGCCCGCCGCAATCACGTCGATAAAGATGGGCGTGGCCAGCACTCCCAACAGCACAATCGCCGAAGTCACCAGCGCCAGAATCGCAGCGACGGCCCCCGCGACGCGCCCGGCTTCCGGTTCGTCGCCTTCGGCCAGCAAGCGCGAATAAACCGGGATGAAGGATGCCGAAAGCGCCCCCTCGCCGAACAGGTTCTGCAGAAGATTCGGAATCCGGAAAGCCTGGTTGAAGGCGTCCGCCGCGTCAGACCGCAGGCCGAAGTAATGGGAGAAGACGTATTGCCGCACCAGGCCCACGACGCGGCTGAGGAAAATTCCCGTGGCGACCAGAAATGCGTGACGCCCGGAGCGCTCGGGAGGGCCGGCGGATTTGGTTTTGGGCGAGGAAGTTGTCAAGCCTGCCTCGGGCGCCGGTTTGTGCGCAGAGGCCAGTGGAGCGGAGGGGTCCGCCCCGCCATGGATTCACAAGGCATTAGGCCAGTTTCTCCAGCACGGCGGCGGCCACTTCTTCCGTCGTGCCGGCGCCGCCCAGGTCCGGAGTCCGGACCTTGCCTTCGGCCAGCACGGACGCCACGGCGCTCTCCACTTCCCGCGCGGCCTCCGGCATTTCCAGATGATCCAGCATCATGCCGCCGCTTAGAATCGTCGCCAGGGGGTTCACAATTCCTTTCCCGGCGATATCCGGCGCGGAGCCGTGTACGGGTTCGAAGAGCGACGGATAGCGCCGCAGCGGGTCCAGATTCGCGCTCGGCGCGAGGCCCATGCTGCCCACGATGATCGCCGCAAGGTCGCTCAGAATATCGGCGAAGAGGTTCGAGCCGACCACCACGTCGAAACTCTGGGGCCGCCGCACGAAATTCATGGCCGCCGCATCCACCAGCAGGGACTCGGTCTCGACGCCCGGAAATTCCGCGGCTACATCCTGGAACGTGCGATCCCAAAGCGTCATGCTGTAGCCCTGCGCGTTGGATTTCGTGATGCTGGTGACGCGCTTCCGCTTTCCCCGTTTCACCGCCAGTTCGAAAGCGAAGCGCACGATGCGCTCCACGCCGCGGCGCGTGAACACGGAAGTCTGGATGGCGACTTCTTCCGGCTGGTTGTGATACGCGAAGCCGCCGACCGGAGCATATTCGCCCTCGGTGTTCTCGCGGACGATGACCATGTCGATTTCGCCGGCCTTCGCCCCCGCCAGCGGCGACGTCACGCCGGGATATAGATAAGCCGGCCGCACGTTGGCGTACTGGTCGAATGCTCGCCGAATGGGCAGCAGCATGCCGTTCAGCGTGGTGTGGTCGGCCAGGTCCGGATGGCCCACTGCGCCCAGCAGAATGGCGTCGCAGGGCGTGAGCAAATCCAGCGCTCCTGCCGGCATCATGCGGCCCCAGCGGAAATAATGCTCCGAGCCCCAGTCGAAATCCTGAAACGAGAGGGCGACGCCGTGTTTGGAGGCGGCCCGTTCGAGCACGCGTTTGGCGGGCGGTACGACCTCGCGGCCCACGCCATCCCCCGGAATCGCGCCGATGGTAAGTGTCTTCATGCGGTTGAAGACAATTCTAGCGCCGGAGGGCGCGCTATCCTACGGTGAGATGCAGGAGCAGCCGCCACCGGAGTATGACGAGAACGGCGTGGATCTGACCTTGATCCTCTGGATGATGGATATGACGCCGGCCGAGCGCCTGGATACGCTTCAAGCCGCCGTGGACGCGCTGTGGCCTTACCGGAGCGGCCGTGAGCAAGCCTGATTTCGCCGCGGCGATTGAGGCGCTCGCCAAGTACGGAGTCGATTTTCTTGTGGTAGGGGGCGTAGGGCTACCGCTGCTAAGGAGCGCGCTCGCCGAAAAGCGGCGCCGCGAGTAATTTATGAACCCCGAACGCATCCGCATCCTCGCCACTGGCGGCACCTTCGACAAGGAGTACGACGAGCTCACCGGCGAGCTTCACTTCAAGGACTCCCATCTTTCTGAGATGCTCCGCCTCGGGCGCTGCCACTTGAAAGTCGACATCCGCACGCTCATGATGATCGACAGCCTCCGTATGACCGCCGAGGACCGCCAGTTGATCCTGGAACACTGCCTGCGCGCCGAGGAAAGCCGCATCCTGATCACGCACGGCACGGATTCCATGGAGTTGACCGCCGCCCTCCTCGGCCGCAACGTCACCGGTAAGACCATCGTGCTCACCGGCGCCATGATCCCCTATACGTTCGGCAGTTCGGATGGCCTCTTCAACCTCGGCGCCGCGCTCGCCTTTGTCCAAACGCTGCCGCCGGGCGTCTATGTCGCGATGAACGGCCGCTATTTTCCCTGGCACTCCGTGCGGAAGAACCGAGAACTCGGCATATTTGAGGTAACCCCTTCGCCCTAGGCCATCAAGTAAACTTTAGCGCATCTTTGTCAACATCAATAACTATTTTGTAATCATTAATTTGCAGGACCATGTTGGCACTCTCCGCCAGAGTGTGCTAATAATATTCAACAGAGCCGGTGGCAATGGGTCATAGGCTCGCAAGTCAAGTGGGTCAACAAACCTAATTAATTCCATTTTGGAGGTTGAAGTTCCATGAACATCCGTCCGCTCTATGACCGCATCGTGGTCAAACGGATCGAGCAGAAAGAGCAGATGCAGGGCGGCCTGTACATTCCCGACACGGCCAAGGAGAAGCCCCAGGAGGGCGAAGTGGTCGCGGTGGGCAAGGGCAAGCGCCTGGAAGACGGCAAGCTGATCGCCCTCGACGTGCAAGTGGGCGACCGCATCCTGTTTGGCAAGTACTCCGGCAGCGATATCAAGCTGGACAACGAAGAGTACCTGATCATGCGCGAGGACGAGGTCCTGGGGATCTTGGAAGCTCCCGCGAAAAAGTCGCACAAGGCGGCCTAAGGAAAATCGAAAAGGAGTCAATAGAAAGACATGGCGAAGCAAATCGTTTATTCGGAAAATTCCCGGCAGGCCATTCTTCGCGGCGTGAATCAGCTCGCCGACGCGGTTAAGGTAACGCTCGGCCCCAAGGGCCGCAACGTAGTCCTGGAGAAAAAGTTCGGCGGCCCGAACATCACCAAGGACGGCGTCACCGTGGCCAAGGAAATCGAGTTGAAGGATCCGCTCGAAAACATGGGCGCGCAGATGGTTCGCGAAGTCGCTTCCAAGACCAGCGACGTCGCCGGCGACGGCACCACCACCGCCACCATCCTGGCTCAGTCCATCTATCGCGAAGGCGTGAAGGCGGTTGCCGCCGGCGCCAACCCGATGGCCCTCAAGCGCGGCATTGAGAAGGCCGTGGAAGTGGCCATCGATGAAGTCAAGAAGCTCTCCAAGCCCGTCTCCGGTGAAATGATCGCCCAGGTCGGCACCATCTCCGCCAACAGCGATTCCACCATCGGCAACATCATCGCCGACGCGATGAAGAAGGTGGGCAAGGACGGCGTCATCACGGTCGAGGAATCCAAGACCATGAGCACCGAGCTCGTCACCGTGGACGGCATGCAGTTCGACCGCGGCTACCTCTCGGCCTACTTCGTCACCGACGCCGACCGCATGGAGACCGTCCTCGAGGATCCCTACATCCTGATCCACGAGAAGAAGATCTCCAACATGAAGGATCTGCTGCCCGTACTCGAGCAGATCGCCCGCTCCGGCAAGCCGCTGCTGATCATCGCCGAGGAAGTGGACGGCGAAGCGCTCGCCACCCTGGTAGTGAACAAGCTGCGCGGCACCCTCAACGCCTGCGCCGTGAAGGCCCCTGGTTTCGGCGACCGCCGCAAGGCCATGCTGGAAGATATCGCCATCCTCACCGGTGGCAAGGCCATCATGGAAGAAACCGGCATCAAGCTGGAAGGCGTTCGCCTAGATGATATGGGCCGCGCCAAGCGCGTCACCATCGACAAGGACAACACCACCATCATCGATGGCGGCGGCGCC
>DATKOS010000274.1:0-8234 GCA_035524535.1 Bryobacteraceae bacterium
CGCCCCGCGAGCTTGAACCGTTCGATCAGCTCCCAGAGCTGCCGCCGGGCCTGCGGATCGAGTCCCGTAGTGGGCTCGTCGAGGAACAGAAAATCGGGATTGCCCACCAGCGCGCACGCCAGCGCCAGCCGCTGCTTCTGCCCGCCGGAAAGCGCGCCCACGCGCGCGCCGCTCTTCTCTTCCAATTGAACCAGTGCGATGACCTCCGCGGGCGATGGCCCGCGCCGGAAGAAGCTGCGGAACAAGCGCACCGTCTCGGCCACGGTCAGCTTGTCGGAAAGCTGCGTCTCCTGAAGTTGGATGCCCAGCCGCTGGCGCAACTCGGAGGCATTGGCGCTCCAACGCAATCCCAACAGTTCCACCTCGCCGGAATCCGCCGGAGTCAGCCCTTCGCAGATTTCCATGGTGGTGGTCTTGCCCGCGCCATTCGGGCCCAGAAGCCCGAAGCATTCGCCGGGGAGCACTTCGAGCGAGAGGCCGTCCACGGCCACCACGTCTGCGTAAGCTTTCCTGAGATTCGCCACCCGTAGGGCGGCCGCCGGGGCGGGCATTTCCCGATGATACCGAATGTTCCCGCGCGGAGGGCGCGCCGCCATCAGATGGTAAGATGGTTCCACTTTGAACTTGCTGACTGGGCCTTTCCTCCGCCGCGCCGCGCCCGCTTTCCTGGCGGCGCTATGCGCCGGCGCGCTTCCCGCGCAGAACCTTCCGGATGGTCCGGGCAAGGCCGAACTGAGCCAGGCTTGCACCAAATGCCACGACGTCAACCAGGTGGTGGCCCGCAAGCGCACCGCCAGCGATTGGAGCATGACCCTGGACAAGATGGTCACCCAGGGCGCCACGCCCACCGACGCGCAGTACGACGCCATTCTCAACTACCTGATCCAGAACTACCGCAAGCCCATGAACGTGAACCTGGCCTCGGCCGCCGGCTTGCGCGACGAGTACGGCTTCACCGACGCCGAAGGCGCCGCGCTGGTAGCTTACCGTGGCAAGAACGGAGCCTTCCGTTCGGCGGAAGACATGAAGAAAGTCCCCGGCGTGGACCCCACGAAGGTGGACGCCGGCAAGGACTGGATGGCCTTCCAGTAGGCCTTAGAACGTAATGCGCAGCGCCACTTGTCCGCTGCGCGCGTTCGTCCCGTTGACAATTCCGTAGGACGCATTGCCCATCCCGTACCCCGGCGCCACTTTCAGGATGCCGCCGCTGGCCACGTAGGCGATGGTGTTCATGGCGGTATCGAACTGCATGTTGCCCACGTTGTAGGCTTCGAACATGAGCGTGGCCTGGGCGCGTTCGCCAATGCGGAAGGCCTTGGAGAGCCGCGCGTTCACCACGAACATGGGCGAGGGACGCAGGGTGGCAGTCTCCCAGAACGGCACGCGGTCCCAGCCGCCCGATCCGTTCAGGGTATTCGTGTAGACCATGGGCGCGCCGGAGACCTGCTGCCCCTGTACCATCACCTGCGCGGTTTGCGGCATTCCCGTGGCGGCCGTGGCAATTCCAGAGAGCGTCCATCCGTTGAGGATCTGCCGCTCCACGCCGGAGGCGTTGGCCACCGTCGGGCGCCACACGAAATTCGCCACCAGCCTGTGGCGCTGGTCAAAGGACGAGCTGCCCTGATCCGGCGCCGGATTCCCGGGAACGCTGGTGAGCCCGGCCACGCCGTTGATGGGGTAGCCTGCGTCGTCCGTGGCGTGCGCCCAGGTGTAATCCGCCTCAAAGTTGAAAGCGTTCGCCATGCGCCTGCGGAATTGCATGGTGAAGGCATTGCGCGACGACCTGGCTACGCTATCCACTTCATACACGTGCGACGAGTTCAGATCGCTCTTGCCGGACCAGATCGACGTGCTGTAGCTGGCCGAGGGCGCGCCGTTCACGTCGTCGACGGTGTAGACCACGCTCTTCGTGGGAGGCGCGAAATTCAGGTCGTTCAGCGTCCACAGGCGAATGCCGCGCGTGGCGATGAGGTTGAACGTGACCGACGTGCTCTTGCCCAGGATCTTCTCCATCGACGCCGTAAGCTGCGCCGAGCGCGGATCGCGCAAGCGCAGGTTGCCGAACATCGGGCTGGCCACGCCGGACGGGATGTTCAACCCCGAGGCGTAGGTGGTGGGGAAGATCGGCGCGCCCGTCTGCGTGGGCGTCACGTACACCGTACCGATGTTCTGGTTGCTGCCGATGAACAGCGTGTCCAGTTGCGCGCCGGAGTAGGGCGCGAAGAACCAGTCATAGCCCGCGCGGAACACCGTGTGGGGGTCCATCGCATAGACCAGGCCCACGCGCGGACCGCCGTCGATGTTGGGCGAGGGGATGGTCACCGTTTGCTCATACGTCGGGTTGAACACCGTGGGCGAGGGCAGAAGCTGCTTCTCATAGCGCGCGCCGTAGATGATCGAGAGGCGCGAGAAGACGCGCCACGTGTCCTGGAAGTACGCGCCGAAATCCACGGTCTTCTCTTCCCGCTGGGGAACGCCGAATTGCTGCGCGTAGCTGGTGTACGCCTTCCGCCCCACCGTGATGCCGCTGAAATCCTGCGCGAACGCCGTGAGCGACGTGTAGTAGTAGCTGCCGCCGTCGTAAATGCGCTGAATATGGTCGTCAATGTACGCCACATCCACGCCGAACTGCATCACCTGCGTGTTGAACGCCTTCAGGAAGTTGTCCGCGAATTCGCGGCGGTGCTCATCGGGGTAAGTGAAAGGATAGCCCTGGCCCGCGCCAATCTGCGTTCCCGCCACGTTAATCCCCAGCGCGCCCGTGTTAGCGGGCTGCAACTGCGTGGACGGGGTGCCCATCAAATCGTCCCGGCTCCAGCTCGCGCGCATCTCATTCACCGTGGTGGCGTGCGGCGTGCCCACCCAGGAGCCCTTCAGGAAGCGCGTGTCCTCGCGCAGATTGCCGTTCGCGCCCAGCAGCGAACCGTCGGTGGAAACCGCCTGGTCCTGCGCGCCGTTGGGCGCGATCCACTTCGAGCCGTTGGCCTCCATGGTGAACGTGTGCCGGTCGCCCTTGTGATAGTCCATGCGCAGAAACGCGGAGCCGGAGTGTTCCGTCCGCGGCACAATCACGTTCATGCGGGACTGGATGAACTTGGCCGCGGCGGCGCACTGCGTGGTGGTCGCCTTGCAGTTCGCGGCCAGCACGGAATCGCCGGCCGCATCGGCGATCAGCGGGTTCGTGATGCGGTTCAAGCCCTGATACTTGCCTTCCAGCGTCTCGTAATTCGCGAAGAAGAAAAGTTTGTTGCGATACGCCTGCCCGGCCACGCTCGCTCCGGCCTGGTTCTGGCGCTCGTTCGGGCGAAACGCGCCGGCGTAACGGTCTCGCGCCGCCATGCCGCCGTTACGGAAAAAGTCATAGAGATCGCCGTGATAGCCAGTGACGCCCGTGCGCGTCGCCAGGTCTCCAATGCCCGTAAACGCGCTCGGAAAGGCCGAGGGGTAGCCGTTCGCCAGAACGTCCATTTCCTGAACGGCGTCCTGGGACACCCGATCCGGCGCGCCCGTGTAGGGATAGAACGTGTTGCTGATCTTGACGCTATCCAACAGCAGGTACGGCAGGTTCGGATCGATCCGGTTGTTGATGTTGCCGCCGCCGAACAGGATGCCCGGCGCGGTGGTCTGCTGCAGGAACACCGGGTTGGCGGGCCCTACCCAGGGCCCCAGTGCGAAGAGCGTATCCCACCGCTGGTTCGGAGTGGGAAGGTTGCGCAGGTCGTCCGGCGTCACCAGTTGGTTGATGCCCATCTTGGTGTTGTTGGTGAGCGGCAGCACCAGGCTGGGGTTGATGTGAACCGGAGGAGTGCTGGGGCTCAAGGGAATCAGGAAATTGACCGCGGCCCCCATCGGCACGTCGAACGGTCCCGTATCCCACGCCGCGAAGCCCGTGCGCGAGAGCTTCAGCATGTAGCCTTCCGCCGGTTCCAGCCCGGAGATATCGAACACGCCGTCATCGCTCGTCATGAACGTGCGCTCAATACCCTTCTTGGCGTTCGTCACAATGACTTTGGTGTCGGGGATGCCTTCGCCGTACGCGTCCACTACCGCGCCTTGAACCGCGCCGAAGCCCGGCGTGGTCTGCGCCCAAGCGCCGGCGCAGCCGAAGATCGCCCACAAAAAAACAGTAAGAGTAAATTTTCTTCGCATGATGTTAGGCGTCAAAAGTAAGATCCGGATCGCTGGAAACACGGATCTTCGTCGCCGGACCAATACGACGATTCTAGCTCGGCTCGCACGATTCCCGCTAGACTGTGCCTGCGCCGCTACAATGTGTTCATGCGTTCACTGACAGCCTTGCTGCTGGCCTGCTTTACGTGCGTGTTTGCGGCGGATCGCCCCATGACGCTGCGCCAGGCGGTGGAAACGGCGCTAAAACAGAACTCCGACGTCATGTTGGCGCGGCTCGATGTCGAAAAAGCGCGGCAGGCTTTGCGCTTGGCAAAGGCCCCGTTCTACCCGCGGGTGACCGTCGGCAGCGGCCTGGCGTATACCTACGGTTTTCCCATGAGCATTGAGGGCTCCGCGCCCAGCGTGCTGCAGGCCAACGCCGTGGCGGAGATTTTCAACCGCCCGCAGACCCTCGCCGTCGCGCAGGCCAAGGAGGACGCGCACGGCGCCGCCCTTTCCGCCGAGAGCAAGCAAAGCGAAGTGGCCTACCGCACGGCGTCCTTGTACCTGGATGCGGGCCGCGCCGTCCGCATTGGCGCCCTGGCCCGCAAGGATGCTGCCAGCCTCCAGGAGGTCCTCGGCGCCATCCAGGCGCAGGTGGCCGAGGGCCGCGCCCTGCCGCTCGCGGAGAAACAGGCCGCCTATAACGTGGCGCGCGCGTCGCAGCTTGCCGACGGCTACGACGACGATGGCGCCGCGGCCGAGACCTCGCTCGCCATCGCTTTGGGCATGTCCGCCGAAGATCGGGTGATCCCCGCAGATCAGGATATGCCCGCATTCACCCTGCCCGGGGATGAAGAATCCGCCATCCGCGCGGCCCTGCAGGGGAACCTGGAGGTGAAGCAGATCGATTCGCAGATTGCTTCCAAGGAGCTGGAGCTGCGTTCCGGGCGGGCAGCCCGCTTGCCGCGCGCGGATCTGGTGGCCCAATACGGCATGCTGGCGGAGTTCAACAACTACTCGGAATACTTCCAGCGCTTCCAACGCAACAACGGCCAGCTTGGCGTGTCGCTTCAGTTGCCGCTCTTCTCACCGGGCGTTGGCGCGCAGAGCGCGCGCGACTCCGCCGACATAGACCGCCTGCGGATTCAACGCCAGGACGCCCTCAACCGCATTCGTGCGGACATTCAATCGTCCTACCGCGACGTGAAGAAGGCCGCCACCGCGGCGGATGTGGCGCGCCTGGATCTGGAAGTGGCGCGCGAGCAGCTCTCCGTGGACCTGGCCCAAATGCAGGAAGGCCGCGCCACCATGCGCCAGGTGGAGGAATCCCGCATCGTGGAGAACGACAAGTGGATCGCCTTCTACGACGCGCAATACGCCATAGACCGCGCCCGCTGGAACCTGCTGCGCCTCACCGGCCAGCTCACCGCCTCCATCGAAGCCTTGCCTTGAGTGGCGCGGACCTCCTGGTCTGCGTTCCGGGCGAATCAGTAGCGCAGGCCTCCCGGCCTGCGCAAAGGCCGCTGTAAATCCAAAATTCCCCAGGCGCAAGCCGCACCGCACTGCGTCTACCGAGCCCCCGTGTTCCCAGGCGCAAGCCGCGCTACCCCAACACCTTCACCCCAACCAATCCATAATCCAACCCGCCAAAAAACGCTTCCCGGAATCCCTCCGGCAATTCCGCCACGGCCGGCATATGTTCCACCGCCGGCGCCAGCCGCCGAAACTCCACAACCCCAATTCCACCTTCTGCGAAATAATATTCCAGCAATTGCCGGGGAACCGGCCGGACGTGCGTCGGGTCCAAATAGAAGTAGCTTCCGAAAATCGCCAGGCACTCCGGATTCGGCGTCTCCATCGCAATCACGCCGCCCCGCATCAGGCGCGACGCGCACAGCGAAACCATTCGCGCCAGTTGCATGGGCTCCAGGTGCTCCACCACGTGCGCGCAGAAAATTCCGTCCAGCGCATTCTCCGGCAGCGCCGCGAGGTACTCGAACAAATCCGCCACCTGCGCATCCAACCCCTTCGCGCGGCACATAGCGGCGCATTCCGCATTCAACTCAATGCCCCTGGCGGGCACGCCCGCCTCGCGCATCAACTCCAAAAACTCGCCGCGCCCGCACCCGATATCCAGCACGTCCCTCTTGCCCGCGAAACGTCCCACATAGGCGCGCTGCCCGGCCTTCACCGCTTCCTCCGGCCCGCGGAAGCGCTCCGCGAAGCGGGTGAAATCGACCGGCGCGGCGTGCGCCGTTTCCTCGACGCCGGCGCGAAAAGCGGCATCGTCCGCCGGCGCCAGCCGCTGCCGGATGAGCCGCAACTCGCTGTGAATCGTCCGCTCGTACTCCAGCTTCATGCGCTCCAGCGTGGCCGCGAAATCCTTCTGAATTTCCGCATGGCCGCGCGCCAGTGCGCCCGTAAAATCGGCATGCTGGCTGCGCAGGGCGTCGCGGTAGTTCGCATCCATCAGGTCCGCGCGGTAGGCGAATGCCCGCTGCAAATCCGCCACGCTGCGCAGAAACTGGATCTCGTTCTCGGCGAGTTTCCGCTCCCAGCCCGCGCGCCATTCCGCCCAGTGCGCGCGGATATCGTGAATCTGGAGGTCGGCAAGCTGGCTCTGCAGGCCGGCCATGGCGCGGTTGGATTCCGCCAGCGCCTCAATGGCCGCGTCAACCGCCTCCACCACCTTGCGGTTGAAGAGCACCTGCTCCCGGACGTGCCAATCCAGCGCGCGCGCCGCCAGCCGCTTCAGCCCCTGCACCGCCGCGTTCAGCGGCCCGCCGCGCCGCGGATTCACCGTGCCGATGGCCGCCACCTTCGCCGCCGCCGCGTCCCGCGCGCGCACCAGCGGCTCCAGATCCGGCAGCGTTCCCGCCGCTCCCGGCCCCGCCGTGGGGTAGCGCGATTTCACGCGCTCCCGCACCTCCCGCAGTATGGCGATCAGCTCAGCGCTTTCCACGCGCTCCTTTCCGAGCGCGGCTCCAGGATGCCGTAACGATGGTATTCAGCCCGCCGCGCGGCGCGAAATCGCCCACCACGCTTGCCCGCAGCGGCTTGGCCGCTCGCACCACGTCCGTCAGAATCCGGTTGACGATGTTCTCCTGGAAAATGCCCAGGTTGCGGTACTCCAGCAGGTACATCTTGAACGATTTCAGTTCCAGGCAGAGCTTGTCCGGCACGTATCGCAGCACGATCTTTCCAAAATCCGGCAGCCCCGTCTTGGGGCAAACCGAAGTGAACTCCGGCATCGCGATTTCAATTTCGTAATCCGCGTACTGGTTCGGCCAGGTTTCAATTTCGGGCAGCGGCGCCGCGACGCCGGCCCGCGCGTGTTCGTCCGTATAAGCGCGCTTCATGCCAATACCTTTGAGAGGAGGTCGAGAAATAGTCCCACGTCGGCGATCACCGCCACCGCCTGGCCCGTGCCGCGGTCGCTCACCTTGGTGGCCACCGCCGGGTTGATATCCACGCAGACAATGCGCACCCAGCTTGGCAGCATGTTCCCCGTGGCGATGGAGTGCAGCATGGACCCCAGGCACAGCACCAGCCCCGCGCCCTTGAGTTGCGCCGCGTAGGCATCCTGCGCGGCGTTCATATCGGTAATCGTATCCGGCAGCGGGCCATCGTCGCGCAGGCTGCCCGCCAGTACGAACGGCGCGCCCGCCTTCACGCATTCGTAGAGGATGCCGGTGCGCAGCCGCCCGGATTCCACCGCCGCCTGCACCGATCCGGCGTGGTAGATGGCATTGATGGCGCGGATGTGGTTGCGGTGCCCGTGCTCTTCCTGCCGTCCGTCAGCCAGCCGCACGCCTAGCGACGTGCCGTAGAGCGCGGCCTCCGCATCGTGCACGCCGAGCGCGTTGCCGCTCAGCACCGCATGCACAAAACCGCCGCGGATCAGCGCCGCCAGGCCTTTCACGCCGCCCGTGTGCACCACCACGGGGCCCGCCACCACCACTACCTTCAACTTTTGCGCGACGGTCTGCCGCACCAGCGCCGCGGTTTGCCGCACCGCCGTGTCCACCTGGCGCTCCGACGAGATCCCGTTGGACATGAAGGCGAATTCCAGCCGGTCCCGCTCCTTCGATTCCGGCCACACGCGGATGCCGCGCACGCCC
>DATKOS010000275.1:0-7216 GCA_035524535.1 Bryobacteraceae bacterium
CGCAGCCCGGCGGCGAGAACACGCGCTTGCAAGCCGCGGCCGCCTTCCCCAATTGCGGACTCCAGTTCCAGCCGCGGCACGAGAGCGGCCGCGGAATCCACCACCAACAATTCCACCGCCGCGGAAGCCGCCAGGCGCCGCGCCATTTCGAGGGCTTCCTCCGCCGACGACGGATCGAGCGCAACCAAGCGCTCCGCGGCTACGCCGAGACGCGCGGCATAGGAGGGGTCAAGAGCGTGGTCGGCATCGATCCAGCCCACGGTAAGCCCGCCGCGCTGCCAATGCGCGGCGATTTGGAGCGCCAGCGTGGTCTTGCCGCAGGATGGCGGTCCGAAGAGCTCCAGGATGCGTCCGCGCGGGAGCCCGCCGCCAAGCGCGCGGTCCAGCCCGCCGAAGCCCGTGGGCACGAACGCGGACTCAGGGCGCGTTCCGGACGCCCGGCAGAGCCGGAGGCGGATGGCGCGTTCGCGGTCACGCTCGGTCATAGCACAAAGACGCGCCTCCGATCATCCGCGGCGCCCAACCGAACGGCGCCGGCGCGCCCGAGCCAGGGCGGACCGGCAAGGTCTGTGCGCCCGCCCGCGGGCGTCCTTATCGCCGCGCCGGAACGGGCTTCGGAAGGGCGGCCGGCGCAGGCGCCTGGCGCGCGGCGGGATCTTCGGCGGCGGAAGGGGCTTCCTTCAGCAGTCCCAAAGCCTTCCGTAATTCCGCGTCGAGCGCCTTGCGGATGTCCTGGTTGTCCTTGAGGAATTGCCGCGCATTTTCGCGGCCCTGACCGATGCGCTCACCCTTGTAGCTGAACCAGGACCCGCTCTTTTCGACGAGGTTCTGCGCCACGCCGAGATCCAGCAGGTCGCCCTCCTTGGAAATGCCCTCGCCGTAGATGATATCGAATTCGGCCTCGCGGAAGGGCGATGCCACCTTGTTCTTGACCACCTTGACCTTGGTGCGATTGCCGACGACGCTTTCGCCGTCCTTGATGGCGGCGATACGGCGTATGTCCAACCGCACCGAGGAGTAGAACTTCAGCGCCCGGCCGCCCGTGGTGGTTTCGGGATTGCCGAACATCACGCCGATCTTCTCGCGGATCTGATTAATAAAGATGAGGCACGTCCGCGACTTGGAAACAACCCCGGTCAGCTTGCGGAGCGCTTGCGACATGAGCCGCGCCTGCAAGCCCATGTGGCTATCGCCCATCTCGCCTTCCAATTCCGCCTTGGGAACCAGCGCGGCGACGGAATCGACCACCAGGACGTCAATCTGACCCGAACTGGTCAGGTGGCTGGTGATTTCCAGGGCCTGCTCGCCGTAATCCGGCTGCGAGACCAGCAGGTTGTCGATATCCACGCCGAGCTTCTTGGCGTAGGCCGGGTCCAGGGCGTGCTCCACGTCGATGAACGCGGCGATGCCGCCGGCCTTCTGCGCTTCCGCCACTACTTGCAGCGCAATGGTGGTCTTGCCGGATGATTCCGGCCCGAAGATCTCAATGACGCGCCCGCGCGGAAAGCCGCCCACTCCCAGGGCCGCGTCGAGCGAGATCGACCCCGTTGAAATAGCCGAAACCGGGACAATAGCGTCCTTCGATCCAAGGCGCAAAATCGATCCCTTGCCAAACTGCTTCTCAATTTGGCCCAGGGCTGCTTCTAAAGCGCGCGCGCGCTCCCGTTCGTCCATGCTGTACCGTTCTCCTCGGGTGGTGAACCTTGATTGTATCAGCGCGTCCAAGCATGCGCCCGCGCCATCTTGTCTTGGCGGCGAGTTATGCTAGAGTCACGCCGCGCCCGCGGCATGGCAGGCTCATGAGCATTACGCCCCCCGTTGCGCGCCTCGCGCTAGCGTTCTGGCTGGCTGGAGCGGCGCTCCACGCCCAGGTGCAGATCACCGGCCGGGTGGTGGATGAAACGGGAGCCGCGGTGGGCGGCGCGCGCGTGGAACTGACTCTGCCGGGCTCACTTCCGGTGGCCACCTCTTCCGACGCGGCGGGAAGCTTCAGCCTGCCGCTCCCCGGGCCGGGAGATTATAGCCTGCGCGTGGAGCGGCAGGGCTTCTATCTTTATCAGGCCAAGACGGAGCGCCTGGAAGGCGACAATCACCTAGACATCATGCTGAACCACACGCAGGAGTTCTCCGAGCGCGTGGATGTGACGGCCTCGGCGGCGGCCATCGATCCGCAGCAACCGGCGGCGCACAAGGAACTGGATAACACCGAAATCCAAGCGGTTCCCTACCCCGCGCCCCAGGATTACCGCAATTCCCTGACCCTGATGAATGGCGTGGTGCAAGACAATGCGGCCGCCTTCCATGTAAACGGCGGAAACTCGAACCAGACGAGCTATTCGCTGGACGGATTCAATATCGCCAACCCGGTGACGGGAACCCTGGACGCCCGCGTGGACATTGAAGCCGTGCAATCCGTGAACCTGGAAACAAGCCGCTTTTCGGCGGACACGGGACGCGGCTCTGCGGGCGCGCTGGACGTGCAAACGCGCATGGGGGACGACCACTGGCGCTTCATGGGCACGAATTTCCTGCCGGGCTTCGCCACGGACGGCGGACTCCATCTCAACAAGTGGACGCCGCGGCTGGAGGTATCCGGGCCGCTGGCGCGGCGGCGGGCCTGGTTCCACAACGGCGCGGACGTCTTCTACAGCAACGACGTGATCCACGGACTCCCGAACGGGCAGAACCGCACCAGCGGCATTACCGCCAGCGACCTGGCGCGGTTTCAGGTGAACGTCACCAACGCCAACATCCTGACCACCAGCTTGCTGATGAATGCGCAGGACACTTCCCACGCCGGCCTGAGCATTCTGAATCCCGTGGAAACCACCAGCACCAGCCGGCAGTATCTTTTCGTGACAACGATTCGCGACCAGCAGTACGTTTCCGGCGCGTTGATCGAGGTCGGATTCGCGGATACGCGGACGCTGCTGCATGACGTCCCCCAGGGTGACGCCGTCTTCCAGATCACGCCCTTCGGAGACCGCGGCAATTACTTCGTGAACCGCTACCGGCACGCTTACCGCCAGCAAGGCGTGGCGGATGCGTACCTGCCAGTGTTCCATTGGGCGGGAGAGCACCAGATCAAGACCGGAGTCGATTTCGAGCGGGAGGCCTTCCACCAGAAGCTGCTGCTTCACGATTACGAGGTGCTCGAGGCGGATAACTCCGTGACGCGCTACGTGTCGTTCCAGGGGAGCCCCTTCCAGGCGCGCAAGAACTTCGAGGCGGCGGAGTACATTCAAGACCACTGGTCGCCGGTGAAGGGACTGGCATTCGAGCTGGGCATCCGCGCGGAGTGGAATGAGATCGTCCGTTCGGTTTTGCCGGCGCCGCGCTTCGCCGCGGTGTGGGCGCCCAGACGGCTGCCGAGCACGAAATTCTCCGCCGGGTGGGGCGTCTACTACGACTCCGTGAGCCTGGCCCTGGTTTCCAGCCAGCAGCAGGAGCAGAGCCTGACCACGTTTTTCGGCCCGGACGGCGGGCCTCTGCCGCCGGTGCTCTCCGCGTTTCATGTGGACGAGCAGATGCTCTATGCCCCGCGTTACCGCACGGCGGCGCTGGGCGTCGAACAGAAGCTGCCCGGCAGTTTCTATTTGACGGCGGAATATACCCACCGCGACGGCGACCGGGGATTCGCATTCGCCCCGCCTCCAGGTGGGGCGCCGCAGCCGCAGTCAGCCGCGGACGGAGCGGCGGCTCCGCCAAGTCTTGCCACGTATAACCTCACGAATACCCGGCGCGACCGGTATGACGCGGCGGACCTGGGCGTTCGGCGAACCTTCAAGGGTCAGTACGAGTGGTTCGCCGGCTACACGCGCTCGGCGGCGCGCACCAATGAGGCCATGGAGTACAGCATTGAGAATCCCATCTTCGGCCCCCAGGGGCCCGGGCCGTTCGCTTGGGACACGCCCAACCGTTTCCATATGTGGGGTTGGGTTCCGATTCCCGCGAACGGATTTCCGGGATTTACGCGCCGTCTGGCGAAGGACACGGCGGCCGCCTACCTGGTGGAATACCGCACGGGATTTCCGTTCTCCGTGGTGGATCAGGCCGGCTTTCTGGTGGGACAGCCGGGCTCAATGCGGTACCCGGACTACTTCAATGTGAACCTGGCATTCGAGAAGAAGTTCATGGCGCTGCACTACCTGTGGGCATGGCGATTCGGATTCAACAACCTTACCAACAACGGCAACCCGAATACCGTGAACAATGTGTTGGGCACGTCCAATTACTTGACCTACGGCCGAGGGCAAGTGCGCGCGTTCAGCGTGCGCCTGCGGATGCTGGGACGCAAGTGAGGCTGCCGCCGCGCCCGCGCCGGGCGCACGCCGCCTAGGACTTCGGCGTGACGAGCGCGATCCGATGCGGCTTGGCGCCGGGCTTCACCTTCACCACGCGAGCCACCAGTTGGAGCGACTCAACCGCGGCGATCACGCGCGCGAACCCGGCTTGGTCCGAACCGCTCAGCACGGCCACCTTGGGCGCGGGAAGAAAGATCTCCAGAACGCGGAGCGGTTCGCTTCCGTTCTGGAAGTAGAGCGCCAACTCCTCGTCTTCCTTGAGCGCCTTCTGCATGGCGCCAACCTGGCCCATTATGGCAGCCCCGGCGTTCTCACTGGCCTTGGCGGAGGGCGCCTCCTTGGGCGCCGGCTCCTTCGTGGTGGCGGATAGAATGGCTTGCTGGGCAAGCTGCTTGGTGAATTCTCCCAGGGGCATTACAGGATTGATGCTATCACCCCGGGGCGGGGCCGCGGAACCAAACGCCCACGCCGTCGGCGCGGGCCTGCGATGCGGCCGCAGCAGCGCATCCGCTCAAGGCTCTGATACGCTGTGGAAGATGACCGGGGAGACGCCCGAGGTTCCCGCTCTCCAAAGCGCCCTCTTTTTCGAAACGCCTGAAGAGATCTACGCGCGCGTGTTTCGCGAATTGAAGCCCCGCACGGCGATGCCGCGGCTGCGCGTGGAGTTCTGCCGCTTCGCCAACGCCGATAGCTTCATCCGGCTGGAGAACGGCAGCCTGCTCGTGCGCATGTCGGACCTTCTGGCGGGCGCGCCCGCTCCGGTGCTGGAAGCGCTGGCGCACATCCTGCTGGGTAAGCTCTACCGCAAGCCCATTGCACGCGCCTATTCGCACCGCTACCGCTTGTTTCTGAACCGCCACGACATGCGCCGTCAGGCGCAACTGGTGCGCCAGATCCGCGGACGCAAGTTCATCTCCGGGCCGCGCGGGGCGGTTCACGACCTCGAAGAGATTTTTGAGCGCCTCAATCAGCAGTTCTTTCACGGCTTGATGGGCCGGCCGCAACTGGGCTGGAGCCGGGGCGCTTCGCGCGCCATGTTGGGGCATTTCGATCCGTCGCACAACGCAATCATCATCAGCCGGATTTTCGATCGTCCGGAGGCGCCCGCCGCCGCGCTTGAGTACGTTATGTTCCACGAGATGCTGCACCTGCGATATCCCGTGGATCACAGCGGATCGCGGAGACGGGTTCACACCAAGGAATTTCGCGAGGCGGAAAAGGCGTTTCCCAATTTGAAAGAGGCTAAGGCGGCGCTTAAAAAGCTATAAGAATCGGGGATTAGAAGGAGGTCCGGAGAAACACAAGGCGAAATGGGCGATTCCCGAAATGCCGGCGGCAGCCTGGCGCGCGGCGCTTACGCGCCGATGGCGGAAGGAGCGAGGCTCCGCAGTTCGATGCTCACGGCGTCCAGACGCTTCAGCAGGCTGGACACGTCCACTCCGGAGATGCCCCAACGATAGAAGGCGAGGCGCACATTGACAATTGCCATGCCCATGGCGAACGAGGCCTGCTGGCGCATGAGAATGGAAGCGAGGTCAGGGCGATCCAACTCCGATTGCAACAGCAGCAGCTTGGCGGCGGTGCAGACGCGCCGGAAGTCCGTTTCCAGGGAGCGCAAGTAACCGCGGAAGACTTGGCAGCGCTGGGCGCGCAGATCCGCTTCCAGCTTGGGCGAGTAACCCGGCTGCGAGCGCAACGCCTTGAGCTCCGTCACATCCAGCATCCGCAGCATGGGGCGGTAACGGTCGACCGACAACTCGACGATCCACTGTGAGTCGAGCGGCAGCTCCACATTATTGGAAATTATTTTCCTCACGACCGCGAAAAGCGCCCCGAACAGCGCTACAGCAACCAAGGTCGCGATGGTTATCGGATCCATTGGGACCGCGAGCCCCCTTTCAGAAAATAATCTTACTGACTTTTTAACGAAAATGCAATAGGTGACACGGTAATACTGATACCATTAAACCCGAATTAACCAAGGATAATAGCGTAAAACTAACTAAGGTTAGTGTCCTACTTCCGCGCCGGGCGCAACAGAGCCGCGTTCATGGCATCCAGTTGTGAAAGGATGCGCTGCTCCTGCTCCTTGCCGATCCACGGCCGCTTGACCCGGGCCTCCTCGCCCTTGCGAGTGAGCAAGAGGAACCAGGCGAAGGTGCAGGCCGCCGAGAGCGCCGTCATGGCCAGGTTCATGACGTCAGTCTTGGGAGTAAGGCCAAGCGCGCTACGCAGTAGGGTGCCCAGGGTATTGCAAAGAAAATAAACGGTATAGATCACGCCATGGACCACCACATTGCGGCACAGCGGCACGGCGTACCCGCCTAGCAGGAACATCAGCAGGATCAGGAAAATCGCCAGGCTGAAATCCACCGCCCGCTCGCCGGCCAGCAGGTACGGCAGCACGGTGGAGATTTGGCGGGTCTGTGGTTGGAAGTGCGGCAGCAGCGCCAGGGCGGAGATCGTGGCCGCCACGCCAATTCCGAGGTACATGGCGCGTCGCCCGAAAGTGTACAGAGCCTTGTGCCGCTCCAGGATCAGGCGATAGAGCTCGAATACCATCGCCATATAAAGGATCCAGGATATGGGTTGCACGGCTTCCCATAAATAAAAGTAAAAGTCCGACCGGGTGGGCAAATAGAGCAGCGCCGCGTAAATCGGCGTGTTGATGAGGAGAAACGCGAAAAAGTAAGGATAGCGGCGGAAAAGTCCCGTATTGAGGAGCTTAACCGCAGTCAGGCCAGCGCCTAGTATTGACCCTGCGGCCAAGTAAAATTCGAGCGCGGCGCTGGACATAGACGTACTCCGACGCCCAGTCTATCATCCGAACGCCGCGCACTATCGAAAAAAAACGTTGGATTTCACAACTACCGGACGTTCGGGCAAGGATTGCACGTCGGGATCGGGCCGAG
>DATKOS010000276.1:0-17014 GCA_035524535.1 Bryobacteraceae bacterium
GCCTCGGCGGCATTCGTTGGGCGGGCATTTCGTTCCGGGACCCGCGCGTGAGCATGCGCCTCCTCATCGGCGCGCTGCTGGCGGCTAATCTGGCGGCCGCGGTTCTTGCGTTCAAGCCCTTCGGCGGATCGGCGGCGGATCTAAGGGAGAAGCAATCGGCCCTCGAAAGCCAGCTCGCGGATCTCAGCGCGCGGGTGGCCGCGGCCCGCCAGCTTGTGAACAAAGTGGAGCAGGCGCGGCGCGAAGGAGACAGCTTCCTCACGAAATACGTGGTGGACCGCCGCGTCATGGCTTCCTCCCTCGCCGAGGAGCTGAACCGCATGACGAAGGATTCCGGCGTGCGGCAATTGCCGCAGCAATACGGAATGGAGGACATCGAAGGCAGCGACTCGCTGAAGATGATGACCATCACGGCGGGCTGTGAGGGAACCTACGCCGGCTTGAAGAAGCTGGTCGAAGAGATCGACAAATCGCCGAGGTTCCTGATCATCGAGAGCATGACCGTGGTTTCGCCCGAACAAACCAAGGCGCAGGCGGCGCAGACCGTCAACGTGAACCTGAAGCTGGATACCTTCGTGCGCGAAGCGGGGGCCACGCCATGAAGCTGGGACTGGAAAACAAGCGGCAGACGGCCATCCTGGGCGGGCTGTTCCTGGTGCTGGGCTATGCGCTCTACAGCAACGTGCTCTCCGGGCCTTCGCAGCCCGCGTCGGCACCGGCTCCGGCCGCAGCCCCGGCGCAGCCGTCCGCGCTCGCGCCGGAGGAAACGCCGGCCGCGGCGCCGCGCCCCTCAGCCTCCCGCGATACCGGCGGGGATTTTCATCCCGTGTTCCGGCCGCGCCGTCCGGAAGACCGCATCGACCCCACCAAGGTGGACCCCACCCTCCACATGGAGTTGCTCGACAAGCTGCAAAACGAAGCTTCCGACACCGCCGGCCGCAATCTCTTCCAGTTCGGCGCGCCGCCGCCTCCGCCTCCCACGCCCGCGCAACTCGCCCAGCTCAAGAAGCCGGAGCCCATTGTCACGCCGCATCCGGTGACGCCCGCGGCGCCGCCTCCGCCGCCCCAGGCGGCGTTGCCCCCGCCCATTCCGCTCAAATATTTCGGCCTCTCCACCGCTCGCTCCAGCGGCCGGAAGGTGGCGTTCTTCCTCGATGGCGAGAACATCCTGATGGGCAGCGAGGGAGACATGCTGCAGAAGCGCTACCGCGTGGTGCGCATCAACATCAGCTCGGTAGTCCTGGAAGATACCCAGCAGAAGCGCAGCGAAACCGTTCCCCTGGTCATCGAACCTAATGGATAGCGCTCGGGCCGAAAAACTCGGAGCCGCCAACCAGCCGCCTCCGGAGTGCGCGCGGCGCTCGCGCCGCCAGGGAGGGGAATCGGGCTACGCGCTCCTGCTGGTGCTGCTGATGGCGGCCATTATCGCCATCTCGCTCTACAGCGAAATCCCGCGCGTGGCCTTCCAATCGCAACGCCACAAGGAGCAGTTGCTCATGGAGCGGGGACAGCAGTACATCCGCGCCATCCAGGTTTACACGCAAGTGAATAAGGGCGCCTGGCCGCGCAACCTGGACGATATCGAGACCTACCAGAACCGCCATTTCCTGCGCCATCACTACATTGACCCGATGACCGGCAAGGACGAGTGGCGCCTCATCCACGTGCAGGGCAACATGCTCACCGATTCGCTGGTGACCCAGAACCCCTCGCAGCAAAAACAGGAGGCCTCCACGCAAGGCAACTACGTCAGCGATTACGGCGGTGTGGGCCAGACGCTAGTGGCCGAGGATACCCAGAAGCCGCAGGACCGCCGCAGACCGAGCGAAGGCGGCGGTGGCGCCGCGGCGGGCGCGGCCGGCGGCGGGCTGCTGCCCATGAATCCCGTTGCCTCTGACCAATCCGGCGGAGCCCCCGCGGACCCGAACGCTCCAGCCGGTTCCGGCATTGCGCAGAACCCTTCCGGCAATCCGTCGGCCGCTGGCGGCCAGCCCGGCCAGCCTGGACAACCCGGCGCCCCTGGCGCTTCGGGGGCCCCTGGCGCGCCTGCGCTCGGCGCCGGCGGGATCGGCTATAACCCGGCCGCGGCCGATGCCTCGCTTTCCTTCCCGCAGCCCTCCGCCAACCAGCCGACGGTGGGCGCCCCGGGATTGCCCGCCGGCGCCAGCAATCCGGCGTTGAACATGATCAACCGCATCCTCACCGGCCCCAGTCCCCAGACTTCGGGAACCATGGGCAGCGCCTTTTCCAGCAGTCCCACCACGCTGGGCGGCGGCCTGGCCGGGGTAGCTAGCAAGGCCGTGGATGAGGGCATTATGGTCTACAACGACCAAACGCTCTACAAGAAGTGGGAGTTCGTCTTCGACCCCACCAAAGTAGCCCCGCTGGGAGGCGCCAGAACCTCCGGCACGCCGGGACTGCCCGTGAGCCAAATGAGCCTGTCAACCCCGTCGATCTCCGCGCCTGCCGGCGGTAACCCGGGCATCAACTCGCCGAACTCCCTGGGCGGCGCTTTCGGGGGCTCCATTTCCGGCAATGCAAGCATGGGAGCCGCCGGGGGATCCATGTCTCCAATCTCCGGTTTCGGATCATCTGGAGGCATGGCGGCTTCGGGTGGCTTCGGTTCCAGCGGCGGAATCGGGTCCGGTTCCTCTTTCGGCCTGGGCTCGACGCCGGGCGGAGCCATGAGCGGAACCCCGGGCACGCCCGCCGGCCAAACCGGAGGAGCAGCCCCATCCACCCTCCCGCTAGGCTATCGCCCCGGAGCCCCGTAAGCGGCAACCCCAACTCCGCCTATCCGAGCCCGCGAACGTTGGTGTGCGCTACACCCCTACTCCGCACTTGTCGGCGCCGTCATTCTCACAATTGCCCCGCCGCCTTCACGGTCCAAAAACTCTACCCGGCCGTTCACCATCTCGGCCCGCTCCCGCATCGAAACCAACCCCATCCCCTGCTGCTTCCGGTTCCCAAATCCCACGCCCCTGTCCGCCACTTCCAGTACCACGGATTCCGGCAGGAACCGCAGCCGCACGGACGCGCTGGCCGATTTCGAATGCCGCGCCACGTTGTTGAGCGCCTCCTGCATCACGCGGTAAAGGTGGATAGCCAACCCGTGGTCCACTTCGCGGCTCACACCGTCCTTCTCGCATTGGATGGCGATGCCAGTCTGCTTCTCGAAGCGCGGCAGGTAGGCGTCCATGGCGCTCTCAAATCCCGCCTCCTCCAGTGCCACCGGATGCAAGGCATGGGAGAGCGTGCGGACCTTCTCCAGCGTGGTCTGCACCACTTCCTGGATCTCGCGCAACTCCGTGCGCGCTCGCTCGTCGCCGGAGAAGTCGCGCCGCGAAGTCCGCTGCAGCATGGCCCCAATGGCCGTCAGAATCTGTCCAAATTCATCATGTAATTCCCGAGAAATAGAGCGGAACGTGTTCTCCTGCATGGAGATAAGCTGCTGCGCCAGCTCGCTGCGCCGCTCCGAAAGCGCCGCCACCCGTTCGAACATCCCGCGGATGTAGTGCACCAGGTAAAGGCTGGTGAGGACAATCGCAATCGCCATGGCCGCCAGAAACCAGTACGCGCTGTGACGCACGCCCGCGTAAATGTCCCGCACCCGCGCGCTGGCCTCCTGCTCGGCCTCATTGTTGGCGCGCAACAGCCGCGCCACCGCCGCGGAGAGCGTGTCCTCCCGTTCCTGGAGCGAGAGCCGGATAAAATCGCGCGCCTTGGCTTCGTCGCCGTGCTCCGCCAGGGCGAAGACGCGGTCCAGCGCGTCCCAGAATTGCGCCACGTTGGAGGAGATCTGCGCCCGCTGATCCACCTCCGCCGCCCCGCCGGCCGGCCCCGGCGAGTACTTGGCTTCCTGGTCGAGAGCGTCCGCCAGGTCCGTGCGGATGCGGTGGAATTGCGCGCGCCACGCGCTCATGGGGTAGGGCTCGGAATTGTCCAGCATGTCCCGCATGGTCAAGGCAATCTGGTTCAAATTCCCCTGAATGCGGAGCAACAGTAGGGAATCCAGCCGGTTGCGGTCAATGGCGGTGGTCTGCAGGCGCTCCAGGCCGCGCAGTTGCACAAAGGTAAAGCCGGAATAAACCGCCACAGCCGAAAGCGTTACCGCGAGTCCTGCCAGCAGACGGATTGTCGGAGAGCGGCGATCTTCCATAACACGGAGCGCGTAATCTCTTTCTATTATTGGCCGGAATCGGGCATTGCCGTATCCTACTGTTACATGCTAATCCTTTCCCCACATGCTTGACCGCCCGCGCGGGAGATGGCGCTCCCGCGCGGACGGTCTTACTTTCAGGGAATGCGAATCGGGGGGCCGACATTGCCGCGGTTGTTTCCAATCGTTCCGCCAAACCGTTGTATGATTCCCGTTGTGACCGTGAAACCCCGAATTGAGGCCCGCGCATGATCCGCGTGGCGCGCGTCGTGGTGCCGTGGCTGGCCGTTGCTCTCGGCTGCGCCTGGTTGGCATATTCCCAGAACGCCGCTTCGAATCAAACTCTTCTCTGGCAGCACCGCAATCTTGGCAAGGCGTTTTACGAGAACCCCACCACCGGCCAGCAGGCCGTGGACCAATTCAAGATGGCGCTTGCGCTGGTCCCCAATTCCGCGCGCGACCGCCTGAACTACGGCCTGGCCTTACTGAAGACCGGCGACTTGAAGAACGGCATGGCGGAATTGGAGCGGGTGCAGAAGCAGGACCCCAAGCTTCCGCACACCTGGTTCAATCTGGGCATCTCCTATAAGAAGCTGGCGGATTTCGACAAGGCCCAGGTCGAGTTTGAGCAGATGGTGAAGCTTGCTCCGGATGAGCCCGCGTCGCATTACCAGCTTGGATCCCTCTATAAGGCCAAGGACCAGGCTGAGGCCGCCATCCGCGAGTTCGTCAAGGCGCGCGATCTGAATCCACGTCTGGCCGCCCCGCACTACCAGCTCTACATGCTCTACCGCCAGGCGGGCCGCCCCGAAGCAGCCGCCGAACTGGCCGCGTTCGAGGAGATGAAGAAGGAGCAGGAAGGCGCGGCTGTTCCAGAAGACATGGAATGGAGCGTCTACGCCGAGATCTACGATCCCATCGATGAGCCCGCTCCCGCGCCGCCGCCGGCCCCGGTTTACCGCACGGAGAGAATCGCCTCGGGCTTCGACGCGGCCAGCGGCGGCGTGGTGGCGCTGGAACTCGATGGCGCGCGGCCGAGCTTGATTGCGTGGTCGGCGGATCATGTGGCGTTGTTTCGGAACGGCCGCACGCCTGTCGCGGACTCGGGGCTCGAGGGGTTGCGCGGTGTGGTCTCGATTGCGCCGGGCGATTTCGATAACGACGGCCTGCCGGACCTGTGCGTGATTACGAAAAGCGGCGCGGCGCTCTATCGCAATGCGAACGGGCATTTCGAGAAGAAGGCCGATTTGGCTTCGGGTTCGTTCCGCAAGGCCGTGTGGCTGGATTTCGATCACGATTACGACGAGGATTTGTTCCTGCTGGGCGACGACTCGCGGCTGATGCGCAATAACGGCGATGCGGGGTTCAGCGACGAGACCGCGCGGTTTCCGTTCGTCAAGGGGCGCGCGCTCGATGCCGTGCCTTTCGATCTGGAGCCGGATACGCCGGGATTCGATCTGGTGGTCTCGTACCAGGATCGCAGTGGTGTGCTCTACCGCGACCAACTTGGCGGCAACTACAAGGCCGTGCCGATCGACTTGCCCGGTACGGATCGCCTCACCGCAAAGGACCTCAACCACGACGGGCGTACCGATTTGGTGACCCTAATAAACGGGACACTGATGAACGGGCCGCGGGGATGGGTACGTGTGAACGCGACGGGGGCGGTCATTCGCCCGTACGTTCCGCCCGCCGAAGCCGATTTCGCCCAGGACGGCCGCCTCGCCGAAGCCTCCATCGCCCGCGATGGCTCCCTCAACCTTCTTCGCGACGCTGCGCCGAATTATGGAAACTGGATCGAAGTGGCGCTTGAAGGCGTGAAGAACCCCAAGATTCCGCTCGGAACCAAAGTCGAAGTCAAAGCCGGTGCCAGCTACGAGAAGCAGACCTTCCAGGGCATTCCGTTGGTCTTCCGCCTGGGCGCCCACGCCCGTATCGATACCATTCGCATCGCCTGGCCCAACGGGATGATCCAGAATGAAATGGATCAGGCCATTAACCGCATCGCGCACGTGAAGGAAGCCCCGCGCCTGGCCGGCTCGTGCCCCATGATCTTCACCTGGAACGGCCATGGTTTCGGATTCCTCACGGACGTGCTTGGCGTCGCTCCGCTGGGCGCCAGTTCGGGCGATGGCCGTTATTTCCCGGTGGACAATCAGGAGTACGTGTCCATCCCCGGCGGCAAGCTCGAGCCTCGCGACGGGCATTACGAAATCCGCCTCACCGAAGAACTTCGCGAAGTGTCGTACATCGACCAGGTCAAGCTCATGGCGCTTGACCATCCGAAAGACATCAGCGTGGTCACCAACGAGAGGTTCAAGTCGCCGCCGTTCCCTGAGTACCGGCTGTTCGGCGCCGCTCGCAAAGTCTATCCCACCGCGGCGCGGGATTCAAACGGCGTGGATGCGCTGCCCGCGCTGCTGCGGCAGGACCAGCGCTATCCCGACTCATTCCGCCGCGACTCCGCCGGGGTGGCGGAACTGCATTACCTCGATCTCGATTTCGGCTCCGCCGCGCCGGACAACCGCGCCGCTCTCATCCTCAACGGCTGGGTGGATTGGGCCGACGGAAGCACCTTCCTGGCCGCCACGCAGGCCCACCACGATCTGATTTTCCCGTATCTCCAGGTAAAAGACGCCGCGGGCAATTGGAAGACCGTCATCGAAGATATGGGCATGCCCTCCGGCAAACCGAAGAGCATGGCCGTGGATCTGACGGGCAAGTTCCTTTCGAAATCGCGGGAGGTGCGCATCGTCACCAACCTGTGCCTCTACTGGGACGAAGCATACCTGATTGAGAACAGCGCCGCGCCGCCCAACCGCACTACCGCCTTGCCCATGGAGTCCGCCGCCCTGCGCTTCCGCGGCTTCTCCCGCCCCACCATCGACCCGCGGCGCAAACAGCCGGAAACGTTCGATTACGCCAGCGTCAGCCCCACCTCGATGTGGAATCCCACGCCCGGCAATTACACGCGCTATGGCGACGTGAAAACGCTGCTGGCCGAACCGGACGACATGATGACCATCATGGGCTCGGGCGACGAGATCGCCATGCGATTCTCCGCCGCCGGCCTGCCGCCGCTGCCCGCCGGTTGGACGCGCGATTTCCTCCTGCTGGTCGGCGGCTGGGCCAAGGATGCCGACGCCAACACGGCCTTTTCGCAGTCCGTGCTCCCGCTCCCGTTCCACTCGATGACCAGTTATCCCTATCCACCGAACGAGGCCTATCCCCAAGACCCCGCGCATCGGAGCTACGTGCGCGATTACTTAACGCGCCCGGCGCTCCGCTTGATTCGACCCCTTGCGCCGGCGGCTGGGACCTGAGATGCCGAAGCAGAGACTCCTGTGGATTTACTCCATTGCCTTCTGTTTGCTGCTGGTGAACGCCGGGTATGTGGCGGCGCTGCCGGCCCCCACCATTTTCTATATGGCCAACGTGGCGCTGCACCTGGTGCTCGGCCTGGCCTTTCTTGCCCTGGCGGGCCTCTGGTACAAACGCTACCCGCGCGAATGCGGCGCGTTTCTCATCAGCGGCCTTCCGGCTCTCTTCCTGGCGCTCCGGGGAAACACGCTCGCGCACCGCTGGGCCCTGTGGCTGCACATCGCCCTGGCGGCGCTGGCCGTGGCGTTAATCGGCCGGAGGCTCTTCCGCGAGGCCGCGGCGCGCTCCTGGCGCAGGCCGTTCGCCGCCGCCGCGGCCGCTCTGATTCTGCTGCCCGCGGGCGCCTGGATCTACCGCAACGCCCACCCGAATCCGAATGACAAGATCGTAAACCCGGACGATCCGCCGCTCTCCATGGACCTCGAAGGCGCGGGCGCCCATTCGCCCTTCGCGCCTTCCTCCGCGCAAACCAATACCACCAAGATCATCCCTTCGAATTTCTTCATGGATTCGGAGGCCTGCGGCAAGTGCCACAAGGATATTTACGACCAGTGGAAGAGCTCGGCGCACCACTTCGCGTCGTTCAACAACCAGTTCTACCGCAAAGCCATCGAGTACATGCAGGACACCGTTGGCACGCGGCCCAGCAAGTGGTGCGCCGGCTGCCATGACCACGCGGTGTTCTTCAATGGGCGCTTCGATAAGCCCATCAAGGAGCAGATCGACACGCCGGAAGCGCACGCGGGTCTTGGCTGCATGTCCTGCCATGCCATCGTGCACGTCCACAGCACCATGGGCAACGCGGATTTCACGGTGGAATATCCGCCGCTGCATGAGTTGGCGTCCAGCAACAACCCGCTGATTCACGCGGCGGATTACGCCCTCACCTATCTCAACCCCGAGCCGCACCGCCAGACGTTCATGAAGCCGTTCATGAAGGACGCCGAGTTCTGCTCCACGTGCCATAAAGTTCATCTGGACGTGCCCGTGAACGGATATCGCTGGTTGCGCGGCTTCAACGACTACGACAATTGGCAGGCCAGCGGCGTTTCGGGCGAAGGCGCGCGGTCGTTCTACTATCCGCCGAAATCGCAAAAGTGCCAGGACTGCCACATGCCCCTGGTGGCTTCCAACGATCCCGGCAATCACGGCGGCATGGTGCATTCGCACCGCTTCCCGGCGGCCAATACCGCGCTGCCGTTCGTCAATCAGGACCAGGCGCAGCTCGACGCCGTGGAGAAGTTCATGAAGTCCGGCGCCCTGACCGTGGATATCTTCGCCGCGTCACCCGCGGACCAGGGCCACGGCCAGGCCGAAATGGTGCGGCGCGCCGGAACGGTGAGCGCCAACACCACCTTCGCTTCGGGTGAAGAGGTGGAAGAGAACAGCCCCTCCACTCTCCGCGACGTCGGCAAGATTGAAGCGCCCATGGACGCTCCCGGCGCCGCGCTCGCGGCCGGTGACACCGCGCGCGTGGACGTGGTGGTGCGCACGCGCAAGGTGGGACACTTCTTCCCCGGCGGCACCGTGGACGCGTTCGACGTCTGGCTGGAGTTGCAGGCCAAAGACGCCCAGGGCCGCGTGATCTTCTGGAGCGGCAACGTGGAGGACAACGGGAAGGGCCCCGTGGAGCCGGGCGCGCATTTCTACCGCTCCTACCAATTGGACGCGGATTCGAACCCCATCAACAAGCGCAACGCCTGGCAGGCCCGCAGCCTGCTCTACGTGAAGCTTATTCCCCCCGGCGCGGCGGATGTGGTGCACTACCTGGTGAAGGTGCCCAAGGACGCGCGCGGCCCCATCAGCTTCACCGCCAAGCTGAACTACCGGAAGTTCTCCTGGTATTACACGCAATTCGCCTACGCGGGGAAGCCGAAACCGGGACAGAGCAAGACGCTGCTGGCCGCGGACCATAACGGTCTGGAATACGATTTCTCGCCCGCCAATATCCCTGCCAACGTCTCCGGAAACATCCATGGCAGCATTCCCGATTTGCCCATCGTTACCATGGCGGAAGCGCACGCCACGGTGCCGCTGGGGCAGCCCGGCTGGGTAGCCACCGTGCGCAAACAGGATCGCGAGCGTTGGAACGATTGGGGCATCGGCCTCCTGCTGCAAGGCGACCTCAAAGGCGCGGAATACGCCTTTGAAAAGGTCACCGAAGCGGACCCCGCCTACCCGGACGGCTGGCTCAACGTGGCGCGCGCCCTGATTCAGGAAGGGGAGACGGAACGCGCCAAGCCTTACGTGGCGCACGCGATGAAGCTCGATTCCTCCCTGGCCCGCATCTGGTTCTTCCAGGCGCAGATTCAACGCGCCGACGGCGATTACGATGGCGCGCTTCAATCCCTTGAGACCGTCCGCTCCATGTACCCGCGCGACCGCGTCACCCTCAACCAGATTGCGCGCATTCTCTTCCTCAAGCGCGAATACGTGCGCGCTCTGGCGGCGCTCAAGGAGGTGGCCGCCGTGGACCCCGAAGACGTGCAGATGCACTACACCCGCATGCTGTGTTATCGCGGTCTGGATGACCAGGCCAACGCCGCCAAGGAGCAAGCTCTCTTCATGCGTTTCAAAGCCGACGAAGCATCGCAAGCCATCACCGAACAACGCCGCATGATCAGCCCCGAAGACAACAACGAGCGCCAGCCCATCCATGACCACGAAAGCGCGGTGCGGAATTGAAGCCCCGGCCCGTAGCTGTGGCGCCTGAAACCGTGGGGCAGGCAAGCCTGCCCGCGGATCCGATGTCAATCCAGTCTACGCAGCGAAACGGGGCGCGTGCCGCACGCCACCCCGATAGGCCGCCTGCAACCGCGGCGGCAGCCCGGATTGGCCGCCCCGCTTTGGCGGGCGCGCTGCTGTGCCTGGCGTTGCCTCTGGTTGCCCAGGCGCAGGTCACTTTCACCGATATCACCGCCAAGGCCGGCATCCACTTCACCCACAACGCCGGACGCTCCGGCAAGAAGTATCTGCCGGAAACCCTGGGCGCGGGCTGCGCCTTCTTCGATGCCGATGGCGATGGCTGGCAGGACATCCTGCTTATTAACGGCAAGGACTTCAGCCCGGGGGGCCGCCGCACCCTGCCGGCTCTCTACCGCAACAACCACGACGGCACATTCAAGGACATCACCGCCGGCAGCGGCCTGGACGTGGAAATGTACGGTATGGGCGTGGCCATCGGCGATTTCGATAACGACGGCCGCGACGACGTTTACATCACCGCGCTCGGCGGCGACCGCCTCTTCCACAACGAAGGGCACGGCAAATTCCGCGACGTCACCAAGGAATCCGGCATTGCCAACAACAGCCTGGGAACCAGCGCGGCCTGGCTCGATTACGACCGCGACGGCAAGCTGGACCTCTTTGTCGCCAATTACGTTCAGTGGACCGCCAAGACGGACCTGTGGTGTTCCCTCGACGGCGCCACCAAGTCCTACTGCACGCCCGAATCCTACAAAGGCGTGGCCAGCCGCCTGTATCACAACCTGGGCAACGGCAAGTTCGAGGACGTGGCGCAAAAGGCCGGAGTGGGCGACCCCACCAGCAAGTCTCTCGGTGTGACGGTGCTCGATTACAACGGCGACGGATGGCCGGATATTTTCGTCGCCAATGATACACAGCCCAACAAACTCTACCGCAACCTGAAGAACGGCACGTTCAAGGAGGAAGGCATGGCGGCGGGCGTGGCCTACGGTGAGGATGGCGTGGCGCGCGGCGCCATGGGGGCGGATTCGGGCGACTATGACCGCAGCGGCCGCCCGGCCCTGCTGGTGGGCAACTTCTCCAATCAGATGCTCGGCCTCTACCACAACGAAGGCAACGGACTATTCGTGGACGAGGCGCCGCTTTCCACCGTGGGACGCGCCAGCCTGCTCTCGCTCACCTTCGGCGTCTTCTTCTTCGACTATGACCTGGACGGCCGCCCCGATATCTTCGCCGCCAACGGTCACATCGAGGACCAGATCGGCCGCGTGCAGCCGCGCGTGAGCTACCGTGAATCCCCGCTGCTGTTCCACAACCTGGGCAATCACAAGTTCGACAATGTGTCCGCGAAGGCGGGAGCGGATCTGATGCGCCCCATTGTGGCCCGCGGCGCCGCCTACGCCGATTTCGATCAGGACGGCGACCTGGACGTGCTGCTCTCCACCAACAACGGCCCGGCCTATCTCTTCCGCAACGACGGCGGCAACCGCAACCACTGGCTGAGCGTGCGCCTGGTGGGAGAGAAGTCGAACAAAGACGGCATCGGCGCCGTTGTCCGCATCAAGAGCGCCTCCGGCCAGCAATGGAACATGGTGCGCAGCGGTTCGAGTTACTGCTCCCAGAGCGAGTTGCCGGTGACCTTCGGTTTGGGCCCGGATGTCCAAGTCACGTCCATCGATATCGAATGGCCCAGCGGGCCAGGCCAGCATTTCGGAGCGACGGCGGCGAACCAGCGCCTCGTGATTGACGAAGACAAGGGAATCGTGGCGCGGTGAAGGTCCATTGCGCCTATTTTGTGTTGATGTAAACGCCGGTTTGTGAAGAAACCATCCCCACGGCGACTACCAATTGGTGCACGCCTGGAGCCATAGTGGCCGGCAATTGGACCCGGATTGCAACCAGGCCCTCGACCGCGCCAGGGACGTCCGACTCTCCTACTACGCTGAGCGCCTGACCGTCGAGCTTGACTGCGACCTGCTGCGCGGGACCCGAAGTTCCAAGGCCGAGACTGCCATCCGTGACGGGCGGCTGCATCGCACCGGCGCCTGTCGTATAGACGGTCACGAGGGAGCCAGGCGCGGCGGGGTTCCCGGCGGTGTTCATGCCGCCATCCTGGTTCTCGGCGACTGCTTGGCCCTTGCCCGACCAATCGAGTGAGAAGACGCCGAGAGCGGACTGCGCGACTGGCAGAGAAACGCGCATTTGCGGATTGCCCTGGCGGATCACCTGGATATCGGACTGGGCCGACCCTGAGACCCCGAATGGCACAACGGCGTTGATCTGACCATCCGAGACATAGAGTAGCGGGGCGGGGAGACCGCCGATATTCACCTGCACGCCGGCCAGGTCGCTCGACACCACTCCGTTTGCCATCTCGACGCCTGCCGGCTGCGGCGGCCCCATACCTGCGCCGAAGAGCGAGATGATCTCTCCAGGAGCGATTGGGCCCTGGAGATAGCTCGCTGCGTTAACCACGGCGGCGACCGTCGGCGGGGGCATCGCGTTCGTGTCGAAGACTTCGAACGGCGTGGTGGGGCTGGGCAGAAGGACGGCGCCATTCGGTTCGACAGCCAGGGGAAGCGGCGGGTAACCGCAGTCCCCGCCAAGCTGGCATGCCGCGCCGTTCAGAATATAGTCGTAAACTCCTGGAAGAAATGCGGCGCACAAAGGACCGGAACCATCCGCCGCAAGCTTCAGGAACGTATACGATCCAAACTGAGACTGTGGCGCGGTTGGACAGGCCTGCTTCGAGGTTGGATCGTTCGGCGTGTTCACGTAGCCGGAGGCAGCCGGGGCGGCGAGCAGCAACTCACCGGCCGAATTAGGGCTCGCCAGGAGGGGTAGGTAGACGTTCGCCTTCTGCGGAAGCAAAGCTGCGTACATGAGCTGGCTTCCATCGGCGCTGACTTTCGCAACGTAAGGCTGACTCACGTATGCCCCGCTGAGCGTTACGTGTATCGCCCCGGGCGTCGCCGGAACGTTGCCGGGCGCAGGAGTGATGCCGGCCACAAACGCCGCCCCGGTCGCATCCACCGTGACGCTGGAAGCGACTGACTGGGCGGTCCAGGGCATCGGGAAGGTCCAGAGCAAATTGCCTGAGTTGTCCAGCTTGTTCAGGCTATTGTTTCCCAAGATGTACAGGTTACTCGAAGAATCTACGGCGAAGGCCGCCGCGTTGAAGCTGCCACTGCTGAAAGGGGCGCTGTAAAGGAGAGTGGAGAGGTCGGGCGATAGGGCATAGATAACTCCAACACCTGCGGACGTAGCGCCGGTGACGACAACCGTGCCGGCCGGGTCCACCGCCAGCGAACCAGCTTGGTCCACGCCGCACGGCAAATATGTGCCTCGCTCACTGCGTGCGTCCGAGCTCACCATGGCAACGAATACGGCGCTGTGGCAGGCAGAAGCCGGTACATAGGCGCCGGGGCTGATGGGAAAGTCGGGGGAACTTGTGGTTCCAAGGACGTAGATATCGCCGGCAGAATCCACGGCTGCAGCCTTGGCTTCGTCCGACGATTTGCCTTCGAGGTAGGTCGCTGCGCGGACTGTGGCACCGTCCCCGGAGACCTTCGCGACATAGATGTGAGGGCAGGCGAACGGCGCAGCCCCAGGCCCGCTGTTCTGGCACGTAACAGCAAGAAACCCCGGCTGGAGCGAGCCTGCGGTGGTAAGCAGTCCGGCCGTTTGCGTCGTTTCCACGATGTCTACGTTGCCCTGTGCGTCTGGGGCGATGCCCAGGCTGAACCCTGCGCACGACAGCGCCAGGGTCATCGTTATGAGGCGCGGCACGGGGGCGTATCGCCACAGGCCTGGACACGGGAGGTACAGTCGTGCACGGCGAATCTGCGGCAACTCATGCTCGGATTCGAACATGCCGAAAGTTAGAGCAATTAGTTTGCCGAATTTGATTAATGGATTTGCGCTGTAAGCGGACTGGATGTCTCCACTTTGGGGGGACACCTCATTCGTGACTCCTCAATATGCCTTCGCCACCACCGCCCGCCGGGCTACCGGGGCGCCTGTGACAATGCACTTACCCGGGCCATCGAACTCATCCACCAGCGGGTGGTTCCGCACGCTTGCTTTGAACTCTTTCACGCGCGCGTCGCACGCCGGGTCGTCGGCCAGGTAGGCCATCACGAACTTGCCGCCTCCGCGTTCGGCGCTGGAATCGCGCAGAATGCTCTCCACTTCTTCAATGGAATTGGCCAGCACGGTATTGGCCCTCAACCGCTCCCGCGCGGCTGCGTGGAGGCCCTTCTGCATCGCGTCCAGCGCGGCGGCGACGGAAGCGGCCACGCCGTCCTGGGATACCGGCTCCTTGGCGCCTGTATCGCGCCGCTTCAGCACCACTTTTCCCGCCGCCAGATCCCGCGGCCCCAGTTCCATCACCACCGGGACGCCGAGCCGTTCCCAGTGGAAGAACTTCGCGCCCGGCGATTGCCCTTCGCGATCGTCCACTTTCGCGCCCACTTCCTTCGCGATGCGCTGCGCGGCTTCCAGCACCGCGCCGCGCTCCTCATCCTTCCGGTAAATCGGCACAATCACGGACTTCACCGGCGCCAGCCGCGGCGGCAGCACCAGGCCTTTATCGTCGGAATGGGTCATGATCAGCCCGCCGATAAGCCGTGTGGAGACGCCCCAGCTCGTCTGCCACACATATTCGAGCTGTCCCTCTTTATTCTGGAATTGCACGCCGAATGCTTTGCCGAAATTCTGGCCCAGGTCGTGGCTCGTGCCCGCTTGCAGCGCGAGGCCGTTCTGCATCATGGCTTCGATGGAGTAGCTCTTCAGCGCCCCCGCGAATTTCTCGGCCTGCGACTTGACGCCCTTCACCACCGGCATGGCCATCACATCCTCGGCCACTTCGGCGTAGATATCCAGGATCCGCAGCACCTCTTCGAGAGCCTCTTCGTGCGTCGAGTGCGCCGTGTGGCCCTCCTGCCACAGGAATTCCGTGGTACGCAGGAACATGCGCGTACGCAGCTCCCAGCGCAGCACGTTGGCCCACTGGTTCAGCAGCATGGGCAGGTCGCGCCAGCTCTGAATCCATTTCGAAAAGAAATGCCCGATGATGGTCTCCGAGGTAGGACGGATCACGTAGGGCTCTTCCAGCTCCTTGCCGCCCGCCACCGTCACCACGGCGAGCTCGGGCGCAAAGCCTTCCACGTGCTCCGCCTCGCGCCGCAGAAAGCTCTGCGGAATCAGCAGCGGGAAATACGCATTCTGATGCCCGGTGGCCTTGAAGCGCCCGTCCAACTCGCGCTGCAAGTTCTCCCAAACGGCGTACCCGTTGGGCTTGATGACCATGCAGCCTTTGACGACCTCGGCCGGCTCGGCCATGTCGCCCTGCAAGACCACGTCCTGATACCACTGCGCAAAGTCCTTGCTGCGGGGAGTAATCGGCGATTCTGGCATGTCCTCTCGATTTCTTTTCCAGTGTTATGAGTTCGCTGCAAGTTCCGGCCGGCGGGCGATGATGGCGTCGAAGCCCGGGGTCAACCGCGGCATCGCCGTTCGATCTTGTCCAGCGTCCGCCCCACGCGGCCGGTTGGGCGAGCGGTGCGCGTTACGCGCAAGAGCCGCCGCCCCCGTTCGCTCACAGTGGGGCGCTCGCGCCGGGCGATGCGTTGGGTAATCTCCATCTCGCGATCCTGAAGCGGGACCTGCAGCCGGCTGCTCACAGAGTGAGTATACAATGCTCATCCGCGAACGGCCAAAGGCTCCTCTGCGCGATTGCGCAGACCGGCGCCATCCAGATTAGCTCCATGATGGGGAGGCGGGATTGAGATACGATCCTCGGAAACGGCTGCGAGCCGCCGGACGCATCGGGGCCCGAAGATCCAGCGGGTTTCGCTGGAATCGGACGCGGCGCCGTTCTTACGGGAAGAGAACCCCGTGGAAATGCTCACTCAGGCGCCGGAAACCCAGAGCGTGAGGCCATTGTAACCGCAGCGGATCTAAGGTGTTCGGCGTTCTCCGCCCATAACCACAACGTCACGCCATCGTCGCCCCGAAACACAGTGGACCCGTCAAGCCGCAAAATCACAGGCCCCCGCGGCATCTGACGCAGCGACATGCGGATGACGCACACGTTCGAAGCCGGAGCCTGGCCTTCCGCCGAGACGATGTGTACCGGCACTTGCAGAGCGCCAGCCAGCAACTCGAGCGGCATCGCCGCGTCGGCCATGGCCGGGGGAATCGAGGCAGGGCCGTCTCCATCCACAACGACTGCAATCTCGCTGCGTCCCGCGAGCGCCCGGTTCCAGAACCGCGAGAACGAATCGTTCGAATCCATATCGCCACGAACCGCGATTAAGGCCAGGAACAGCGCCAGCAGGCTTGGCGCAGCCAACTGCCAGAAACGCATGGGAGGCGGGGCGGAGGAACTGCGCGCCGCCGGGGCCAGGCCCCCCTCAAGGGAAACGAACCTGGGCGTATAGGCCCCCGGCGGAAGCTCGATGCGGATGCCGGCTTTGGGCACCACAGCTTCGTAGTGCGACGCCAAGCGTCTGCGGACGTCATTCGCGCGGACTCGCACCCCGGAATCCGTGCCGGTATCATACGCCGGCGCTTTGCCCAACAGCGCAACGCCCAGCGTCCGCTCTTTGAGCAGACCCTGACGTCCCGACAAGGTCTCTTCCACCACGAAACGGAGGAATGCGGCGCTGCGAGGACTGCCGCGAAACGATGGGCCTCGCAGGATGGAAACCAGCTCGAATTCCACCGCCGCCCTGGCTTCGTCTCCACTGGCCGCGATAGCCTGTT
>DATKOS010000277.1:0-8978 GCA_035524535.1 Bryobacteraceae bacterium
GGTCGGAATGTTCAGCTCCACGATTTCGCTTTCCGGGATGTTGTCGAGGTATTTCACCAGAGCGCGCAGGCTGTTGCCGTGCGCCGCGATCAGTACCTTCTGGCCCTGCTGGATGGCAGGAGTGATGGTTTCGTGCCACAGCGGCAGGAAGCGCGCCACGGTGTCCTTCAGGCATTCGGTGAGCGGCAGCTCGGCCGGCGTGAGGCTCTTGTAGCGCGGGTCGCGGCCGGGGAAGCGCTCGTCATCGGGGGTGAGCGGCGGCGGCGGAACGTCGTAGCTGCGGCGCCAGATTTTCACCTGGCTCTCGCCGAACTTTTCCGCCGTTTCCGATTTGTTGAGGCCCTGCAGCGCGCCGTAATGGCGCTCGTTCAAGCGCCAGGAACGGTGGACCGGAATCCACATCAGGTCCATTTCGTCCAGCACGGTCCAAAGGGTGCGGATGGCCCGCTTCAGCACCGAGGTGTACGCTACGTCGAACGCATAACCTTCGGCCTTCAGAACTTGTCCGCCCTCTTTAGCTTCCTGGCGGCCCTTCTCGGAAAGGTCCACGTCCGTCCAGCCGGTGAACCGGTTTTCTTTGTTCCACGAGCTCTCGCCGTGGCGGATGAGTACGAGTTTGGTCATCGGAGCCCCTAGTGGCGATACACCTTGCGGCCCAGGAACTGCGCCGCGGAGCCCAGTTCCTCTTCAATGCGCAGCAACTGGTTGTACTTGGCGATGCGGTCCGTGCGGCTGGCGGAGCCCGTCTTGATCTGGCCCGCATTGGTGGCCACCACGAGATCGGCGATGAAAGCGTCCTCGGTCTCGCCGGAACGGTGAGAGACCACGGCAGTGTAATTGGCGCGCGAGGCCATGGCCATGGCTTCCAGCGTTTCGGTGACCGTGCCGATCTGGTTCAGCTTGATGAGGATCGAATTCGCGATCCCACGATCGATGCCGCGGGCGAAAATCTCCGGGTTGGTGACGTAGATATCGTCGCCCACAAGCTGGATCTTGGCCCCCAGCGTGTCCGTCAGCAGCTTCCACCCGTCCCAATCCGATTCGGACATGCCGTCTTCAATCGATACGATCGCCGGATACTGCCGCACCCAGTTGGCCCAATACTCCACCATCTGCTCGGAGCTGCGCTTGCTCTTGTCGGATTTCTTGAACACGTACTTGCCGTCGATGTAGAACTCGCTCGCCGCCGGGTCGAGGCAGATGCCGATCTGCTCGCCGGGCTTGTAGCCGGCCTGGGTGATGGCTTCGAGCACGGACTCGATGGCCTCTTCATTGGACTTCAGCATGGGCGCGAAACCGCCCTCGTCCCCGACGGCCGTGGAGTAGCCCTTCTTCGCCAGCACCTTCTTCAACGTGTGGAACACTTCCACGCCCATGCGCAGCGCTTCGGAAAACTTCGGAGCGCCGAAGGGCGCCACCATGAACTCCTGCACGTCCACGGAACTATCGGCGTGCGCGCCGCCGTTGATGATGTTCATCATGGGAACGGGCAGCGTGCGCGCGCCCACTCCACCCAGATACCGGTAGAGCGGCGCGCCCTGGGAAGCGGCCGAGGCGCGGGCGGCGGCCATGGAGACCGCCAGCATGGCGTTGGCGCCCAGGCGGCCCTTGTTGTTCGTGCCGTCAAGCGCGATCATGGCGGCGTCCAGACCCGCCTGGTCGCAGGCGTCCATGCCGTCGAGGGCTTTGGCGATTTCGGTGTTGATGTTGCCGGCGGCCTTGCGCGTGCCCTTGCCGAGGTAGCGCGACTTATCGCCATCCCTTAATTCGACTGCTTCAAATTCGCCCGTGGATGCGCCGGAGGGCACGGCCGCCCGCCCCATGCTGCCATCCGCCAGATAAACATCCGCTTCCACCGTGGGATTCCCGCGGGAATCCAGAATTTCTCTGCCTGCAATCTTTACAATTGTCGTCATATCAGTGCGAACGTCTCCAATCTCGTTTTAACATCTAGCGTCGTTCCGACGCGCGCAGGACTACAGGGTCACGCCACTACCACAATGCCCGCTTCGGTCACGTGGTACCCTTTGGCGCGGTCGGCCTCGGGGTCGAAACCTACCACCGTCGAATCCGGCAGTTTCACGCCGGTATTCACAATGGCCCGGCGGATGCGGCTATAACGCCCGATCTCCGCCCCCGGCATAAGGATGGAATACTCCACCTCGCAATAACTGTTTACGCGCACTCCCGGGGAAAGCACGCTGTGAAGCACGCGCCCTCCGGAAACTATGCAGCCCGCGCTGACAATGGAATCCACCGCCACGCCCATGCGGCGGCCCTCCTGCGCAAAAACGAACTTCGCCGGCGGCTGTTGCGTGGCCTTCGTCCTTATGGGCCAGCGCTGGTCATATAGGTTGAACTCGGGGACCACGTTGACCAGATCCATGTTGGCTTCATAATAGGCGTCCAGCGTGCCTACGTCCCGCCAGTAGCGCGCCGTCTTGCCGTCGATGTCGCGGAAGTCGTAGGCCACCACGCGCATCTTGGAAAGCTGCTTGGGAATCACGTCCTTGCCGAAGTCGTGACTGGAGGCGGCGTCCTGCGCATCCTCGCGAACCGCACGCAGCAGCGCCTCCGTGCGGAACACGTAGACGCCCATCGACGCGCTGATCATCGATGGATCGAAGCGCGAGCGCTTCGCCTGAGTGGCAGGCGGCTTCTCCTGGAATCCGGTCACGCGCCAGTCGTCGCCAATCTCCGCAACGCCGAAACGAGCCGCTTCCTCCGGCGGCGCCTGAATCGTGGCAATGGTGATGTCGGCCTTCTGCGCACGGTGCCAGGCCAGCATCTCGCGGTAGTTCATCTTATAGATGTGATCGCCGGAGAGAACCAGCGTCTCTTCCATGGCTTCCACTTCGATGCTCTGCCAGTTTTGAAAGACCGCGTCCGCCGTGCCCTGGTACCAGTCGTCGCTGACTCGCTTCATGGGAGGCAGCACTTCAATGTACTCCCCCATTTCCGCCGAGAAGATGTTCCAGCCGTCGCGGATGTGCCGCGTCAGGTCCAGAGACTTGTACTGTGTTAGGATTAGGATTCGGCGGACGTCGGAATTGACGCAGTTGGAAAGGGTGAAATCGACGATCCGGTACGCGCCGCCGAACGGGACACCCGGTTTCGCGGTGTCTTTCGTAAGAGGGTAGAGGCGTTCTCCCGCCCCCCCTGCCAGCACAATCGCCAGGGCGTTTTCCATTTCAACCTAATTCAATGAAAATAAGGATTTTACGGTGAGTTGCCGCCTCGTTTCGAGGGAGCCCTGCAAAAATTGGCTTGACTTTATTCGGCAACCACCTATGATATCAGTACCTTCTGTACGCGGCGTGCAGGTATGTACCGCATCGTACGGGAATCTCGGTCTGGTGAGGAGGTGTATTTCGGTTGGCTGAAGTTAAGCTTCAGGAGGGCGAAACGCTAGAGAACGCCCTTCGCCGCTTCAAGAGAAAAGTCCAGCAAGAGGACGTCATCAAAGAGGTCAAGCGGCATTCCTTCTATTTGAAGCCGGGCGAGAAGCTCCGGGCCAAGCAAGCGCTGGCTCGCAAACGGAACCGGAAGAAGTCACGCCGGGAAGCAGAGTAAAACCGAGGCGGCGGGACGACGAGTCTCGCCGCCCAATACATCGGCAACGATTCAGGTTGAACCAGGCGGAAACGGGGCGCAGTGAGTTATGCCGGAATTTCAGGATCGCAGCCTCAAATGCGTAGACTGCGGAGCGGAGTTTGTGTTCACGGCGGGAGAACAGCACTTCTTCCACGACAAGAACTTCAAGAACGAACCAAAGCGGTGCAAGAGCTGCAAAGCTAAGCGTCAGGGCGGCTCATCGGGCGGCGGGAAAACCGAAACCACCACCATGTGCTCGCAGTGCGGCCGGGAGACCACCGTGCCGTTCAAGCCCACGCAGGGCAGGCCGGTGTTCTGCCGCGAGTGCTTCCTGAGCCGTAAGGGCGCGCCGCAGGCGGTTGCGGGCAGATAGCTCCAAGCCAAACCCGATTCGGAACAGCCTTCCAAGGGGCCGCCATCGCGGAGCCTTTCCGCCATGCGGCTACGCGCGGGATTGCCGATTTCCAGGTTCCTGCTCCCCTCTTCGGGTCCATCCTGACTCCCTTTGCATCGCTTCCAGCGCGCGAAGCCGGTATTGTGTTTTAATACGTAGGAGAGGGCCACAGTAGCTCAGTTGGTAGAGCGGCGGTTTCGTAAACCGCAGGTCTCCGGTTCAAGCCCGGACTGTGGCTCCAGCCCTTCTTGGATGGATCTCCCCAGCGTTTCTCTCTAGACCCCTGCACGTCCGCCGATATGTGTGGTTTGGGGGGCTGCCACGACCGGGTGCAATCCACCCGGGTTAAGGGCCGAAATTCGGGCTCCAGGGGAACGCGGGTTTCGCCCCCCGCCATACGCACGCGCCGGCGCCTAAACGATGAGTTGGTTCGCCGTCAGAGTCAGCGGCTTTTCCACCGGCGCCGCCGCCTCATCCTCGGCTTGCACGTTTTCCGAGCCGCTGAACAGAAGGTACAGAAGCCGGTTCGCCAGTTCGGATGAGCAGATGCAATCCGCCTCGTCAATGCTTTCCAGACTTGCTTGGCGCTGCCATTCGAACTCTATCCGAACGGGCTCGCAGTCTTCCGAAACCCAGGTCCCGTTGATCTCCGTGAACACTTGAACATCGTCCGTGCCCTTTGCCGCCACTCTAATCGTGGTGTCCGTGCGCGAAAGCAGGACCGCTTCTTGTGTTCTTCCGTCTGTGTATCGAATGGTCATACCGCTGTCTCCTACTTGTTCCATCATGCAGAATATTTATCGGCGGCGCCAGTCCATACCTTACCAGTAACTTGGTACTGCAAATGCTAGAAAAAGTTAACCTTAGTTATGAGAGAATGACCGGATAAATCCGAGAAATTCTGGAAAATCGATAGGAAATGGCGGAGAACCGGCCCGGAGCCTGAAACCGGATATCCCACTCCGATTCGCGCCTCCTGCACTCTCCCATTCCGCCTGGGCCGCGGCCCAAGCCCTCCGCTTTCGACTTACCATCTAATGGTGACGGACAAAGACGCACGGCGCGCCCTGCCGGCGGTGCATGAGGTCGCGGAGCGAATCGCCGCGCGGCTCCCGCGCATTCCCCGCGCGCTGGTCGTCGCCGAAACGCGCCGCGCCATCGAGGCCCGCCGCGCGGAGATTCTGGCGGGCTCGGCGGCCGACCCCGCGCCGCTAGAAGAGCTTATTGTGGATTCGATCGGATCGCTGGAGCAGCCCTCCTTGCGCCGCGTGATCAATGCCACCGGCGTCGTCCTGCACACCAACCTGGGACGCGCCCCACTGGGGCCCCAGGCGCCGGAGCCGGGCTACTCGAACCTCGAATACGACCTCGCCAGCGGGCGCCGCGGCGCGCGGGACGTCCATTTCGCGCCGCTTCTCGAAAGGCTGCTGGGCGCCCCGGCGATTGCCGTCAACAACAACGCCGCCGCCGTGTTTCTCGCCCTTCATGAGCTGGCGGCCGGCGGCGAGGTGGTGGTTTCGCGCGGTGAACTGGTGGAGATCGGCGACGGCTTCCGCATTCCGGACATCATGGCGCAATCCGGCGCCTCGCTTTGCGAAGTGGGAGCCACCAACCGCACCACTGTGGACGACTACCGCGCCGCCATCACGCCCCGGACCCGCTTGCTGCTGCGCGTGCATCCCAGCAATTTCAGGATGCAGGGGTTCACGGCGCGGCCCTCGCTCGCCGAACTCGTGGCGCTAGGCCGCGAGCGGCGGGTGCCGGTCTACGAAGACCTCGGCAGCGGCTGCCTGGTTCCGCTGCGCGAGTTTGACATTCAGGAGCCTCTGGTCTCGGATAGCCTGTCGGCCGGCGCGGACCTGGTTTCCTTCAGCGGCGACAAACTCATGGGCGGGCCGCAGGCCGGCATTCTGGCTGGCCGCCCGGAGATCGTCGCGCGCTTGCGGCGCAACCCGCTCTACCGCGCGCTGCGCCTGGACAAGCTGGTTTGCCTGGCGCTCTCGCGGAGCGTGCGCTGCCTGCTGCTGGAGCAGTGGGATGAGATTCCCGCGCTGGCCATGCTGCGCCTGACGCCCGAGCAGATTCGCCGCCGGGCCGAAGCCCTGCTGGCTCAGGCTCCCCACCTTCGCGCGGAGATTGTCGCCGGCAGTTCCCTTGCGGGCGGCGGCGCCACCCCGGAGCAGCCACTGCCCACCTGGCTGATCGCCATCGACTGCCATGCCGCGGCAGCCGAAGCGGCCCTGCGAGCCTCAAGCCCGCCGGTCATCGCGCGCATTGAGAACAACAAGCTGATTCTGGATTTGCGGACCGTCTTCGCGTCCGAAGAAAGCGAGCTGGCGGCCGCACTCCAGGCGCTGCCGGCGGCTGGCTGAGCTTCGAGCTACGCCCGTTCCTGGTACGTGCCCTCGGCCGTGTTGACCCGGATCTTCTCGCCTTCGGTGATGAAGGGCGGCACCTGAACCACCAGGCCCGTCTCGAGCTTGGCCGGTTTGGTGACGTTGGAAACCGTGGCGCCCTTGTACCCCGGCTCCGTCTCCACTACCGTCAGATCCACCGTAGGCGGCAGTTCCACGCTGATCGGCTTGCCTTCGTAAAACTCCACCTTCACGCGCAACTGCGGAATCAGGTACTCGGTGGCGTCCCCCAGCAGGTCCTTCATCAGGTGCATTTGCTCGAAGGACTCCGTGTTCATGAAGTAGAAGTACTCACCATCGTCGTACAGATACTCCATCTCCACTTCTTCGAGTATGGCCTTCTCCACGCGATCTTCCGAAGAGAACCGGTGCTCCATCATGGAGCCGCTGCGAAGGCTGCGCATCTTGGCCTGGACGAACCCGCGAAGGTTCCCCGGCGTCCGGTGGTTCACGCTGAAAATGGAGTAAAGTTCGTTGTTGAACTTGATCACCATGCCCGGACGCATCTGTGTTGCCGCAATCATGCCTGATCCTTAATTGATTTAGTGTTGAAACCTCAGTATAACAGGGCGCGGATTAAGCCTTCTCCGGCTGGTCATAGCCGCCCAGGCGGCGAATCCAGATGTTGCGGTAACGCACGGGATTGTTGTGGTACTGCAGCATCAGCGAATCTTCTTCCGGCTGCGGCGTGTAGTGCGCCACTTGGCGGTAAACCATCGGGCCCAGGCTCTGCTTGCGATTGTGCACCATCACGCCGTTGTAGAAAACCGTGAAGAACGCCGGCTTGACGAGCTGGTCTCCGTTGAACTTGGGGGCCTCGAAAACAATGTCGTACGTGTTCCACTCGCCCGGGCGCTTCGCCGGCGTCACCAGCGGCGGCCACTGGCCATAGATGGCGCCGGCCCCGCCGTCGGCGTAGGTCGGGTTGTCCCACATATCCAGGACTTGAATCTCATAGCGCGCCTGCAGCAGCACGCCGCTGTTTCCGCGGCCCTGGCTGTTGCCCTGGATCACCGTGGGTGACGTCCATTCCACATGAAGCTGAACATCTCCGAACTTCTCCCGCGTGAGCAGGTCGCCGTGTCCGGGCGTCACCTCGAAGTAGCCGTTTTCCACCTTCCAGGCCGCGTCGGTCTGGGTTCCCGCCGCCGCGCCGCGGCCCCCGCGGTGATACCACTTGGAGAGGTCCTTGCCGTCGAAAAGCACGATGGCGTCCGACGGCGCGCCGCCGGGCGTGGTGGCCGGCGTGATTTGCTTGGGATGCGGCCGCCCGGAGTCATGCACGTGGTAGGGCATGTCCGGTTCCATCGGCGTATCCGTGAAGCCGTCGTCGGCCGGAGTTCTCGGCGGGATGCCCTGCCCCTGCGCGTTCGCGAGAGCCGCGCCGCCGGCGGCCGACAGCAAAAGGAATTCCTTGCGCGTCATGTGCGTTAGTCCTCTCTAAGACCGGCGGGAATGCCCGCTTCGGACATACCAGATTGTAGCGCTCTTATCGGAGCGCCCCCGCCTGTCCCGCCCGGAGCATTGCGCTCGCCAGGTAGCACGCCATTTCACCCGGCCTTCCCCATCCCCGGCGCTGCCGGCCGGCTTCTTGCCGCACGTTAGAATGGCGTTCGTGCTTCATCGATACGTTCTTCATAACGACGAAATCTGCGAGGCTTCCAGCCGCCTGTTGTCGCCCGGCCAGGTCGGATTGCTGAGCGGATGGGGCGTGTTCAGCACGCTTCAGGTGGCCTCCGGCGTTCCCTTCGCTTTCGAGCGTCACTGGGCGCGCATGCTCCGCGACGCCGCCGTCTTTCACGTTCCCATGCCCGCGGATTCCGAGCGCGTGCGCCGCCGCCTCCTGGATCTCATCGCCGCCAACCAGGCCGCCCACGCCACCATGCGCCTCGTTGTGGTGCGCAACGGCGGCGGATTGTGGGCCGCGCCCGGCCTGCCCGAGTTCGACCTCCTCGCCATGACCGCCGGCGCGCGCCAGTGGGGCGAGGGCGTCAAGCTGACCTACGTCAAAGACGCGCGCTTCGCCGCGTGCCCGTTCGCCGGCAACAAGGTGCTTTCCTGGGCCATGAATCTGACCTGGTTCGAATCGGCGCAGCGGCAGGGGTTCGACGAGGCCATCCTCTTGAACGAGCGCGGCGAAGTGGCCGAATGCACGTCCGCCAACATCTTCGCGGCGCGCGGCAGCGAAGTCTGGACGCCGCCGCTCAGCTCCGGGTGCCTCCCCGGCGTGACGCGCGAAGTGGTGCTCGGGGAAACCGCGTCGTCCGGCATCGACGTCGTGGAGCGCCCCATCACGCCCGAGGAACTGGAAGCCTCCGACGAGATCTTCATCACCTCCACGACGCGGGATCTGCTCCCGGTCCTGGAGATTGACGGGCGGAAGATGCAGCGGCGCGGCGCCGCTCGCCAGGCGCTGCAAACCGCGTTCTCCGCCTACGTCCGCCGCTACATCGCCGCGCGGGGGGCCTAGCCGGCGCGCCGCAAACCGGGCCGCAAACAAAAAAAGGTTCCAAGTGATCTGAAGCTCAGCTTGTCCACCGCCGGCATACACGGCTCTGAACATCGCAGCTGGAAGC
>DATKOS010000278.1:0-7391 GCA_035524535.1 Bryobacteraceae bacterium
GCGGCGCCGCGGCCGTGCTGGCCACCGACCGCGTGATCGAAAGCGAGTCCCACAAAGTCAGCGTCGCCGTGGCCACGGTCGTCCTCTTCGGAACCCTCGCCATGTTCCTCTACCCCGCGCTCTACCCGCATACCGGCTTCACCGAGCGCCAGTTTTGCGTTTACACCGGGGCTACCGTGCATGAAGTCGCCCAGGCCCTGGCGGCGGGCCGCGCCGTCAGCCAGGCGGCCAGCGACACCGCCGTGATCACCAAGATGCTCCGCGTCCTGTTGCTCGCCCCCGTCCTGTTGATCCTCAGCCGGCTGCGGCGCCGCACGGACGGCGCGGCGTCCGGGCGCATCAAGTTCCCCTGGTTCGTCTTTTGGTTTGGCGCCGTGATCGTGGCGCAGTCGCTGGCGCCGCTGCCGGCCCCCGCGCGGGCCCATCTTATCGACCTCGATACGGTTCTTCTCTCGAGCGCCATGTTCGCCCTTGGCGTCGGGACGCGCTGGGGGCAGATGAAACAGGCCGGCTTGCGACCTCTCCTGCTGGCCACTGTGATCTTCGTTGGCCTCGTCTCCGGCGGCTGGGCCCTCACCCATATCCTGGTCTAGGGCGCGGGCGCGCCGGCCCGCGCAGCTTCTAGATGTAGATTTCATCTATTTCCGGTTTCCTGCTACCATCGGGAAAGACCGCTTGGAATGGTTCTGGCGGATTCCGGAGACGAGATGCCGAGAGAGAAGACCTGTGGCCACGGCCGCGACTACCCCTGCACCTGCGCGATGGGCAACCTCTACCGCTTTGTGGAGCCCGTCGTCCTTCTGCTCCTCAAGAAAAAGGGGCGCTCCTACGGATACGACCTCGGCAATGCGCTCCAGGGACACGCCCTCACGGACGCCGCCATCGAGCGCGCCGCGCTCTACCGCACCTTGCGCAATCTGGAGGCCAACGGAAACGTGGTCTCCGAGTGGGAAACCGACCGCGCCGGTCCCGCCCGCCGCGTCTATAAGCTCACCCGTCAGGGCGAGGCCCATTTGAACGAATGGGCGGCGGTCCTCGACCACGTCGCTCAGTCCATGGGCCGCTTCGTCAAGGACGCGCGAAGCCTCGCGGCGAAAACTTCCCGCGCCGGCGCCAAATCCGCGTGAACTTCCGAACCTGACTAGGTTCAACTTGCATCTATGAGGAAACGGATGCTAAGATCCGTTTTAAGGACAGGGCTATCCGGTCGCCCCGGCGTCCTGCGCGGCTATGAGACGGCGGTTCCAGCTCGAACTCGAGGAAGTGGTCGCGGCCGTCAATGCGGACGTCCGGCGGGAGATCCGCATGGCGGACGAATGCGTTTGGCGGGCCGCTTTCCTGGCCCGCGCTGACGTGCGCTTCGGGCGGCGCATCATGAACTGCGCCGCCGCCTCCCTCTCCAATGCCACAGCCCTCGCCGCCGAGGTAGTCGCTCTTGGCGGCACTCCGCCCGCGGGACCGCCGCAGCCGCGCCGTCCGATGGGCGGGGGGCTCGCGATTGAGGAGTACCTGATGGAGGCGCGCCTCGCGCTGGCGCATTACCGCAGCCGCCTTTTCATGGCCCGCCGGTTCGGCTTGGAGCGGCTCTGGGAGGTTTACCGCGGCATCGTTCACAGCAAGGCCATCCACGCGGCGCACGCGGCACTCGTGGCCGCGGCCGGCGAACGGCCGAGGCAGTTGAGCTAGACGGGAAGGAGAATCAATATGAAGATCGCACTACCCACCAACGACGGCGTTTCGGTATCGCCCCACTTTGGCCGCAGCGCCGGCTTTCTGGTGTTCGATGTCGCGGACGGCCGCATCAACGGCCAGGAACTGAGAGCCAACTCTTCCTGCCATTCCCATGAAGAAGGCGCTTGCGGTCAGCACTCCGCGGGCGAGGGGGAGCATAGCCATGCCGCCATCCTCTCCGCGCTCGCCGGCTGCGATGTCGTGATCTGCGCCGGCATGGGCTGGCGGGCGGCCGAAGCGCTGCGTTCCGCCGGAGTCGGTGAGATTATCGTCGCCGCCCCCGGACCGGCCGGCAGCCTCGTGACGGCCTATCTGGCGGGCACGCTGGCGGCCTCCAACGAAACCTACTGCCGCTGCAGTCACTGAAAGCTCGCCCAGCAGCCATAGGAGTCACCCCATGCTAACCGAAACGGAAACGCTCGGGACCATGCAGGACATCAGCCGGCGTTACCTCCGCCTTTACACAGGCGCCATCGCCGACATGTTGGACAAGGCGGGCCACCGCCACCAGGTGCTGCCGCGGGACGTCGTTCCCTTCACCACCGCCAACCGCGTCGCCGGCCCGGCCTTCACCGTGCAAGGCTACCCCTGCGCCAGCCCCGCGAGCGACGATACCAAGACCAGGCTCGCCATGCTCGATAGCATCACGCCCGGCTCCGTCTCCATCTGGTCCACCGGCGGCAGCACAGATTGCGCCCACTGGGGCGAAATCATGTCCACCGCCGCCCGCGAACGCGGCGGCCTGGGCGCTGTCATCGACGGCGGCGTCCGCGACCTGGACTTCGTCAACGCCATGGGCTTCCCCGTGTTCGCCAAATTCAAGTGCGCCGCCAGTTGCGTCGGGCGCTGGGACATCAAGGAGTGGCAGGTCCCCATCAAGATCGGCGTCACGCTCGTCAATCCCGGCGATTTCGTCTTCGGAGACGTCGATGGCGTCGTGGTAGTGCCCAAGGACCTGACCCTGGAGATCCTCACCGCCGCCGAAGCTGTCGGCGAACGCGAAACGCTCATGCGCGAAGAACTTCGCCGCGGCGTCCTCATCAAGGACGTCTACGCCAAGTTCGGCATCTTCTAAGCTCGGCATCTTCCAAACTGCCGCCGGGGAGGGTTTAGCGCAGGGCCGCCGTGCGCATGCGGATTCGGATTCCGCTGAGTCCATGCGCGCCGCGGCCCTAATGCCCGGCCGGCGCCCTACCCCCTTCTTTCGCCCCCATACCCCCAACTTGTAATCTCTTTGTAATCGATTTACCATCATCTCTTCGAAAGGGAAGCCGCCGCTTTGTCCACGCCTCCATCCACTCACCTGCAAGCGGTCCTGCAGCAGGATATCGATCTCATCCGCGCCAAGTTATTGGAAATGGTCGCCTTGGACGAGCGCGCCCTCACCGGCGCCCTGCACGCCTTCCTGCGCCGCGACCGCCAACTGGCTTACTCCGTTATCCTTCGCGACCAGGACGTGGACGCCATGGACGCCGCGCTCGATCAACTCTGCTTGGAGTTCATCGTCCGCCACCAGCCCATCGCCAGCCACCTCCGCTTCGTTTATTCGGCCAGCAAAATCGTGAACCTTCTGGAGCGCTGCGGCGACTACGCCGAAAGCGTCGCCCGCCAGGTACTCCTGCTGAGTTCTCTCGATTACGACGCTCCCCTGGACGCCTACCAGCAGATTGCCAACCTCTCTATTCCCATGCTCCACAACGCCGTGCACGCGTTCGTGGACGGCAACGCGGACTTGGCGCGCTCTACCATGGCCGTGGAGCCGCGCGTCAACCAGATACGCGATAGTCTCAATGCCACCCTGGTGGCGCTCCGCGAGCGCGGACGCCTCCCGCTCGAAGCCCTCAATCCGCTCACCACCATCGCGCGCCGCTTCGAACGCGTCTCCGACCAGGCCACCAACATCTGCGAACAAGCCCTCTACTTCGCCACCGGCCAGTACTTGCGCCACTTGGTGCGCCAGGATTTCCGCGTCCTCTTCGTCGACCAGACCAATGGCTGTCTGAGCCGCATCGCCCAGGCCGTCGCCACTGGGCTCGACGCGCGCCGCTTCACGTTTCATAGCGCGGGAATCAAGGCCGGAACCGTGGAGCCGGAGACCATTCGATTCCTCGCCGAAAAGGGCATCGACGTTACGCACGAGCCCTCCAAATCGGTCGATCAGATTCCCGACCTCGAACAGGTGCAGGTCATCGTCGCGCTGTGCCGAGAAGCCGAAGCCGCCTACCCGCAAAAGCCGGCCAAGACGCTGGGGCTGCGCTGGCTCGTGCCGGATCCCTCGCTCACCAGCGGCGGGCCCGCGGACGTCCGCGCCGAATATGAGCGCGCCTTCCAGTCGCTTACCACCCATGCGCGTGACTTGGTGCAGGCCATCCTGGGTGACGACGAAAAGACATTTCCGCAACAAACGTCATGATTCCAAGCTCTAAATTCTCTTATTCAATCCAAGCCGCGCGCCGGTCCGCGATCCGATTGCGAGCCGCGAATGCGTGCGCGTACCGAGCGGGAGAGCGGCAGCGTCTCCCCGCGTTCCAGCTCGCGCTTCTTCTTCCCCTGACCCTGGCCGCGGTCCTAGCCGCCTCCTGCGCCCACTCCAAGGGCCCCAACAAGACCGAGATCCAGGACACCGGTTCGGACACCATGGTTAACCTGGCGCAAGCCTGGGCCGAGGAGTACGCCAAGGTCGATCCTTCAGTCTCCGTGGAGGTTTCCGGCGGCGGCTCCGGCACCGGCATCGCCGCTCTCTCCGCCGGCACCGTGGATATCGCCAATTGCAGCCGCAAGTTTGAGCCGCAAGAAATCGCGACCGCCACGAAGAACACTGGCAAAACGCCCAAGGAATTCCTGGTCGGCTATGACGCGCTGGCCATCTACGTGAGCAAGAGCAACCCGCTGAACGAAATCACTCTCGATCAACTGGCCCAGATCTACGGCGAGGGCGGCAAGATCACCAAATGGTCCCAGCTAGGCGTCAAAATGCCCGACGGCGCGGACCAGATCATCTGCGTCAGCCGTCAATCCAACTCCGGAACATATTTCTATTTTCGTGAAGCCGTCCTCGGCAAGGGGAAGGACTTCCGCCTCGGCTCGCGCGATATGCAGGGCTCCAAGGACGTTGTGGAATTGGTGGCCAACACGCCGTCCGCCATCGGCTACAGCGGCATGGGATACAACACGCCCACGGTAAAGCAGCTCCACGTGGCGAAGGCGGCCGGACAGCCCGCCTACGCGCCCACGGTGCAAACCACCCTGGACCACAGCTACCCCATCGCGCGGCCGCTGTTCATGTATACCTTGGGCGAACCTGCCGGCGCCGTGAAACAATATCTCGATTGGATCGCCTCGGACGCCGGCCAGAAAATCGTCCTTCAGAGCGGTTACGTTCCTCTGCCCAAGGCCGGAAAGTAGCCGATGCATCAGCTCCCCAAGCGGCCTGGGATTGCCATCCTGGCCGAGCGCGCCATTGAGGTACTCATCCGCTTGTGCGGCGTGAGCGCCATCCTCTTCGTTTTCGGCATTTTCTTTTTCGTCTTCCGCGAGGGCTCCCACTTCCTGTTTCACGGCTTCAAGTTCGGCGAGTTTTTCTTGAGCCCGGAGTGGTATCCCACGTCGGAGAGCCACGTGCGCTATGGCGCGCTCGCGCTCATCGCCGGCACCGCCAGCGTCACCCTCCTGGCCATGCTGATCGCCGTTCCCTTCGGACTCGGCGCCGCCGTTTTCATCTCCGAATTCTGCACCCCCCGGGCCAAGGAGACCCTCAAAATCACGGTGGAGTTGCTGGCCGCCATTCCCTCCGTGGTTTGGGGATTCGTGGGCCTCACCGTGATGAACCGGCTCATCATCGAAGTCTTCCACACTCCCATTGGGCTCAACGTCCTCAACGGCGGCATCATCCTCGCCCTCATGAGCGTCCCCATCATTGTTTCCATCGGAGAGGACGCGCTCAAAGCCGTGCCGGATTCCTACCGCGAAGCCGCCCTCGCCCTGGGCGTCACCCGCTGGCAGTTGATCTATCGCGTGCTCGCCCCCGCCGCGCGCAACGGGTTGCTGGCCGCTGTGCTGCTAGGCATCGGCCGCGCCGTGGGTGAGACCATGGCCGTACTCATGGCCACCGGACACGCCGTCAAGATTCCCTCCAGCGTGCTCGATTCCGTCCGCACGCTCACCGCCACCATCGCCGCGGAGCTCGGCGAGGCGGCCGTCCATTCCGACCATTATCAGGTCCTCTTCATCATCGGCATTCTGCTCTTCTCCATTACCTTCGTCATCAACCTGACTGCCGATCTGATTGTGCGCGGGGTGCGGCGCGGATAATGTTCCAGGCCACGCCATTCTCCCGCCGCAAGCAGCGCTATGAGCGCCTCGCCCAGGCCGTTTTCTTGCTTATGACGGTGCTCATCGTGGCGCCGCTCCTCCTCATCGTCGGCTATCTGATCTACCAGGCCTGGCCCATCCTGTCGTTCGACTTTCTATTCACCAACCCGCGCAACGGCATGCGCGCCGGCGGCATCTGGTCGCCGCTGCTCGGCACCATCTACCTGGTGGTCATCTCCCTCGCCGTGGCCGCGCCCATCGGCGTACTGGCCGCCATCTTCCTCAACGAGTACACGCGCGAGAACTGGCTCACCCGCGTCATCAACCTGGCCGTGCTGAATCTCGCCGGCGTTCCCAGCATCGTCCACGCCCTATTTGGACTTGGCGCCTTCGTGCTCTTCGCCGGTATTGGCAAGAGCATCCTGGCCTCGTCTCTCACGCTGGCCGTTATGACGCTGCCCGTCATCATCGCCAGCACCAAGGAAGCGCTCGCCGCCGTGCCCTTGCCCTTCCGCGAAGCCTGTTGGAACGTGGGGGCCACGCGCTGGCAAACCATTCGCCACGTAGTGCTGCCCAATTCCATCGGCGGCATTCTCACCGGCGTCATTCTCCAGGTCTCCCGCGCCGCCGGCGAAACGGCGCCCATCATGTTCACCGGCGTGGTCTTCTACAAGGCCATCAAGGAGGGCGATCCCTTCGCCTACGGCCTTCTCGATCAGTGCATGGCCCTCTCCATGCACCTCTTCACCATCTCCACGCAAGTCCCGGACGTGCCCAAGGCTCTGCCGTACGGAACGGCCGTGGTTCTGCTCGGCTCCGTGCTGGCGGTCAACGCGCTCGCCATTCTCGTCCGCCTGCGCTTGCGTTCGAGGCGCAAATGGTGAACGGCGGCCCCATGATCGAAATCCGCGGCCTCACTGTCGCCTTCGCCCGCCGTGAAGTCATCAAGCGCGTCTCGCTGGACGTCCGCCGCAACGAGGTCCTCGGCATCATCGGCCCCGCCCAGTCCGGCAAAACCACGCTCCTCAAGGTCCTCAACCGTACCCTGGACGACGAGCCCAAGGTCACCGTCTCCGGTGCGGTTCGCGTCGATGGCGCCGACATCTCCAAGGTCAGGAACCTGCCCGCCCTCCGGCGCAAGATCGGCATGGTCGCGCCCCTCCCCGTCGGCCTCCCGCTCTCCATCTTCGATAACGTCGCCTTCGCTCCGCGCATGGCCGGGCTCCGCGACCGCCACGCCCTCGAAGAGCGCGTCGAACGGTGCCTCCGCCTCGCCGCCCTCTGGGACGAGGTGAAGGACCGCCTGGATTCCCTCGGCACGCGCCTCTCCGGCGGCCAGCAGCAGCGCC
>DATKOS010000279.1:0-2223 GCA_035524535.1 Bryobacteraceae bacterium
GGCGTGTGGGTGCGGGAGCGCAAGATCGGCGCGATCGGCGTGCACATAAGCCGCTGGGTAACGTCGCACGGTTTTGCGCTGAATGTGAACACGGATTTGAGCTACTTCCAGTACATTGTGCCGTGCGGCCTTACGAAGCCCGTGACGTCGATGGCGCAGCTTGGCGCGCGCGCAAGCGTGGCGGAAGTAGGGCTGCGGCTCGCGGGCCATTTTGGCCGAATCTTCGATTGCGAGATCGCCGCGGAGAGCGCCGTTTTAGCGGCTTCGGAAAAGGGGAATTGAAATGACCGACGTAGTGATGCCTCAGATGGGCGAAAGCATTGTGGAAGGGACGCTGACGCGGTGGCTGAAGAAGCCGGGCGAGCACGTCGAGCGCGACGAGCCGCTATTCGAGATCTCCACCGACAAGGTGGATACAGAGATTCCGTCTCCGGCCGCCGGGACGCTCACCGAGGTGCTGGTGAGCGAGGGCGTCACCGTGCAGATCAAGACCGTGGTGGCGCGCATTCAGGAAGGCGATGGCGCCGGCGCCGCAAAGGCCGCTCCCGCGGAAGCCGCCGCCGCTTCTGCCGTGCCTGCCCCGGCCCCTGCCGCGCAGGCAGCCCCTCCGGCCGCGCCGGAGCCCGCGCCCGCCCCTCCGGCGGAAGTTCCGGCCGCCGGCGCCGAACCGCAGGGCCCGCTCTCGCCGCTGGTGCGCAAGATGGCGCGCGAGAACAATATCGACCTGAGCCGCGTTTCGGGCACCGGCGCCGGAGGCCGCATCACCAAGCAGGATTTGGAGGTCTACCTGGCCCAGGGCAAGGCCGCCGCTGCGCCGGGCGCACCGAAAGCCGCTCCGGCTCCAACTGCGGCGCCCGCGCCGCCGGTTACCGCAGCGCCCATCAAGCCGATGGCAGGTTCGCGCGTGGAGCCGCTAAGCGCCATGCGCGCGAAGATCGCCGAGCACATGCTGCTCTCCAAGCGCACCTCGGCGCACGTGACCACCGTCCATCGCGTCGATATGACGCGTGTGGCGCGCATGCGGGAACGCCACAAGGCCGATTTCCAGGCGCGCCATGGATTCTCGCTGACTTATCTGCCGTTCATCACCCGCGCGGCCGTGGCCGCGCTGCGCGAGTATCCCATGCTGAACGCATCGCTCGACGGCAATAACGTCATCTACCACAACGAAATCAATATCGGCATCGCGGTCGCCTTGGAGAACGGCTTGATCGTCCCCGTGATCCGGGCGGCCGATGAAAAGAACGTGCTCGGGCTCCAGCGCTCCATCGTGGATCTGGCCACGCGCGCCCGTTCCCGCCAGTTGAAGCCGGACGAAGTGCTGGGCGGTACATTCTCCATCACGAATTTCGGCAGCTTCGGCAGCCTCATCGGAACGCCGATCATCAACCAGCCGCAAGTGGCGATCCTGGGCGTGGGCACGGTCGACAAGGCGGCGGTAGTGGTGGATGACGCCATCGCCATCCGCTCCATTTGTCACTTGTCTCTCAGCTTCGATCACCGCCTGATTGACGGCGCTCTTGCCGACCAGTTCATGACGAAGATCAAACAGGGCCTGGAGACCTGGTCGGAGGAAGTGCTCTAGCGAAATCGCGGCCTCCGGCTAACAGGTGGCAGGCTTCCGCTCCTGGCGCTTTTTGCCTCGGGACCTGCCGCCGGCCGTTGGAGGCCGCTTGATCGCCGCTCGTCCGCGGCTAGCTCCACCAAGCCCCTTTCGTCACGAATCACACACATTTCCAGAGACTTCCGGCCGGAGAAGGCGCTCCGCTCACCCCGATTATTCCCCCGTTCCAATTGGAATGTCGCCATTCGATGGCTAGTGGTTTATTTCCATCAATTTCGGCGGCAAGATGACTCCAAACTGGGTAAAAATATGAGCACTCAGAGTGTAACTCCTGAAATTTCGCCTTCCGCCGGTTTAGTACAGATCGGCTCCTCGACCGTAGAAGAGACTATCCGGCAGCGGCTGGCCGAAGAGCGTGCTCGTCTCGAGCGCGAAGCTGGCATTGCGCGCCACGACCATCACCAGTTCAAGCGTCCCCAGGAGCGCCCCTTCACCAGGAGCGAGCGCGGGTCCACCACGCTGCTCTTCGGGGGCCTCACCTGGAAGCATGAAAAGCTTGTGCAGGGCGCCCTGGAAGGACTGGGCTACAAGGCTCGGCCGGTTCCGACGCCCAACGTGAAGGCATTTCAGACCGGCAAGGAGTACGGCAACAACGGCCA
>DATKOS010000280.1:0-4881 GCA_035524535.1 Bryobacteraceae bacterium
CGATGCTGGCCCGCATCTCCCCCAACCGCGGAAACCGCGCCGCGTAGGCCTCAAACAGGGCGGCCAGACTGGCGCCGTCCGGAAGCTCGACCTCCTCGGATTCCCGGCCCACAAGATCCTTCAAAACGCCGAAAAATACAACGCGAGCACGCATCGCCGATGGGTATCCTAAGTCTATCAGACGCATTGGCGCTGGCCCCGTTGCAGCGGGCTACAATACGTCTGACCTATGAAACCCTCCTCGGAAACCCGTCTGCGCGTGCGCTACGCCGAAACCGACCGCATGGGCGTGGTGTACTACGCCAACTATCTGGTCTGGATGGAAGTGGGCCGCGTGGAGCTTTGCAAGGCAATGGGCTTCAGCTACCGCGACATGGAAAAAGAGGATGGCGTGGCCCTGGCGGTGGCCGAGTCGTACTGCCGCTACCGCGCGCCGGCGCATTTCGACGACGAAGTGATCGTCAAGACCTGGGTGGATGACGCCAACGCCCGCATCGCCGTTTTCGCCTATGAGATGCGGCTTGCGGAGACCGGCCAGGTGCTGGCCACCGGCCACACCCGCCACGTCTTCGTGAACAGCCAGATGCAGCGCACGCGCATGCCGGCCAAATACCACGCATTATTCGGCGTTTAGGTCCCGCATCGGGCCGCCAAACCACAGCCGGGCGATTCCTGCACACCGCCGCTCTCGCGGGGCAACCCGGTCCGACTCGCCGGCCGGGCCTCCGGACCGTTGAAAACAGGGCGCTTCGCCCCGGCGCCGCTGGTTTGGCAACGGGTTTCCGGAGGGCCCCTGTTCGAGTGGTATCATAGCTGCTTAAACCCCGTATTTTTACGTCATTAGGTAAGCATCCGGGAGCCGCCGCGCGGGGCGCCGGAAGCTCGCTTGCCGCAGTCAGCTTCGGGGAACGGAATCATACATGGCAAAGGCAGCCTCTAGGCTCTACCTCAGCGGTCTCATGCTGGCGCTTGCCGCGCCCGCGGTAGCGCAGCAATATTCCATTACCACGGTGGCGGGCGCCACGCCGTTGTTCGCGCAGGCGCTCACCGCCACCGGGACTTCCGTGGGGCAGCCCGCGCGCGTCACCGCTGACAACTCCGGCAACTTCTACTTCAGCAGCCTCAATTCCGTGTTCAAGGTATCCAGCGCCGGCAGGCTCACCGTGTTCGCCGGAACGGGTCATCCGGGCTTCTCGGGCGATGGCGGACCGGCCATCAAGGCGCAGTTGAACGGGCCCCAGGGCCTGGCGGTGGATTCCAAGGGCGATGTCTACATCGCGGACTCCCTCAACAATCGCGTGCGCGTGGTCACGCCGGACGGCAACATCAACACCTTCGCCGGAAACGGCCAGACGGGCGATGCGCTCCCGGCTCAGCCGGTGAGCCCGGCCGTCCCCATTTACGGAGACGGCGGCCCGCCCACGCAAGCTAATCTGCACCTGCCTTCCGGCGTCGCGGTGGATTCCTCGAACAACGTCTACATCGCCGATACCAGCCACAATCGCATTGTGGAAGTGTTCATCGGCCTCGGCGTCATTGAGACCATCGCGGGCGATTCCTACGCCGGTTACGGCGGCGACGCGGGCTACCCCACGACTCCCGCGCCGCCCTACCCCATCCCGTATCAGGCCGTGCTTGCGGAGCTCCGCGTGCCCGAGGATGTGGCCGTCGATTCCAGCGGGAACATCTACATCGCCGATACCGGCAACAACCTCATCCGCAAGGTGACCACGGACGGCAACATCAACTACATCGCCGGCGCCGGTCTTCTCTCTCCCGCGCCGCCGGTCGGCGTCGTCGGCGCCTTCTGGGGCGACGGCGGGCCCGCGATCAACGCGGGTCTGTACAACCCCGTCAGCGTGGCGGTGGATTCCGCCGGCAACGTCTACGAGATGGAGGCAGACCCCGCCGGCGCGCGGGTCCGCATGATCAGCCTGGCCACCTGGAACCCCAAGACCTGCGTGCAAGGCAACTGGTGCATCAACTCCATCGCCGGCAACCGGCCCAACGGCTTCGGCGGCGATGGCGGCCCGGCGTCGGCTTCCACGCTCAACCTCGCCGCCGGAATCGCCACCGATCCCTCCGGCAATCTCTATATCGCGGATACGCTCAACAACCGCGTCCGCAAGATCACGGCGGTGGCCGGGACGAATCCCAACATCAACACCGTTGCGGGCAACGGCGTCTACAGCTACTCGGGCGATAGCGGCGCGGCCAACAACGCGCAGTTGAACTTCCCGCAGGGCGTCGCGGTAGGGGCCGACGGCAGCGTGTATTTCGCGGATTCCGACAACAACGCCGTGCGCAAGATCTCTCCCAGCGGCGTAATCTCCACCATCGCGGGCAATGGCACGGCGGGCTATGGTGGGGATGGCGCGGCTGGTCCGTCCGCTCAGCTTGACACGCCGCAGGGCGTGGCGGTGGATACGGCGGGCAACGTCTACATTGCCGACCGCGGCAACCATCGCGTGCGCAAAGTGACGCCCGGCGGCGTGATTTCCACCGTGGCGGGCACGGGCACGGCCGGTTCCTCGGGCGATGGCAGCGCCGCGTCCGGCGCTACCCTGAACACGCCTTTCGGCGTATGCCTGGATGGCGCGGGCAACCTTTACATCGCCGAGTTCACGGGTGACCGGGTGCGCAAGGTCTCCGCCGCCACCGGGGTCATCTCCACCGTTGCGGGCAACGGAGTGGGCGGCTACGCGGGCGACGGCGGCCTGGCGGTAAACGCGGAACTGGACAGCCCGAAGGCCGTGGCCGTGGATGCGGCGGGCGACATCTACATTGCCGACGCCGTGAATAACGTAGTACGCATGGTGAGCCCGTCCGGCTATATCTCCACCGTGGCGGGCACGGGGGCCGCTGGTTATGCCGGCGACTTCGGCCCGGCTACCAGCGCTCAGTTGACCAACCCCACCGGCCTGGCTCTGGATTCCCTGGGCGATCTCTTCATCACCGACGGCAGCACGTACGTCCGCAAGGTCTATTCGAGCGGCGTGATTGTGACCATCGCGGGCAACGGCACGCGCGGATTTTCGGGAGACGGCGGGCCGGCTACCAGCGCGCAGTTGAGCGGACCGGCCGGGATCGCGCTGGGCTCGGGCGGCAACCTGTTTGTAACCGACTCCGGCAATAGCGCGGTCCGCGAACTATCGCCGCTGCCCGTCACGCTTTCCATCGGCGCCGTGACTAACAGCGCCAGCAACCTGCCCGGGCCCATCGCGCCGGGCGAGGTGATTACCATCTACGGCGCGGGTTTGGGCCCGTCCATGCTGGCCACCGAACAGATCGACCCGGTCTATGGAAGAGTAGCCACCAGCCTGGCTGGAACCAGCGTGCTGATTAACGGGAAAGCCGGACCCATGATCTACACCTGGAGCACGCAGGTGGCCGCCGTGGTTCCCTACGGCGTGAGCGGAACAACCGCGCAGGTGCTGGTGGAATCCCAGGGGCAAATCACGGCCCCGGTGACGGTGCCCCTGGCGCCGGCCTCGCCGGGCGTGTTCACCATGAATGCCTCGGGCCAGGGCTTGGCTGCGGCCTACAACCAGGACGGCTCGCTGAACGGGGCCTCCAACCCCGCTTTGGCGGGCAGCGCGGTAACCATTTTCGAGACCGGCGAAGGGCAGACCAACCCCGGCGGGACGGACGGCCTCATCGCCACAACCTCGCCCCCCGCGCCCGTACTTCCCGTGACTGCCACGGTTGGCGGCTTGCCGGCTCAAGTGATATCCTACGGCGGATCGCCTGGGACCGTGGCGGGCGTCCTGAAGATTCAGTTGCGGATTCCCAGCGGGGTCGCTCCCGGCAACGCGCCGGTGGTGGTGCAAATCGGCGGCGTCGCTTCGCAATCCGGCGTCACGATCGCGGTACACTAACGAAACCGGCGGAGGATCGGTGGAGTGAGCCAGCACAAAGGCAGCGGCCTTTATTCCCGCACCTCCTCAGCGTGCTCCAACTCTCCGCGCCGGCGATTTTCCCGCTAACCTGCGGCAGACCCCATGGACCAAGGCGAGCGCACCATTCTGGTAGTAGACGACGACCCGCAGATCCTGCGGCTGCTGGAGAGCATGCTGAAGCCCCGGCGCGTGCGCGTGATTGCCGCGGCGCGGCCGAGCGAAGCCTTGCAGATCGCCTCGCGCCAGACCGTGCACCTGCTGATCTCAGACCTGAAGATGCCCGAAATGGATGGAGGCGAACTGGCCGAGCGGGTGCTGGAACTGCGGCCCGAAGCCTCGGTGTTGCTGATCTCCGGGACGCAGCCCGAAACCAAGCTGGGCAGGGAGGAAGGCGTCCACTTCCTCCGCAAGCCGTTCTTCCCCTCGGAACTGATGGAGCAATTGCGGCAGCTTCTGCCGTAGCGCCGGCCGGGCGGCGTCAGACGCTGCTCTTGTGATTTACCAGCGCGAGGAACTCGTCGCGCGTTTCCTTGCGGTCCCGGAAGGCGCCCAGCATGGCGCTGGTCATGGCGCCGGAGTGCTGCTTTTCCACGCCGCGCATCATCATGCAGAAATGCCGGGCCTCGCAGATGACGCCCACGCCCAGCGGGTCCACGGTCTCTTCAATGGTCTGCGCAATCTGCTGCGTGAGGCGCTCCTGGATTTGCAGGCGCCGCGCGAAAGCATCCACAATGCGCGGCAATTTGCTCAGGCCGATCACCCGCGTACGCGGCAGGTAGGCGATGTGGACCTTGCCGAAGAAGGGCAGAAGATGGTGTTCGCAGAGGCTGAAGAATTCGATGTCGCGCACCACCACCATTTCGTCGTACTTCACTTCGTAGAGCGCGCCGTTGACGATCTTGGGGATATCCGCCCGGTAACCCTCGGTGAGGAACTTGAGGGCCTGGTCCACGCGGTCCGGGGTACGCGACAGTCCGTCGCG
>DATKOS010000281.1:0-13192 GCA_035524535.1 Bryobacteraceae bacterium
TCTCGTGGATCATGGTGTGATGCGTCACCTGATTGACCCAGTCGTCTAGCTGAGACTGGGTGGGAAGCTCCCCATTCAGCAGCAGGTACGCGACTTCCAGAAAGGTGCAACTCTCGGCGAGCTGCTCGATCGGGTACCCGCGGTAGCGCAGGATGCCCTTATCGCCGTCAATGTAGGTGATGGCGCTACGGCAGGACGCCGTGTTCATGAACGCGGGGTCGTAGGTCATCAGCCCGAAATCCTCGGGCCCGGCCTTGATCTTGCGCAGATCCATGGCCCGAATGGTCCCGTCGTTGATGGGGACCTCATAAGCGGCCCCCGTGCGCTTATCAGTAATATGTAAAGCTTCTTCCGGCATGATCGATCTCCCTTGAGCGAGCGGCGCGAACGGCCGCATACTTGGAGATTAGCGCCATATGGAAATCCGCGACAAGCGAATTTTCACAAACCGAGGGGAAAAACTACACGAACAGGTCGAATAAGACCTATTTACCTGCAATGTGTTGGATCTTTCAACACGTTTGATGGCACATTGGGGTTAGATGCGGTGGAATGTCTTCAGGATGTCGCGGGTTGAGTAGTGCAGGGCGATGGGGCGGCCGTGGGGGCAGCTCATGGGGCAGTCCGTGGCCGCCAGGGCGCGCAGGAGCCACTCCATTTTGGCGGCGTCTAGATGCGTGTTGATCTTGATGGCGGCGCGGCAGGCGATGGAGGCGCAGATGCCGCGCCTCAGGTCGTCCAGGGACGCCCCGCGCAGCTCCGCATCCGCCGTCTCCAGAATCTCAAACAGGATCTTCTCCAGATCCGCGCCGCCCACCGCCGCCGGCGCGGCCTTCACGGCAATGGTCCGCGCGCCGAAGGGTTCGGTCTCGAATCCGGAGGCGTGCAGTTCCTCGGCGATGCGCGCGTAATCGATCTGCTGTTCGGGCGTGAGCTGGATAATCACCGGCATGAGCAGCCGCTGCATCTCCACGCGCCCGGCCGCCCGCTGCTTCATCACCTGCTCGAACAGGATGCGTTCGTGGGCCACATGCTGATCGATGATCCACAGACCATCGCGCCCCGCGGCGATGATGAAGCTCTCGTGGATCTGCCCCAGCGGCCGCAGGTCGGAGAGCGCGCTGAGCGACGTCTCCGGCGCCGGCACCGCCTCCGGCGGGAACACTCCATGCGTATCGAGACGCCGAGATAGTTTGCCCGATGGCGCGGGCCCGGGCGAGATTTCGAGCGGCGGCGCCGTGAAATCCAAGCGAGGATCCGGAGCGCGCGTGGGACGCAGCGCGAAATCGGGCAGCGCCGCGCCCGGCGCGGGCTCTCCTTCCTCCCGGCCGTTCCTCTCGCGCGCCATGCCGGCGGCATCGGCCGCATCCACCAGGCCCGCCGCTTCCTGGTTCTCTATCATCTGGCTGAACTCGGAGTACGGCAGCGCGGCGCCGGGCTGCGGCGTGGGCAAGGACGGGGGACGCGCCGGCCCCGCCGAGAAGGAGGGCGCCGGACGGCTCTCCATCAACCGCTCGCGAATCGTGTCCCGCACGAAGTCGTGCACGAACGATCCGTGACGGAATCGGACCTCGGTTTTGGAGGGATGTACGTTTACATCCACTTCCTCGGCGTCACATGTGAGAAACAGCAGGGAGAACGGGTACGACGTAGCCGGCATCAGGTTGTGATACGCGGAGGAGAGCGCGTGCAGCAGCAGGCGGTCCCGGATCAATCGTCCATTCACGAAAATGAAAATCGAATTGCGGTTGGCTTTCTGCACTTGCGGGCGCGAGAAAAAGCCCGTCAGCCGGAACGTGCGCACCGCGGGTTCCTCGGGCTCCGCGCGGCTTTCCGCAATCGCCTGCGTGGGCGGCGCGCTGGGGGCGGGCAGGAAGAGGTTCCTCTCGCGCGCGCCTATCTCCACCAGGTCCTCCAACGCCTGACTGCCGAATACCTGATACACGCGCTCGTGGAGCGTGGCCACGGGCGTCACGCTGAGCAGCTCGGAGGCGCCGCTAACCAGGCGGAAGGCCTTTTCCGGATGCGCCAGGCTGTAGTGCGTCACCAAGGACGCGATATGCGCCAGCTCGGTTTGCTCCGTGCGCAGGAACTTGCGCCGCGCCGGCACGTTATAAAACAGATCGCGCACGGTGATGGACGTTCCGCGGCCAAGCGCCGCTTCCTCGCAGCGCAGCATCTTCCCGCCTGCAATCTCGATGCTCGTGCCCGTGGTTTCCTCGGCCGCGCGCGTCTCCAGCAAGAGCCGCGAGACCGACGCGATGGACGGCAAGGCCTCGCCGCGGAACCCCAGCGTGGCGATGGAAAGCAGGTCCTTCACATCGCGCAGCTTGCTGGTGGCGTGGCGCTCAAAGGCCAGCAGCGCGTCGTCCCGCAGCATACCGCAGCCGTCGTCGACGACGCGCATCAGACGGCGGCCGCCGGCTTCCACCTCCACGCGCAGGTCCGTGGCGCCGGCGTCCAGAGAGTTTTCCAGCAGCTCCTTGACCACCGAAGCCGGCCGCTCCACCACTTCCCCCGCCGCGATCTTGTTGGCGACCTGATCCGGAAGAACGCGAATGCGGCCCATGGGAAATACGCTACCAGCTTTCAGCCATCAGCCGTCAGCGATTCGCGCGCGGCGCTTCCCGCCCTGCAGCCGCCGGCGGCGTGCGCCCGCGGCGTTCGGCCGGCCGCGGCCCAAGGCGGAGCCCAGCAAGACCGCAACATGCGGTGCATTTCCTGATGGCAGACGGCTGAAGGCTGATGGGTCAAATTGACAAGCCTTCCCAACCGCTCATATCATGTTTAAGCAGCAAGGGTTTTCTGTTTTTGGACCCTTGCGCTCCTCTGTTCGCGCCAAAATGGCTACTTTCACGTCTATCTTTGCCGGGACATTCAATCGCCATGATTAAAGTTGAAGGTCTAACCAAGCGATACGCACGCACCGTCGCCGTGGACAACATTTCTTTCGAAGTCGCCAAGGGCCAAATTGTGGGTTTTCTGGGCCCCAACGGCGCCGGGAAGACCACCACGATGCGCGTCCTTACGTGCTTCCTACCGCCAACCGCCGGCAGCGCGACCGTCGCCGGTTACGACGTGCTCGAGCACCCGATGCAAGTCAAGCGCCGCATCGGCTATTTGCCCGAAACGCCCCCGCTTTATCCGGAAATGGAAGTCCGCGAATACCTGCGCTTCGTCGGCAGGTTGAAGCGGATCTCCTCGGCCGATCTCGGCCGCCGCGTGGACGACGTTACCGGACGCTGCGCCCTCGGCGACGTTCGCAGCAAGCTGATCTCGAAGCTCTCCAAAGGCTACCGCCAGCGCGTCGGGCTGGCTGCGGCCATCATCCACAACCCCGACGTTTTGATTTTGGACGAGCCCACCTCCGGCCTGGACCCCAAGCAGATCATCGAAATCCGCGAGCTGCTGCGGTCGCTGGCGGGCGAGCACACCATCATCCTCAGCACCCACATCCTTTCGGAAGTGGAGCACACCTGCGACAACGTCATCATCATCAACCAGGGCAAGCTGGTCGCCATCGATACGGTGTCCAACCTCACCAATCGCCTGCGCGGCTCCGAATCCGTGATGGTGGAAGTGGAGGCGCCCGGAGGACACCCCGATCCCACGCAGGTCCAGCAAAAGCTGGAGCAGGCCCCAGGCGTGAGCCGCGTGGTGATGAAGGATTCCAAGGACAGCCGCCTGCGCTTTGAAGTGGAGAGCCTGCAGGGCCGCCATATCCGCGCCGACCTGGCGCGCGCCGTGGTCAACTCCGGCTGGGGCTTGAATGAATTGCACGCCGCGGGTTTGAGCCTGGAAGACATCTTCCTGCAGCTCACTGCCGCGGAGAAGCACTCCGCCGTTCCCGCCGAAGCGGCCAAAGGAGAAAGCCAGCAATGACGAATGCTCTGCTGATTTGCCGAAAAGAACTCAGAAGCTATTTCGCGTCCCCTATCGCTTACGCCGTCATGGCGATCTTCGCGCTGATTTTCGGTTGGACGTTCTTCAACGCCTCGCGCGATTTCGTTCGCTTCACGTTGCTGCAATCCCAGGAAGGCGGGGGGCCCATCAGCGTCAACGACCAGATCATCCGGCCCCTGCTCGGCTTCGCCGGAACCATCGGACTGTTCCTGATCCCCATGATCACCATGCGGGTGTTCGCCGAGGAGAAGCGCACCGGCACCATCGAACTGCTGCTCACCTCGCCGGTTTCGGACCTGGAAGTGATCGTGGGGAAATGGCTCGGGGCGCTCACGCTCTACGCCTGCGTGTTGGGAATGTCCATGCTGAACCTGGGCCTTTTGTTCCTGTGGGGCAAGCCGGACCTGAAGCCCACGCTGGTGGGCTACCTGGGGCTGCTGCTGCAAGGCGGCTGCCTGCTGGCGCTGGGAACGCTGATTTCCACCATGACCAAGAACCAGATCATCGCGGGAATCGCTACTTTTTTCATGGCGCTGCTCCTTTGGCTGCTGAGCTGGTTCACGGCCTTCGACAATACGGTAACTTCCCAGGTGGTGAACTACATGTCGATTGTCACGCACTTTGAGAACTTCGGAAAAGGCGTGCTGGACTCCAAGGACGTGATCTTTTACCTGTCCCTGACGTTTCTCTGCTTATTCCTGACGGCGCGATCGCTCGAATCGCTGCGGTGGAGGTCCTAACATGGCCGCGAACTGGATGAAATCCCGGCAGACGAAGTACAGCGTTTACGCCACCATATACACGCTTGTGGTGCTCGCGGTCCTGGCGGCCATCAACTTCCTCGGCAACCGCTACGACAAGTCCTACGACGCGACTTCCAACAAGCAATTCAGCCTCAGCGACCAGACCATCAAGCTGGTGAAGGGACTGAAAACGGACGCCACTCTCACGTATTTCGGAGACAACGCCAGCTTCCAGACCGCCAAGGACACGCTGGACCGCTACTCCGATCTTTCACCCAAGGTGCACGCGGTATACGTGGACCCGACGCGCAAACCGGAGCAGGCGAAGGCCGCGGGTTATCGCAGCGATTCCCCCGTCATTGTGGCCATGGGCGATAAGAAGGAAGGCGCCAAGGCCCTTACCGAGGAAGAGATTACCGGCGCCCTGCTGCGAGCCGAGAGCACGGGCGACCGCAACGTGTGCTTCCTCTCCGCCGCCGGCGAGCACTCCATTGACGACACCGGGGCCTCCGGTTATTCCGCGGTGAAGCAACTGGTGGAGCAGGACAATTACAAGACCCGCACCATTACGCCCAAGGGCGCCGCGCCGGAAGCGGGCAAGACGCTCAACGTGCAGCAAGCCGCCGCGCCGCAGGCCTTTGAAGTGCCGAAGGACTGCACAGTGTTGGTGGCCGCCGGACCGCAGACGGATTATCCGCAGTCCGTGGTGGACGGCCTGAAGTCCTACATTGAAGGCGGCGGGCGCGGGCTCTTTCTGCTGGATGAGACGCTGAAGCTGGGCCGCGGCCAATCTCCCGCCGACAATGCCCCGCTGCTGGGCCTGCTGGCGGGCTGGGGCGTAACCGTGAACAAGGATCTGGTGCTGGACCTCAGCGGACTGGGGGGCCTGTTCGGCCTTGGGCCGGAAGTGCCGTTCATCACGCAATACCCCACTCACACCGTCACTCAGCCGCTCTCCGGCGTGCCCACGGCGTTCCCGCTTTCGCGCTCCATCGACATCAAGAACGCGGACAAGACCACGTTGGATAAGCTGATCGCCACCACGGAGGATAGCCTAGCCACCACCGAGATCGGGCCGGGCGGCGCCGTGGATCCCAAGAAGGGCAAGAAGGGTCCGTTCAACATCGCCGTGGCGGGCACATACACCGGCAGCCCGAACGGCCGGTTCATTGTGGTGGGCACGTCGGAATGGGCGGAAAACAGCCTGGCAGGCTCGCGCCGCCTCGCCAATGGCGACCTGTTCGCCAACATGATCAACTGGCTCGCTTCCCAGGAAGACCTCATCTCCATTCGCCCCAAGTCCACCGCGGACCAGCCGATGAACCTCACCGTGCAGCGTCTCACCACGCTGTTCTGGCTGAGCATTGTCATATTCCCGCTGGCCGTGGTCGGGTTCGGCCTCGGCACGTGGTGGAAACGGAGGTAGTCCATGAAGCCTCAGGGACTATTGATCGCCGTAGTCGTCCTGGTTGGTTTGAGCGGGCTGGTCTGGTGGTCGAACAAGAAGCAGGCCACCACCAAGCCCGCCGACAACACCGTTAAGATCCTGAGCATCCCGGACGACCAGTTTCAGGACATCCAAATCAAGAACCTGGTGGGCCAGACCCTGGACCTGGCCAAGCAAAACGGCAAATGGGCCATCACGGCGCCGCAGGCGTACCCGGCGGATCAGGATGGCGTGGCGAGCATTGTTTCCACGCTCTCCGCTCTGAACGCCGACAAGACCGTGGTGGATAAGGACGCCGATCTGCACGCCTATGGGCTGGACATCCCCACGCTGGATGTCACGGTAACCCGCAAGGACGGCAAGAAGGACGAAGTCCTGATCGGGAACGCTACGCTGGATAATTCCGGCTACTACGCCAAGCTGCCCAGCGATCCGCGGGTATTCACCGTGGGGAGCGACGCCAAGACCGCGCTCGATAAGACCGCGGACATTCTGCGCGACAAGAGCCTGCTGACGTTCGACCCGGACAAGCTCACGCGCGTGGCGCTCAACGTGAAGGGCGACAACATCGAGTTCGGCAAGAACGGCCAGGGCGATTGGGAGATTGTGAAGCCGCGCCCGCTGCGCGCCGATAGTTCCGCAGTGAGCGGACTGGTGGACAAGCTCAAGGACGCCAAGTTCGATAACACCGAGACCGCGGAGGACGCCGCCAAGAAATTCGCCGGCGCGGCGAAGATCGCCACCGTCACGGTGACCGATTCGGCGGGGAGCCAGACCCTGGAAATCCGCCAGGACAAGGACAAGAACTACTACGCCAAGAGCTCCGTGGTGCAGGGCGAATGGAAGACATCCAGCGACACCGGGGATGCCCTGGCCAAAGGCCTGGACGATTATCGCAACAAGAAGCTCTACGACTTCGGTTTTAACGATCCGAGCAAGATCGAGCTCAAGAACGCCACCTACGTGAAATCCGGCGACAAGTGGCTGAACGGCGCGAAGACCATGGACAGCGCCAGCGTCCAGGCCGTGATCGACAAATTGCGCGACTTGACCGCCACCAAGTTTTCCGACAAGGGCGGCGGAAGCGAGGTTTTCGAGGCGGGCGTGACCTGGAACGGCGGCAAAAAGGTCGACAAGGTGGTCATCACCAAGCAAGGCAGCGATTATTTCGCGACCCGGGTGGGCGGGCCGAGCATCTATGTATTGGACGCCACAGCCGTGGACGACCTGCAAAAGGCCGCCGCCGGAGTAGTAGAGGCGCTCCCGGAGAAGAAGAAGTAGGAAGAAGGCAGCCGTCAGCCATCAGCCTTTAGCCGTCGGCAAAACAGACGCAAGCGGAGCGAGCCACCAAAGGCTGACGGCTGATGGCTATCTCTTACTGACGACTACTGCACCCATGCCCGCCCTGCTCACCGACCTCTACGAGCTCACCATGGCGGCCGGCTATTTTCAGGCCGGCAAGACGGACGAGGTCGCGACATTCGAATTGTACGTCCGGCATCTGCCTCGGAACCGCAACTACGTTGTGGCAGCCGGCCTGCCGCAGGTCGTCGATTACCTGCTGAACCTACGCTTCACGCCCGAGGAGATCGCCTACCTGCGCGGCCTGCCTCCGTTTCAAAAGGCGCCGCCGGAGTTCTTCGAATACCTGCGGCAACTGCGCTTCACAGGCGATCTGTTCGCGGTCCCCGAGGGCACGCCTCTCTTTGCCGGCGAACCGATGTTGACCGTGCGCGCGCCCATCGTGGAAGCGCAGATTCCGGAAACGTACCTGCTCGCCGCGGCCACTTTCCCCACGCTGGTGGCTTCCAAGGCGGCGCGCTGCGTGGCCGCGGCCGGCGGCCGCCCCGTGGTGGAGTTCGGAACGCGCCGCGCCCATACCCCGGAAGCGGGCGTACTGGGAGCGCGCGCGGCCTACATCGGCGGGTGCGCCGGAACCAGCAACACGCTTGCGGGCTATCGCTACGGAATCCCCGTAATGGGGACGGCGGCGCACTCCTGGGTGATGTCTTTTGCGGGCGAGCTTGAGGCCTTCCGCCATCTCCAGCGCACGCTGGGCGAATCGGCTGTCCAACTTATCGACACCTACGACACGCTGGAGGGCGCCCGCCGCGCGGCGAAACTCGGCCGGCCGCTGTGGGGCGTGCGCCTGGATAGCGGCGACCTGGCGGCGCTGACACGCCAGGTCCGCGCCATTCTGGATGAGGCCGGCTGCGCCGATGCCAAGATCATGGCCAGCGGCGACCTGGACGAGTACAAGATCCGCGACCTGGTGCGCGGCGGCGCGCCCATTGACAGTTTCGGCGTGGGGACCGAACTAGCCACCTCGGCCGACGCCCCGGCCATGCCCGCCGCGTACAAGCTGGTGGAACTGGACATTCAGGGCATCAAGCGCTTCACCGCCAAGTACAGCGAGGAGAAGACCTCCTACCCCGGCGCCAAGCAAGTGTTTCGCGACGTGGAGCGCGACGTGATTGCGCGCTCCGGCGAATGCGGACGCGGGGAAGCGCTGCTGCGGCCCGTCATCCTGAGCGGGCGTCTGGTGGAGACGCTGCCCTCCCTGGAACAGGCTCGCCAGCGCGCGGCGGAGTGCATCGCCAAGCTGTCCCCCGCTTTGCGAGAATTGGACGTGGCCGAGCCTCGCACGGTGATCCACAGCCGCGAACTGCGCGCGCTCATCGAGCAGACCCGCCGCAATCTGCTCCCATGAGAACGGTCTTCTTCGACGTCGATACGCAAATCGATTTTCTGTACCCCGCCGGGGCGCTCTATGTGCCGGGGGCGGAGCGTATTGCGCCGGCGGTCTCGCGATTGAACCATTTCGCCGCCGCGCGCGGAATCCCCCTGATTTCCTCCATGGATGCCCATGCGGAGAATGATCCCGAGTTTTCCGTCTGGCCGCCTCACTGCATTGCCGGAACCCTGGGCCAGCGCAAACCGGAGGCCACCCTCGTGGAAGGCCGCGTCACGATTCCGAACGTCGAATGCGCTCTCCCGCTTGAAGCCGGGCGCCAATTCATCCTTGAGAAGCAGACCGTCAACGCCTTTGAGTGCCGAAACATACACAAGCTGCTCGATGCCCTCCAGGCGGAGCGCTACGTGGTTTACGGCGTGGTAACCGAGGTGTGCGTTCTGCACGCGGTTCGCGGCCTGCTCCAGACCGGCAAGCCGGTCACAGTGGTCACCGACGCCATCGAAACCCTGGACGCCGCCAACTCCACCCAGGCGCTAGCGGAAATGCAGGCGAGCGGGGCGTCCCTGGCCCTGGTTTCCGCCATCGCCGGCTAGGGCGGCATCCGAACTTCGGTTTCCCTCATCCAATCCCCCGGAGGGGTTTCATGTCTCTACGCCCGGTCAAGAAGCTGATTAAGTCCAAACCGACTCTGGAAGGCGCCGGCGTGCACCTGCGCCGCGCGTTCGGGTTCGGCAACACGCACGACTTCGACCCGTTCCTTCTTCTCGACGATTTCCGCAACGACATTCCGGACGACTACCTTGCGGGCTTCCCCTGGCATCCGCACCGGGGCATCGAAACCATCACCTACGTGCTGGCCGGAACCGTGGAGCACGGCGACAGCATGGGCAACCGCGGAGCCATCGGCGCGGGCGACATCCAGTGGATGACCGCCGGCAGCGGGATCATCCATCAGGAGATGCCCAAGGGTGACGCCGCCGGGCAAATGCACGGGTTCCAGCTTTGGGCCAACCTGCCGGCGCACCTCAAGATGACGCCGCCGCGCTACCAGGAAGTCAAATCCGGAGACATCCCGGAGGTTACCGACGACGACGGCACGCATGTGCGCATCGTCTGCGGCAGCTTCTGGGGCAAGTCCGGCCCCGTGGACGGCATCGCCGCGGACCCGCTGTACGTGGACGTCTCCGTGCCGCCCGGTCGCCGTAAAGTCCTGCCCGTGGAAACCACGCGCCATGCGTTCGCCTACGTGTTCGCGGGCGCGGGCAAATTCTGCAACGCCTCCGGCCCGCTGGAAGTTCCTACCGAGGGCATTGGGTGGGCGGACACCACGCCCCCCACCGAGGCGGAGAACCGTTCCCTGGTTCTCTTCGATCGCGGCGATGAGGTGGCCATACAAGCCAGCGAACAGGGCGTCCGGTTCCTGCTCTGCACCGGCCAGCCGCTTCAGGAACCGGTTGCCTGGTACGGGCCCATTGTGATGAACACCCAGGACCAGCTTCGGGAAGCCTACCGCGAGCTGGAGGACGGCACCTTCTTGAAGCGCGGCAAGGGCGCAGCCTGAGCGCAGGCCAGACGGCGTTCGCGTCAAAGCCTCCAGCTTCAAGCGTTCGCGGGTCCTTTTCGCCGGTCTGTGATAGGCTCTCGATGAGGGGTTTTCAGACATGACTACGCCGAATCTCTCGCGACGCGCCTTCGCGCGGCTCGCGGGCAGCCTGGCCTTGGTGCACGCACCCATTTACGGCGCGACCTCCACGGCGCAGGATATCGCAAAGTTGATCCAAACCAGCCTCGGTGGCGAGTGGCCCGAGAACGGCCCGGACGGGTTTAAGGCCGGCAAGCCGGAGACCGAAGTTAAGGGAATCGCAACCACGGCCATGGCCACCGTGGATGTGCTCCGTCAGGCGAATAAGGCTGGCTTGAACATGGTCATTACGCTTGAGCCGACCTTCTACGGCTCGCGCGACGGCGCCGCGGCGCCCGCTTTCCAAGGCAGGGGCGGCGCGGCTGGACGCGGCCCTGGAGCAGCAGGTGAGGCGGGGCGCGGCGCAGCCGCTGGCGCGCGTGGCGCGGCCGGCGCGGCCGCGGCCGGGCGCGGCCCTGGTCTTGCCGCCGCTCCGGATGACGCGCAGATCGAGAAGCGCGACTTTATCGACAGCAACGGCATGGTGGTCTTCCGCCTGCGCCAGCACTGGCAGGACCGGAAAGAAGGCGAAATGCTGACCGGTCTCGCAGCGGCCCTCGGCTGGACCGCGCATCGCGTGCCGGGCGACGCGCCCTTCTATGACATTCCCTCCGCTTCCTTGGCGGATACGGTGGCGGCCGTGCGCAAGAAGCTGAACCTTCGCGGCGGCCTGCGTTCGGTGGGCGACCCGAAATCCAAGGTGAAGCGCGTTGCCCTGTGCCCCGGCTCGATTCCCATCGACACCATGCTGAAGTACTTCGACGACGTGGATTTGCTGCTTGCCGGCGAAGTCCGCGAGTGGGAGTGCGTACCCTACGCCGTGGACATGAACACCGCCGGCATTCCCAAAAGTCTCGTGACCGTCGGGCGCACCATGTCCGAGGACCCCGGCATGAACGCCTGCGCCACCTGGCTGAAGACGGTAGTCAAGAATATTCCGGTCAAATGGGTCGCCGTGAGCGACCCCTATTGGAGGGCAGTCTGATGACGGCGAATGAAGTGGTGGACATTGTTAAGAAGAACATGGGGACCTGGAGCGAGCGGAGCCGCCGCGACACCTTCAAGGTCGGCGATCCGAATACGCAAGTGACCGGAGTCGCCTGCACCTTCATGGGCATGTTCGACGTGATCAAGCGGGCGCACGCGGCCAAGCTCAACCTCATCATCTCGCATGAGGACACCTTCTGGAACGACCCGGACGACGTCAGCAAACTCGCCGGCAACAAGCTGTATAAGATCAAGACCGAGTGGTGCAAACAGAACGGCATGGTCATCTGGCGCATCCACGACGCGCAGCACGCGCACCGGCCGGATCAAATCGTGGTCGGCGAGCTGCGCGAGATCGGCATCGAGGACGAAGAAGCCACCATGGGCGGCGGCAAGATCTATACCATCCCCGAAACCACCTTGGGCGCGTTCGCTTCCAAGGTTAAGACGATGACCGGATCGCGGGCCTTCCGCGTGGTGGGCGATCCGAGCGCGAAGATCAGCCGCATCGGGGTTGGCCCGGGCTACGCTACGCCGCGTTTCAGCGTCGGCGTGGACGTGGTGGTGGGCGGCGAGCAGCAGGAAGCCGACGGCCAGTTCGACAACGTCGAATACGCCCAGGACTGCGCGGCGCTCGGAATTCCCAAAGGCTACATCGCCTTGGGTCACTGCGTCTCCGAACAACCCGGCATGAAGGTATTCGCGGATTGGCTTCGCCCGCTGGTGCCCGGCGTGCCGGTGCAATACATGCCGGCTCCCGAGCCTTACTGGACGTAAGCCGGCTCTTGACTCAGCTTCGTTTGGCGGCGAGCTTGGGGTTCCGCGCCGAAGCCCACTTGTGCTGATGCCAGTACGGGTACGGTTCGGGAACCGAGCTCGCCTCGTCCAGCTTGGCCATCTCCTCCGCGGTCAAGTCCCACTCCGCGGCGGCCAGGTTATCCAAGAGCTGCGCTTCGTTCCTGGCGCCCAGAATCACGGTATCCACACCGGGCTTTCCCTTCACCCAGTTGATGGCCACCTGCGGCGCGGAAACGCCGCGGGCGCGAGCCACCTCGGCCATGGCGTCCACCACGCGGTAGAGCAACTCGCGATCCACGGCCACGGGTTCGCCCAGCGCCGCCAGCCGGCCTTCGGTAGCCTGCGGGGCGTCGCGGCGAATCTTGCCGGAGAGCAGACCGAACAGCAGCGGGCTCCATGCCATTACGCCGACGCCTTGGTCGAGTCCCATGGGAATCAACTCATACTCGGCGTCGCGGATGAGCAGCGAGTACTGAATCTGCTGGCTGATGTAGCGCGCCCAGCCGCGCCGCTCGGCGATGGCGCAGGCCTTCATGGTTTGCCAGGCCGGGAAATTCGAGCATCCGATGTAGCGAACTTTCCCCTGCCGCACTAAATGGTCAAACGCCGCCATGGTCTCTTCCATGGGCGTGATCGAATCCACCGAATGCGCCTGGTAGAGATCGATGTAATCGGTACCCAGCCGCCGCAAGCTGGCCTCGCAGGCCTCGATCAGGTGATGCCGCGAGAGCGCCAGATCGTTGGGCCCGGGACCCATTTTGGAAAACGCCTTGGTGGCCACCAGCACGCTCTGCCGCCGCCCTTTCAGGGCCGCGCCGAGCACTTCCTCCGAAAGCCCTTCGGAGTAAATGTCCGCCGTGTCGAAGAGCGTCACGCCGCGTTCCAGCGAAAGGTCCACGAACCGGCGCGCTTCCTCAGCGTCCACCGTGCCCATGGCC
>DATKOS010000282.1:0-3100 GCA_035524535.1 Bryobacteraceae bacterium
AGTTTGAGGAATCCTCGCGCCAGGCAATGCCGCGATCTCTAAGATAAGATTCGACTTCTCCCCGCGTGACAGCAAGCAGCGGACGCACGATCCCGGCCGGGGTGACAGGGCGGATGCCGGAAAGCCCAGCGGTGCCCGCGCCGCGGAGCAGCCGAAAAAGTACGGTCTCGGCCTGGTCGGAGCGGGTATGGCCCAAGGCAACGCAATCGAGGGCGGTGGATGCGGCGGCTCTGGCGAAGAACGCGAGGCGGGCCTCGCGGGCGGCGGCTTCCAGGTTCGCCTGCTGCAGCCCTGAATCCGGGCCCCGTAGCAAAGGATGAGGGCCGGAGGCCTGCGCGGGCATGCCTTCGGGTCCGCCCCATTGCCAGGATTCGACGATGGCGGGAAGGCTTAGGGATTCGGCCAGCGAGCGGACGAACTGCTCATCTTCCTCGGATTCCACGCCGCGGAGTTTGTGATTCAAGTGTAGGACCGTCAGCGCAAGATTCCACTCCGGAGCAAGCGTGTAAAGGAGATGTAATAAGCAGACCGAATCGGCGCCGCCGGATACCGCGATGCCAACGCGTGAGCCCGGTTTGATCATGTTATAACGGGTGATGAACTCGACCACGCGCCGGAGCACAGTCCGATTCTAGCGTGGCGCGGAGGCTCCCGGCCTGTTTGCGGAGGCGCCTGGCGCAGCTCCGCCGCAAGAGGAACCAAGAACGCAGGCGCGAGGCCTGCTCCACGGAGGAGGAATCGGTGACTCAATACAAGATTGGCGTCGTTGGGCTGGGAGTGATGGGCCAAAACCTGGCCCTGAACATCGCGGACCACGGCTTTCCAACCGCCGGGTTCGACCTGGATACGGCGAAAAGCCAGGCGGCGGCGGCGAAATTCGCGGGACGCGAGATGAAGACCGCAACCTCATTGGCGGATCTGGCGGCGTCACTGGAAGTCCCGCGCCGCTTCCTGATTATGGTCCCGGCCGGCCGGCCCGTGGACGCCGTGATCGCGGATTTGAAGCCGCACCTTTCCGCTGGAGACATTCTCATCGACGGCGGCAATTCCTTCTTTCCGGATACGGACCGGCGCGGCAAAGACCTGGAAGCTATCGGCGTGCGGTACATCGGAATGGGCGTGAGCGGCGGCGAGGAAGGCGCCCGCCACGGCCCGGCGCTGATGCCCGGCGGCCAGGAGGAAGCTTACCGCCTGGTGGAACGCATCCTGGATGCGATGGCCGCGAAGGTGGACGGGCAGCCATGTTCGGGTTACATCGGCAAGGGTGGCGCGGGGCATTACGTCAAGATGGTACACAACGGCATCGAGTACGCCATCATGCAGCTCATCTGCGAGGCCTACGACCTGATGCAGCGCGGGCTGGGCATGACCACCGGCGAGATGCAGCAGGCATTCGCGGAATGGAACGCCGGGGACATGAACTCCTATCTGCTGGAAATCACGGCGGCGGTGCTGGGCAAGACCGACGCGGAAACCGGCAGACCGATGGTGGACGTGATCCTCGACCGCGCCGGCCAAAAAGGCACCGGCAAGTGGACCTCGCAAAACGCCATGGATTTGGGAATCGCGATTCCCACTATCGACGCGGCGCTCGAGGCGCGCATCCTCTCGGCGGTGAAGGACGAACGTGTGGCAGCTTCGCAAACGCTCGGCGGTCCGGACCTCAAGATTGAAGGCGACCGCCAGGAGATGCTGGAAATCCTGCGCGATGCGCTCAAACTGGCGACCTTTGCCGCCTACGCCCAGGGCTTTTCCCTGCTGCGCGAGGCGTCGAAGGAGTATGGCTATGACCTGCACTACGACGAGATCGCCAAGATCTGGCGCGGCGGTTGCATCATCCGCGCGCGCATCCTGAATGACATGCGCGCGGCATTCGCCAGGCAGCCCGACATGGTGAACCTGATGACGGCGGGCGAGTTCGCGCCCATGGTGAACGATCTGAGCCCCAGCTTGCGCGCGGCCGCGGGCCTGGCTCTGGAGTTGGGGATTCCGGCGCCCGGGTTGTGCTCCGCCATGGCGTACATCGATAGCTACCGCACGGCGCGGCTGCCGCAGAATCTGCTGCAGGCGCAACGGGATTGCTTCGGCGCGCATGGCTATGAGCGCGTAGATAAGCCGCGAGGAAAGCAGTTCCATACGGAGTGGATGTGAGAAGGGAAGCTGTCAGTTTTCAGCGATCAGCCATCAGCTTTCAAGCCTACTGCTCCGAGCGGATATCGATCTAAACAAGACATGGACATTCAGACTCTCGCATCCAAGGTGAAGCTGTTGCTGATGGACGTGGACGGCGTGCTCACCGACGGCAGGATCTTCAACCTGCCCAACCCCGACGGCTCCCTGTTTGAGACCAAGGGCTTCGATTCGCAGGACGGCATCGCCCTGCAATGGCTCAAACGCTACGGCATCGAGTGCGGCGTGATCAGCGGCCGCGATTCCCAAGCCACCGAAGCGCGCGCCCGCCAGATCGGCATGAAGTACGTCTACCAGGGCCACATCGAGAAGATCCCTATTCTGGAAGAGATCTTCGCCAAATCAGGCCTGCGCCGCGAAGAAGTCGGCTACATCGGAGACGACCTCACCGACATCGTCATCATGCGCCGCGTAGGCTTCACCGCGGCGCCGGCGAACGCACGCCCTGAGGTGAAGGCGGTGGCTCACTTTGTGGCCAGCGCGGCGGGCGGTGGAGGAGCGGTGCGTGAAGTGGCGGAAGTCATCCTAAAAGCGCAAGGATTCTGGGAGAAGATACTGAAGCACTACGAGGCGGGCGCGTAAGGCGCGCCGATCCGAACAGCGAAGCGTTCACAACGCCTTCCAGGCGCAATTCGCCCTCGTGAGCCCGCAGAGCGGCTATGGCGCGCTCACGTTCCATAAGAGCAATTTTGCATAGCAGGCCCGTGCGTGTAACCGGCGCTGGACTACTTCGCCGTTTCCACGCTCTCCAGAATCTCGCGCGCCTCGGCTTCCCTCGCTTTCGGCACGCGCACGTTCCACCAGGGGAAGAAGTTCCCGGCTTCCTGGCTTGCCACCGTGTTCCGGTCCACGACGCAGTATGGGATCCCGGCTTCCTGCAAGAGGCCCTCCGCCAGCGTGGTGGCGACGG
>DATKOS010000283.1:0-10795 GCA_035524535.1 Bryobacteraceae bacterium
ATCGTCCTTTGCCCTGGAGCGCGGGGTAGATGTGGACCCTTACCAGATGCCGTACCTGGACTGGCGGTGGAAAGTAGCGCAGCTACCCGCTGGCGGCGATTTCCGCCACGCCTTGACAGACGACCAGGCGGCGCAGGTGATGGTAGCCTTCGCCGATCGCAGGGTGGTCTCCTACATCTGGGACAGCACCGCGCCCAAGGGGGACGAAGAGTCCGCCGGGTTTATACCGCTGGTGCACGTGTTCGCGGTGGTTTGCGAATCCGGGGCTGGCGGGCTCAACCAGTGGATCGCGGAGAGCCGCAACGTGGCGGCGGACTACCAGCGCGCCTACGGCAAACCGGCGCCGCACGTGAAAGGGCTGCGGCTGCAAATCAACTCCCAGCACACCGGGACCACGGCAGAGAGTTATTTTGGGGAAGTAGCCTTCCGCGCTACTCCTCATTAGATGCTCCTGATTACGGGCGGCACAGGTTTCGTCGGCGGGTACCTGCTGGACAGGCTGGCGGCGGCCGGAGAGCCGGCGCGCTGTCTGGTCCGCCGGCTGAAGCTCTCGCGGCCCCTGCCGCCTGGCATGGAACCGGTTCTGGCGGATCTGAACACCGGCGAGGGGCTGGCCGAAGCGCTGGCCGGGGTCGATACCGTCATTCACTTGGCAGGCGTGACCAAAGCCCTGCGGCCCTCCGACTACGAGGAGGGCAACGCGCGGGCCGCCCAGAGGCTGGCCCGCGCCGCGGCCGGGCGGGTCAAGCGTTTCGTACACGTCAGCTCGCTGGCGGCCATGGGCCCAGGAGAGTTCGTAGGGGAGGACGCCGAGCCGCGGCCGGTTTCGCTCTACGGGAGATCGAAGCTGGAGGGCGAACGGGCCGTCCGTTCCCTGCTGCCGGACGCGGTGATCATACGGCCGCCGGTGGTCTATGGGCCGCGTGATACCGACGTCTTCCAGGTTCTGAAATCCGTCGCCAATGGGCTGTCCCTGGAGATCGCGGGCGGCGGCGAGTGGTTCAGCGCAATCTACGTGAAGGACCTGGCGGAGGGGCTGCTGACGGCGGCGCGGCATCCGCGCGCGGCCGGACGCTCCTACTTCCTCAGCCGGCCCGAACCGGTTTCCTGGCGCGGCATGGCGGAGGAGGCGGCGCGGATCATGGGGCGCAAGCCTGCGCGCACCCTGCGCCTCCCCTATGGCGCGGCCTACGCGCTGGGGGCTTGCGCGGAGCTTTGGGCCCGGCTGAAGGGGTCGCCCGGCATCGTGACGCGTGATAAGATTCGGGAATCGCGCTGGCCTAGTTGGACCTGCGATCCGCGCCGCGCGGCGGAGGAGCTTGGCTTCGAGGCGAAGACCACGTTTTCCGCCGGCCTCACGGAAACCCTCGTTTGGTACAAGGAGTCCGGTTGGCTGACCTGGTGAACTCTACGGCGCTCGCCGAAGCGCCGGAAAACGGAGGATCTCCCGGACATGGTCCGGACACCGCATTCTGGGCGGCGGATAAGATCATCCTGGCTTACCAGGCTTGTGCTCTAGCGCTGGTCCTCGGCTATTGGGGCCGCTTGTCCCAGGCTGGCCTGTTCACCACCTGCCACGTTTGCGCCACCGCTGTTTTACTCTACGAGATCAAGAGGCCGAATCGCACAAGCTGGGCCTTCCGCAACTGGTACCCCCTGCCCTACGTGGCCGCCTGCTATAAGGAGATGGCGGCCCTGGTCCCGGTGGTGAGGGGCATCAACCTGGACCAGAACCTGGCGAACCTGGATTTCGCGTTTTGGCACACCAATCCGTGCGTGTGGCTGGAGCGGATCGAGAGCCCGTTACTGAGCGAATTATTACAGATTGCCTACACGCTTTTCGTCCCGGCGGTGCTCTGGGTAGCCTGGCTGCTCTGGAAGCGTAGGAAATTCGAAAGCTTCCAATATTACGCTTTTTTAATCGCGTTGGGCTTTCTCACGTCTTACGTAGGGTATCTGCTGGTGCCGGCGCGGGGGCCGCGGTTCCTTTTATCCTCCCTGCAGCACGTGCCGCTGCAAGGGCTTTGGCTGTTCGATGCCATGCAAGGCGGGCTGAACCGGCTGGAATCCGTGGCGTACGACTGCTTTCCGAGTGGGCACACGGAATTGACGATTTTGGCCTGTTGGGGTAGCCGGATGGTCTCAAAGAGGCTTTTTCAGGCCTATTTGGCTTACACTCCGGCTCTTATTTTTGCTACAGTTTATCTTCGATACCACTATACGGTCGATCTTTTGGCCGGGGCTGTTCTGGCATCGGTTTTGATTGCGGTGGCCCCGTATGTGTACCGGAAGCTTTCGCAAAAAGGGGCGTAACGATTGGGAGCCATTGAGGTTGTTCCGGCAGATAACAAGAAGGCCTTGAAGGAGTTCGTGGAACTGCCGTACAGGCTCTACCGCGGCAACGCGTACTGGGCGCCTCCGCTGCGCCTTGCGGTGAAGGAACTGCTCGACCGCGAGAAGCACCCGTTTTACGCCAACGCCGACGCCGAGTTCTTTTTGGCTAAACGAGATGGCCGAACGATAGGGCGGGTGGCGGCCATCGTGGATCGTAATCATAATAAGTTCCACGACGAGCAGGCGGGCTTCTTCGGCTTCTTCGAAGCGGAGAACGATCCGGAAGCCGCGGCGGCGCTGATGACGCGGGCGCGGGAGTGGGTTTTCGCCAAGGGCGCGAAGTTTCTGCGGGGACCGGTAAATCCGTCGACGAATTACGAATGCGGCATGTTGGTCGACGGGTTCGATTCCGTCCCGATGATCATGATGACGTACAATCCGTCGTATTATCCGGAATTGATGGATAAGACGGGGCTGCGCAAGTCGAAGGACCTTTACGCGTATTTGCAGCACACCGATACGCTGGATACGGGCAAGATCGGCCGAGTGGCGGATAAGGCGCTGGAGAAGCAGGGCATTCGCGTCCGGCCGATCGACATGAAGAACTTCGACGCGGAAGTTGAGAAGGTCTGGCAGATTTACAATTCCGCTTGGGAGCGCAACTGGGGATTTGTTCCCATGACGCGCGAAGAGTTCTTGCTTCAGGGCAAGGAGATGAAGCAGATTCTCAAGCCGGATCTGGTGCTGATTGGCGAGAAGGAAGGGCGCGCGGTAGGTTTCGCGCTGGCGCTTCCGGACATTAATGAGGCGCTGATCCACACCGACGGAAGCCTGTTCCCCACGGGCTTGCTGAAAATCCTGTATTATCAACGTTTGATCAAGAATGTTCGGGTCCTTGCACTCGGGGTGGTGGAGGAGCATCGCGCCACGGGCGTCGCGGCGGGATTTTACGTGGCGCTCTGGCGGAACGCAAAGCGTCTGGGCTACGGTCCGTGCGAAATGTCGTGGATACTCGAGGACAATGTGCTGATGAATCGCTCCCTGATAGCAATGGGTGCGAAGCGGTACAAGACCTACCGAATTTATGAATGGAATTGAGGACCATGCGCTTATCGACTAGCGACACCTCCGGCAAGAGGAAAGCCAGCGGCTCCAACGACCTCTTCGAGAAATGCCGTGCATTCACTCGTCCCAGTGAATTGCAGGCCGCCGGTCTCTACATGTATTTCGAAGTCTTCGGAGAGCGCGATGGTTGCGCGCCGGGGGAAGTCCGCCTGGGGAAGCGCAAGGTGATGATGTTCGGGTCCAACGATTACCTGGACCTGATCAACCATCCCAAGGTGAAGGAAGCGGCGATCCAGGCGATTCGCAGGTACGGCAGCGGTTGCAGCGGATCGCGGCTATTGAACGGCACACTGGACATGCACGTGAAGCTGGAGCACGACCTGGCGGCGTTCGTGCACAAGGAAGCGGCCATCATCTTCGGCACGGGATTTCAAGCCAACTACGCGGCCCTTTCGGCTCTGACCGAAAAGGGTGACGTGATGATCTGCGACCACAATCTGCACGCCAGCCTGGTGGAGGGCGCGCTGCGGTCGCCGGCGCGCACGGTGCGTTTCCGGCATAACGACCTGGAGCATTTCGAGCGTTGCCTGGAGAACTGCCCGCCGGACGAGAAGATCTTCATCGTATCCGAAGGCGTGTTCAGCATGGAAGGCGACATCGCGGACCTGGAAGGGATCACGCGGCTGGCCAAGCCCTACGGCGCGCGGGTATATGTGGACGAAGCCCACGGCATCGGCGTGCTGGGCCCAACGGGCGCGGGCGCAGCGGAGCACCTGGGCCTGCTCGACGACGTGGACATCGTGATGGGCACGTTCAGCAAGTCGCTTGCTTCGGTGGGCGGATTTGTGGCGTCCGAACAGGATGTGATCGATTATCTGAAGCACACGGCTCGGCCTTTTGTGTTTTCCGCGAGCCTTCCGCCGGCGTCGGTAGCGGCCGTATCAGCGGCGCTGGACGTGATGAAGCAGGAGCCGGAGCGCCGCCATCATCTGCTGCGGACCGCGCAGTTCCTGCGCGACGAGCTGATTTCGCACGGCTTCAGCGTGCTGCCGGGGGAGACGGCCATCGTCCCCGTGGTGATCCAGGACGAACTGGACCTGTGCCGCCTCTGCAAGGCTCTGCTAGCGGAAGGCATTTACATCAACCCGGTGCTACGGCCGGCCGCGGCGCAGAATCTGCTGCGCATCTCCTGTACTGCCGCACACACGCAGAAGCACGTGGACAAGCTGGTCTCCACGCTGGTTCGCGTGTCGCGCGAGCTGGGCATCGAGAATTAGGAAGGCAGTTCTCAGTTATCGGCGTTCAGTCATCAGGTGGAACCGTGGCGGCCGCCCGCGTTCCGATGGCTGAATGCTGACGGCTGATAGCTGATGACAATGTCCTCCGTCGTCATCCTCGGTTCCAAAGGCAATCTGGGCGGCCAACTGCTCCAGGTTTATCCTGGGGCGACCGGGTGGGATCGGGAGGAAGTGGATGCCACGGATTTCGCGGCCGTGCGCGCGCGGCTGATGGGCCTGGGCGCCGCCGTGGAGGCCGTAATCAACTGCGTGGCGTTCAATGACGTGGACGGCGCGGAAGAGCGCCGCGAGCAGGCCTTTCTGCTAAACGCCGAACTGCCCGGCGCACTGGCCGGGATGGCGCGGGAAATGGGCGTCCCGCTAGTCCACTTCAGCACCAATTACGTCTTTGATGGGGCGGCCGGCGAGTACGCCGAGGACGCTGCACCAGCGCCTCTCTCCGTCTATGGGGCTTCGAAGCTGGAGGGGGAACGGCGGATCGCCGAGCAGGGTGGGCAATGGTATGTGGCGCGCACCGCGGTCATCTTCGGACCCAAGGGAGAGAGCGCGCTTTCGAAGAAGAGCTTCGTGGATATCATGCTGGATCTGGCGGCGAAGCGCAGCTCCATCGAAGTGGTATCGGACGAAGAGAATAACCTGACCTATGCGCCGGATCTGGCCGTGGCGGCGCGCGCCTTGCTGGAGGATGCGCCGCCCTCGGGAATTTACCACCTGACCAATAGCGGCAGCGCGAGCTGGTACGAGTGCGCGGGGGAGATCTTCCGGGTTGCCGGCAAGGACGTGAAGGCCGTTCCGGTTCCGGCGGCCAGATTCCCCCGCAAGGCGACACGGCCGGCGAAGGCGCTGCTGCGAAACACGAAGCGTCCGTTATTGCGGCCGTGGCAGGAAGCGCTGAAGGAATTTCTTTTGTAGTAGTCAGGGTTCCGTTGTCAGTCCAGCTCATCTTCAAACTGATGACTGATTGCTCACTGCTCGCTTACTCCGCCGCGCGGCAGGCCGCGCTGATCCGGCGGAAGGAAGTGTCTTCGCGCGAACTGGTGGCGGCGCATCTGGAGCGGATCGCCGCGGTGGATGCGAGGCTGAACGCGGCCGTGGAGGTGTTGGAGGAGCGCGCTCTGGAGCAGGCTGACGCCGCAGATGCGGCGCTGGCGCGCGGCGAGGCCGTGGGGCCGCTGCACGGCGTCCCGTTCAGCGTCAAGGATTCCATTGAAGTCGCCGGTACGGTGTGCTCGGCGGGTACGCTGGGGCGCAAGAACGCGGCTCCATCGGCCAAAGACGCCGCGCTGGTGGCCCGGCTGCGCGGGGCCGGCGCCATCCCCATTGCCAGGACGAATCTGCCGGACCTGCTCTTTGCCTTCGAAAGCGACAACCTGATCTTCGGGCGGACGAATAATCCTTACGGTCTAGACCGCACCTCGGGCGGCAGCAGCGGCGGCGAGGCCGCCTTGATCGCCGCATGTGGCTCGCCGCTCGGCTTCGGGAGCGACGCCGCGGGAAGCGTGCGGCTGCCGGCGGCGTTCTGCGGGATTACGGCCATCAAGCCGACTTCGGGCCGGTTGCCGCGAACGGGCCATTTTCCCCCGGCCGGCGGATGGATCGAGGCGCTCTGGCAAATCGGCCCGATGGCGCGGCGCGTGGAGGATCTGATCGCCGTGATGCCGCTCCTGGCACCGCCCGACGGGCGGGACGCGACAGCGGTGGGGATGCCTACGCTCGACCCTGGGGCGGTGAGCCTGCGCGATCTGCGCGTGGCGTTCTATACGGACAACGGATTCGCGCCTGCGCGGCCGGAGGTTGCTCGCGTGGTGCGTGAAGCCGCGCGCCGCCTGGAGCCGGAGGTTGATTGCGTAGTGGAATCGCGCCCGGCATGCATGGCGGACGCGTATGATCTGGAGATGAAGCTGATCGGGCCGGATGGCGGCGATTCTCTGCGCGAGTATGCGGCCGCGCTTGGCTCCGGCCGGCTGCATCCCCTGCTAACGGGCTGGCTGGACAAGCTGGAGGTATACCGCACGGATCTGGCCGGGTTCGCGCGATATTGGGCCCAGTGGGACGCTTATCGCGCGGAGATGCGGGCGTTCTTGAGGCGCTATGAAGTGATCCTGGCGCCGGCTTATACGCAGGCGGCGCTGCCCCACGGAGCCTCGATCCTCGACCAGAACTTCCGCGGTTTCAGCCACACCATGGCCTTCAACGTCGCGGGATGGCCGGCCTCCGTCGTGCGCTGCGGGGAATCGGCCGATGGTCTGCCGATAGCCGTCCAGGTAGCAGCCGCCCCATGGCGCGAAGACCGCGTTCTGGCCGTGGCGCTTGCGCTGGAGCAGATGCTGGGAGGCTGGAAGCCGGCTGCCGGAATGTAGGGCGACCGCTTCGCCGCGGGGACATGCGGGCGGAAAGACTCGCGCACCGGCGCGATTCGCGACGGTCCGCCGTGGCTCTCCACCGGTTGATAGATGCCAAATCAAGTCGGCCTAAGGCTCGACAGAATCGCGGGCGCGCCCGTGGATGTGATTGTGGTCGACAGCGTTGACAAGGTTCCGGCCGCCAACTGACTCACTCCGGCGTCGCGAAACGGTAGCCTACCCAGGGCTCGGTTAGGATGTACTTGGGCTTCGCCGGATCCGCTTCGATCTTCTTCCGCACCTGATTCACAAACACCCGCAAGTACTCGGGCTCGTCTCCGTAATCTGGACCCCAGATCGATTGCAGCAATTCGCGGTGCGTCACCGGCTTTCCGGCGCGCGAAACCAGATACCGGAGCAGGTCGAACTCTTTGGGCGTGAGGCGCACGTCCTTGCCCTGCGCCCGCACGCGCCGCGCTTCGAAATCGATCTCCAGCCCCGGCCCGCTGAAGGTGTGCGGCCCGCCCTCCGGTCCCGCCGGCGACCGCCGCAGCGCCGCGCGAATCCGCGCCAGCAGCTCCTCCATGCCGAAGGGCTTGGTGACGTAATCGTCCGCCCCTGCATCCAGCGCGGCCACCTTATCCTTCTCGGAATTCCGGACGGAAATGATGATGACCGGAATATCCGATCCGGTGCGGAGCGCGCGGCAGGTTTCCAGTCCGCCGATTCCCGGCATGTTCATATCCAGGAGGACCAGGCTCGGAATCTCCGCGGAAACCCTTTCGAGCGCTTCCTCACCCGTGCGCGCCACGATGACTTCGTAGTTGTGGCCTACCAGGGTGGCCTTCATGACGCGGCGGATTTGCGGGTCGTCATCCACCACCAGGATCTTGCCCAGGCTCAAGCGCGGCCGCCTTTGCCCACCGGCAGGGAGAAGTAGAACACCGCGCCCTGGCCAGGTTCGCTTTCCACCCAGATGCGTTCGCCGTGCGCTTCCACAATGCCTTTCGCTATGGCCAGGCCCATTCCGGTTCCCTCGGTCTCAAAGCGGTGACGCCGCCCGCGGAAAAACTTGTCGAAGACGCGCGTGCGCTCGCTTTCGTCGATGCCTGGGCCGCGGTCGGCGACCCCGATCACAATTCTCTCACCCTCGGCGAAGGCGGAGAGGGTGAGCGGCGAGCCCTCCGGAGAGTACTTGAGCGCATTTTCCAGGATCTGCTTGAGCGCCTGGCCGATCAACTCCGCATCGGCCTCCGCCGGCGGGATGCCCTCCGGCACGCGCAGCTCGACGGGCCGGCCTTTGAGCGCGCCGCGAAGTTCGGCAAGGCCGGAGGCGATCAATTCAGACACCGCGACGAGGTGTTTCTCCAGATGCAGCTTCCCGGCTTCGATGCGCGCCATCTCCACCACCTCCGCCGCGATGCGGTTCAGACGGTCGGCTTCCTCGTCGATGATGGTGAGCAGCTCGCGATCCGGCGCCGCGTTGGCGCCGAGCAGGGCGGTGACAGCGGCCTTGATGGAGGTGAGCGGGGTCTTGATATCGTGGGCCAGGGAATCGAGCAAAGCGGATTTCAGGACTTCGCTCTGGCGCGCGGCCTCGGCGTGGCTGGCGTCGTCGAAGGCGCGGGCCTTTTCTATGGTCAGCGCCGCCAGGTTCACGATGGCGCGGATGGTCTGCTCGGAGGGCAGGCGGCCGGCCAGCGCCACGCTACCAAGGGGCCGCATGCCGAGACGGACCGGCGCGACGGCGGTCTGGCGCGCGGGGTCCATGGAGAGATCTTCCAGTTCGGCCACCGCGCGCAATTCGTGGTCAGAGACCAGGTTGCTTTCCGGGCCAGTTCGGAAAGTCTCCTCTCCAGGCAGGTAGTAGAAAGCCGCGGCGGAACAGCCGAACACCTGGACCACGCGGTTAATGAGTTCGCGAATGGTCTTGCGGGGGTTGCCGCTGAGAATCATGGCCTGCACCAGGGCATAGAGGCGCTCGATCTCCAGGCGGCGGGATTCCGCGTCGGCGGCGCGCCGGCGGACACGGGCGGAGAGTTGGCTGGCGGTGATGGCCGTGGCCAGGAACGCGGCGAAGGCCACCCAATTCTGGGGATCCTGGATGGTGAACCGGCCGACGGGCGGGAGAAAGAAGAAGTTGAAACCCAGGACGGCAGCGAGGGAGGCTGCGGTGGCTTCCGCCAGCCCCCAGCGGGCTGAGATCCAGAGGATAGCCAGCAGTAGGGTGAGCGCGACGGTGGTGTTGTTGGCCCCGACGAAGCGGCGGTAGGCCGCGAGGATAACCGCTACGATCAGTAGCGAGGCGGCGAATCGCGCGGGTTTCATGGAGATCATCGTATGGTAACGCAGGACTCCGGGGCTACGGTATTCGGAAACGGAGGAGGAGCTCAGGAGCCCGCGCTGAGGCGTTTCAGATAGGCAGGGGCCTCCGGACGAGTGTCAAGGGCGCCGTAGCGGATGCCGGATGGATAATACTCGGCCCCGAATTGAACCTTGCCCGCAGTCTCCTCCCCGGCGCAGTCGGCGATGAATGCCAAAGTGAGATCCATTCCTGCGGAGATGCCGGCGGACGTCCAGATGCGGCCGTCATGGACGAAGCGCTCCTGCACCACCGTTACGTCTCGGAGGGCCGCCAGGCGGCCTAGCGAGTTCCAATGCGTGGTGGCGCGCTTCCCAGCCAGCAGACCGGCGCGATGCAGGAGGAAGGAACCGGTGCAGATGGAGAGAATGCTCCGGCAGTTGGCGGCCTGACTCCGGATGAACTCGATGAGCACCGGGTTATCCACCTCCCGCCGCGTGCCTTGCCCGCCGGGAACCAGCAGAAGGTCAAGCCGCGGGCAATCCGCGAAGGACACGTGTGGATTCACCGAAAGCCCATTGGCGCACTCCACCGGGGCTGCGAATTCGCCCACGATGAGGCAGCGCTCGGGGCCGCCACCGATTCGACGCCAGAGGTTCAGCAGGTCCCACGGGCCGGCGAAATCCAGCTCTTCGACTCCCGGGAAGACCAGTACGCCAGCGATCATCCTCTCATTGGAGCATGGAGGCAGCCCGCGCACGGAGGCAGCCCTGGAACGCCGCGGATTTCGGCCTCTCGGCTATTTCAGTTACAGGCGGCCGACTCCAAGCTGCGTACCTTGGCCGAGAGTGTGGTTCGCTTCAAACGGAGCATGTCGGCGGCGGCCTGCTTGTTGCCTCCGGTCTTACGCAAGGCCTGACCCAGGATGCTGCGTTCGATTTGCGCCACGGTGGTTTCGTAATCCAAACCATCGTCCGGCAAGGAGACCCACGGCGGTTCGGGTTCGTCCGGAGGCGGGCGCCGCATGGGAGCCGACGGGGGCGGGAAGTCCGTATCGGTGAGCAGTTGGCGGTCTCCGCTCAGCGCAACCGCCATTTCCACCGCGTTCTCAAGCTGGCGGACATTACCCGGCCAATCGTAGCGGCAGAGCCTTTCAAACACTTGGGGGTGTATGGTTTTCCGCGGCAAGCCTTCGGCGCGGCACACCTTGGCGACAAAATGCTCCACTAGCGCTGGGATATCCTCTTTCCGTTCGCGCAAGGGCGGCATGTGGATGGGCGCGACGTTCAGGCGGTAATAGAGGTCTTCGCGGAACTTGCCGTGCGCAACAGCCTCGCGGAGGTTGCAATTGGAGGCGGCAACGATCCGGACATCCACCTTAATGGTCTCGGAACTCCCCAGGCGCTGGAATTCACGCTCTTGCAGGACGCGCAGGAGCTTCGGCTGGAGGTGGA
>DATKOS010000284.1:0-13272 GCA_035524535.1 Bryobacteraceae bacterium
TGGATCTCGAATCCCGGCGGCGGTGGGTGGACTATTCCCGGGCCAAGGACGCCATGTTCGCTTACACGGACATCAAGCAGGCGCCGTGGCATGTGGTGAACGCGGATAACAAGAAGTGCGCGCGGCTAAACTGCATCCACCACCTGCTCTCGACGATTCCGTATGAGGATCTCACGCCCAAGCCGGTGGTGCTGCCGAAACTGGAGAAGGGCAATTACGTGCGGCCGCCTTTGTCGGAGCAGTCCTTCGTCCCGGAGTTGTACACCATGTAGGGGGGCTGTGTAGTTGCAGGTAGCTCTTACGCCCCTGACGGGGCTGTTCGAAGCGCGGATCGAGTACCCGGCGCTTGCGCGCGCGCTTACGCGCTGGGCTATTTTCTTTCGCCCTCCGGGCTCGGCTGAAGCTTGATGGCCAATTCCGGCGCCTCTTCCAGCATCTCTCGGATGGTCTTCTTGGTTCCCGGGTGCCGCAAACCGGGCGCCAAGTCAGCCAGGGGCTGGAGCACAAAGCGGCGCCCGGCCATGCCTGGATGGGGCACTTGCAGCTTGGGCGTCTCAATCACGGAATCGCCATAAAGCAAAATGTCGATGTCGATGACCCGCGGCCCCTTGGGAATCGCACGAACTCTGCCCATGGCCTCTTCAATCCCGGCGATATGCGTCAGCAGCTCCATGGGAGTCAGCGCCGTCTCGGCCTCCACCGCCAGATTCAAGAACCAGCCCTGATCCAGATAGTCCAGCGGCTCTGTCTCATAAACCGGAGACACCCGCAGCGCCCGAACCGCCGGCGCCAGCCCCGCAAGAGCTTGCCGCAAATTCGACTCGCGATCGCCCAGATTAGAGCCCAGCCCCAAATAGATCTTCATATCTGGCGAAGTCAAGCCGCTCGCCGAACGCTCCTATCTGACTGACAACCGGCAGCGGATAACTGACAACTGACGGCTATCTTCAGAACAACCCCGGCTGGTCGCCGCGCCGCACCGGATGCTTCACCTGGAAATACTCGAACGCCCGCTCCGTCGCCACGCGCCCGCGCGGCGTGCGGTTCAAAAATCCGAGCTGAATCAGGTAGGGCTCGTAGACTTCTTCGATGGTATCCGGCTCTTCGGAAATCGAGGCCGCAATCGTATTCACGCCCACCGGGCCGCCGCGGTACTTGTCGAGAATCGTCATCATGATCTTCTGGTCGATCTCGTCCAGCCCGAAGCGGTCCACGTCCAGAAGGTTCAGCGCGGTCTGCGCCAGCGGCTGCGTGATGCGGCCGTCGGCCCGCACTTGCGCGTAGTCCCGCACGCGGCGCAGCAAGCGGTTGGCGATGCGCGGCGTCCCCCGGCAGCGCCTCGCGATTTCCTCCGCCGCGCCGGGCTCAATCTCCACCGCCAGCAGTCCGGCCGACCGGCTCACAATCGTTTGCAGTTCCTCCACGTGGTACGGGTCCAGCCGCAGCACCAGCCCGAACCGGCCGCGCAAGGGCGCGCTCACCAGGCCTTGCCGCGTAGTGGCGCCGATGGCCGTGAACTTCGGCATGGGCAGGGAATGCGTGCGCGCGCCCGGCCCGGCGCCCACCAGAATGTCCACGCGGAAATCCTCCAGCGCCGAGTAGAGCATTTCCTCCACGTCCGGAAACAGCCGGTGGATCTCGTCGATGAAGAACACCTGCCGGGAGCGGATGTTGCTCAGAATGCCCGTCAAATCCAGCTTCTTTTGCAGAACCGGACCCGAAGTGGAGGTGATCTCCACGCCCAGTTCCTCCGCGATGATGGCCGCCAGCGTGGTCTTCCCCAGGCCCGGCGGCCCGTAGAGCAGCACGTGGTCCATGGCTTCGCCGCGTAAGCGCGCTGCTTCGATGGCGATTCCCAGGTTTTCCTTCAGCTTGGCTTGTCCGGTGAATTCGGCCAGGCGGCGCGGGCGGAGCCCCGGTTCAAATTGCAGATCTTCGGCTTGGCGTGCGCCGGAAACCAGTTCCCGGTCGGGCATGTGTTTACCAGCTTAACAGTCAAGATGCCGGTTTTCAGTCTTCCGCCAAAAACCTCTTCTTCGCCCCGCCCGGCGCTTGGCGCGCGGCGCGTCCGGCCGGGCGTGGACGCGGCGGGTTTCGCTCGGCCCTTCCCCCGGGAGGGCCGAAGAGGCGGCCGCCCCTACCGCACCAGTTCCAGGGCCTTCCGGAACAGGGACTCGAAATCGTCCGGCCCGCCGGCGGCCTTGGCCTTGCGCACTGCCGCTTCGGCGGCGGGGCGCGCGCACCCCAGATTCAGCAGCGCCGACAGCACGTCCTGGTCCACCGGCGTCAGCGCCCCGGCCGGCGCGGCGGGCTCCTCGCCCGTGGCGGCCGGCATCTTCTCGCGCAGCTCCAGCACCATGCGCTCCGCGGTCTTCTTCCCCACGCCCGGAATCCGTACCAGGCGCTCCACCTCGCCGCGCCGGATCGCCGCGATCAGCTCCGCCGCCGCCATGCCGGAAAGCACCTTCACCGCCAGCCCCGGTCCAATGCCGCTCACGCCGATCAGCTTCTCGAAGAGCGCCTTCTCGTCCTGCGTCAGAAACCCGTAGAGCGAAAACGCATCCTCCCGTACGTGCGTGTGAATCCGCAGGCGCACTTCCGCGCCGGCGTCGGGTAAATGCGTGAACGTCGAAACCGGAATGGTGACGTCATAGCCCACGCCGCCGGTCTCCACAATGGCCTGGTTCGGATGCTTCTCCACGAGCAAGCCGCGCAGCAGAGCAATCATAAACGTATTGTAGACGCGAGGCCGGCGGCCCGGAGCCAAAAGCCGCAGTGGGAAAGCCAAACGAAGGCCGGCCGAATAACGCCGCTAGTCTCCCACCGCGGCCCGCGCCATGCGTTGCCGTTCCCGCAGAAGCTCGTAACTCCGGTAGGCCTCTTCCTGGATCGCGTTCCAACTGAAACGGCGCTCCGCCTCCAGCCGTGCCTGCCGCCCCAGACGGTTTCGCAGCGCCGGATTCGCCAGGGTCTCGCACAGGGCGCCGGCGAAGTCCGCCCAGTCCGCGCGGATCAGCGCCTCTTCTCCGTGCCGCAGGCCCAGGCCGCCGCAGCCGGCCGGAGTGCTCACAATGGCCTTGCCGCAGGCCATCGCCTCCAGCACCTTGATGTTCGTGCCCGCGGAAACCTCCAGCGGCGCCGCCACGGCCGCCGCGCGCGCGTACAGCGGGCGCAGGTCCTCCACAAACCCGTGTACCTGGATACGCGGGTCTTGCGTGAGCCCCGCGCCGTTCGGCGCCAGCTTGCGCCAAAACCATTCGTGGTCCGGCCCCGCCACCACCCTGCCCACCGCGCCCGGGAAGATGCGCCACACCCGCGGCATGATCTCGCTCCGGAATTTCTGGAACGCGATCACGTTGGGCAAATGCCGGAAAGACCCGACGAACAGAATCTCCGGCTTCTCCGTGGCAGCCTCCTCCGGCATGAAGCGGAAGATGTCCACGCCATTCGGCACCGTGAAGGTGAACTCCGGCCGGCTGCCCTCCCGGATGGCAGCTTCACGGTCCTGTTCGGAGACCGCCCACACGCCGTCGAAATCCCGCAGCCAGCGGCGCTCAAACTCCAGCCACCGTGCGTATTCGCGCCGCGACTCCTCGGTCCCGTCGCTGTCCGCCAGTTGCCCGTAAAGGCTGAACGTCAGGTCGTGTTCCACCAGGATAGCCGGCGTATCCGGCGCCGCATCGCGGAAGTGCGCCATGTGCGTGTATTCCACCTGCAGCACGTCCGGCTCCCATTCTTCCGCCAGAAGACTCACCGTCTCCCACAGGCTCTGCGACTGGTGCTGCCGCACCTGCGCCGGCAATCGCGTATCCGCGGAAACCGGCTCATCCATATCCACCACGCGAATCTTCTGAAAGACCTCCCGCAGCTTGTCGTAGTGCACCGTTTCGCGCGATTCATGGACCGCCACCAGCGCGAAATCCACGCGCCGCGAAAGCGCCCGGCAGAGGTTGAACATGCGCACCGCCCCGCCGTGCGACAGCGGATATGGCAGGAACGGCGATACCACCAGCACGCGGGGACGGTCGCTTCGCCTCGGATTGCCGGACCATTCGCAAGGCTCGAACGCCACGTTCCCGCGGCTAAGGTTCGCCTCCTGGGGACCGAGTTTCCGCAGCGCGCCGTCGGCGAGCGCCTGATAGAGGAAGGCTCCCGTTTCGAGCGGAAAATCGGGCTGCTGGCTGGCGCGGCTCCCGCCGCCCATGCTGTAGGAACGCCACCCCGCCGCGGCCGCCTTCCAAAACAGAAGGAGCCACGCCGTCAGCGCCCGCTTGCACCGCGGCACGCCCAGCGCCAGCAACTTGGCCCGGTCCACCACAATTGTGCCGGAAACCGGCGCCAGAACCTGGCTGGCTTCACCCGCTTGCAGCGTGCGGAACGGCGCCATGGGATAAATCTGGATGCGCCAGGTCCGGTGATGCTCCTGGCGCGATACGGCGAACACGCGCTTCCCGGCGAACGTCTCCAGCATATCGCCGATAGGGGCTGGCCCCTCACGGCTCCAGGCGATCCACCGGGCATCGCTTGTCCGAGCCATTCGCTCCAGCGCCTCGCCATCCCAGTCCCCGCCGCCCCGATACCACGCCACGCCGCTGCCTTCGTCTACCGGGGCGGGCGCATGCAGATGGCCGGCCCCGTGCAACTTCCTGAACCACGGCCCGCAGCGGGCCAGGGCCTTCGAAACCACCCAGTCCGCCACCCGGTCCCTCAGCCAGTCCGCCATCCTGCGCCGCAGGTGACGCGCGATGTTTCCGCCGTTGGCCGAAAGAAAATCGCCATTCTCGTTGGCCAATACGGCGCGGAAGGGCGGGGTGAGAATCGGAGCTAGTTTCAGAATGGCGCCGCCGCCCCGTCCGGTCCACGCCCCCGCCGCCAGGGCCACCGAATACCGCCACAACTCACCTTGCGCTTGCAGGAACAACGCCAGGGGATTGCGCCGCACCACCACGCGCCCGCATAGCGCCGCTGTCTCCGTCCGCGGAGCCGCGGTCGCGTAGAGCCAAAGCGGAATGTTAGGGGCGCCTTCGCGGACGTACAGCGCTGTCCGGTGGGTAGTGGCGGGATCGCTGCCAAAGACCGCAACGACTTTCTCTTCGCTCTTGCCCAGCAGCCGGAAGAACGCTCGTAACAGAGCGCTCCGCCCAACGCGGTGTTCCCGTCTCGGAGACAAACCACATCTTCCTCGGGCCACGCTTGAATGAGAGCGCGCGTGGCGCGGCCCTGTTATTGTCGATTGCTTCTAAGGGAGGCCAACGGCAAATGCTTGCTCTTGGCGGTCGATCCCACTATGGGGGCCCATATCCGGGGCGCCCCGCTTACACATTTGAGGCCAAGTTAGCACGTTTCCATGGCAGGACGGCTATTTTCTTGGAACCTTCCGGCGCTGTCGAAGGTCCTAGGAGTCCTGGAGCAATTGCCGTTTTTCGCGCGAATATCACCCTCGCGGACGCTGGGTGCTCCCGGTCCGCACCCCTGGCCAAGCCGTGGCCAGCCGCAGCCAAGCTGGAAATTTCGCGGAGTTACAATGGTCGCGTCTTTGTCCGGCGCCCCTTCATGCGAATCTCGCTTTTTGTCACCTGCTACAACGACCTCCTCTTTCCGGAGACCGGAAAGGCCGTGGTCCGCGTCCTCGAACGCCTGGGCCATGAGGTGGATTTCCCGAGCCGCCAGACCTGCTGCGGCCAGATGCATTACAACACCGGCTACCATCACGACGCTTTCCCGATGATGCTCCACTTTCTGGAGGTCTTCCGGGACGCTGAAACCATCTGCGCGCCTTCGGCCTCTTGCGTGGCGATGATGCGGGACCACTACCCGAAGATGGCCGATGAGTCCGGCGACGCCGCTCTGCGGCGCGCGGTGGATGCGCTGCTGCCGCGCGTCTTCGAGTTCACCGAGCTGCTCACGGACAAGCTGGAAGTCACCGACGTCGGCGCCTTTTTCCCGCACTCGGTGACGCTACATTCCTCTTGCCACTCCATTCGCTCGCTGAACATCGGCGACAAGCCCTGGCGGCTGCTGCAAGCCGTGCGCGGGATCCGGCTGGTGGAACTGCCGTCCCGCGACCAATGCTGCGGATTTGGCGGCACCTTCGCCATTAAGAACCCGGACGTCTCCGCGGCGATGGTTTCCGAGAAGATCCGCTACGTTCTGGACACCCAGGCGGAGATTTGCGCCGGCGTGGACAACTCCTGCCTGATGCACATCGGCGGCGCGCTGAGCCGCCAGCGGACCGGCGTCCGCTGCATGCACATCGCCGAGATTCTGGATTCCACGGACCGCGGAGGTGCGGCATGAGCGTCAGGGTCGGCAAGGCGGCGGGCGCGCCCGCGTTCCCCAGCGCCGCGCGCAAGCTGGTTCAGAATTCACAGTTGCGCCAGAACCTGCGCCGCGCCACGGACACCATCCGCGGCAAGCGCAACAAGGTTGTGCAAGAGATGCCGGACTGGCAGGAGCTGCGCGACGCCGCGCACGCCATCAAGGAGCACACCGTCCGGCATCTGGATTTCTACCTGGAGCGCTTTGAGGCGAACTGCGCGCGCGCCGGCGGTCATGTCCATTGGGCGCGCGACGCCGACGAAGCCAACGCCATTATCGTCGGCATCTTCAAGGACCATGGTTACTCCGAAGTCATCAAGGTAAAGACCATGACTTCGGACGAAACGCAGTTGAACGCGGCGCTGCTGGCGGCGGGCATCCGGCCGCATGAGACGGACCTGGCGGAGGTGATCGTCCAGCTTGGCGACGACGAGCCTTCCCACGTGGTGTGCCCTTCGCTGCACCGCAACCGTTCCGAGGTGCGCCAGATCTTCCTGGAGAAGATGAACCTCAGCGAACTCAGCGAGGCGCCCGAAGACCTCGCCGCGGCGTCGCGCTCCTATTTGCGGGAGAAGTTCCTCCGCATCGGCGCCGGCTTCAGCGGCGCCAATTTCGCCATCGCCGACACGGGCTCCGTTTGCGTCGTGGAATCCGAGGGCAACGGCCGCATGTGCCTCACGCTGCCGAATCTGCTCGTCACCATGCTGGGCGTCGAAAAGCTGATTCCCTCGTTTGACGATCTCGAAGTTTTCCTGCAATTGCTGCCGCGCTCCGCCACCGGCGAGCGGATGAATCCCTATAACTCCATCTGGACCGGAGTTGCGCCGGGAGATGGGCCGCAAGAGTTTCACGTGGTTCTGCTGGACAACAACCGCACCGGCGTGATGGCCGACGCCGAGGCCCGGCAGACGCTCGATTGCATCCGCTGCGGCGCCTGCCTGAACTCCTGCCCGGTATTCCGCCAGACGGGCGGACACGCCTACGGATCGAGCTACAGCGGGCCGATCGGCGCGATTCTCACCCCGCAGCTTCAGTCGCTGGAGCATTCGCGCTCGCTGCCGTATGCGTCGTCGCTGTGCGGCGCCTGCTACGAGGTCTGCCCGGTGAAGATCAACATACCGGAGATCCTGATTCACTTGCGCGCCAAGCTGGTGGAAGATGGCTACCCGCCGCTGGCCGAACGCGCCGGCATGAAAGCCGCGGCCGTAGCCTTCGCGGACGGCGAGCGTCTGGCCGCCGCCCACAAACTCGCGCGCCTCTGCCAGTGGCCCTTTGAGCACGACGGCCAGCTTGAGAATCTGCCCGGCATGTTGGGCGGCTGGACCGCCTTTCGGGACCTGCCGGCTCTTCCCCGGCAATCGTTCCGCGAATGGTGGGCCGAACGGCAAGGAGGCCGCGCATGAGCGCCGCGAAGGACGAAATTCTGGCGAGGATTCGCCGCGCCGTGGGTTCGCGCCCGCCCGGCAGAGCCGCCGAATACCAGGCCATTCCGCGCCGCTACCGCCAGGCGGGAAGTCTGGACCGCGCCGCTCTGCTCGATCTGTTTGAGGAACGCCTACGGGCATATGGCGCCGGGGTGTACCGCGCGCTGCCCGCGGACCTGCCGGCCACGATAGCCAGTGCGGCCGGCGCGCGAGGCAAGTCGCGGCTGTTGGTTCCGGCGGGCGTGCCCGCCGAATGGCTGCCGGAGACGCTCGAATTTGCGCCGGTGGAATCCGCCGATTACGCCGCGCTCGATGCTTCCCAGGGCGCGCTGACCGCATGCTCCGGCGCCATCGCCGCCACCGGGAGCATTCTGCTGACGCACGGCGCCGCCGAAGGCCGGCGCGCGGTGACTCTGGTCCCGGACTACCACCTGTGCGTCGTTCGCGCGGAGCAAATCGTGGAGACCGTGCCCGAAGCCTTCCGCCGCGTGCACGCCGTCGACGCCAGTCTCCTGACCACCATCGCCGGTCCTTCGGCCACCGCGGATATCGAATTGACGAGGGTGCAGGGGGTTCACGGACCCCGAACCCTGGACGTGGTGATCGTGGAGTAGCTACCGCCGAAGCAGGCGCTCGGTAGCGGACTCATGGCCGGGCGCGAACTGTTCCGCGGCGGCGCGCAAGTACGGCCGGAACTCGCGGCCCCAATAAGCCAGAAAGCCCACACGGCGGATTTCCGCCAGCGCCTCCACGTAGTGATCCAGCACGGCTTCCCCCAGCACCTTTCCCGTGCGCAGCGCGGCCGAACGCGCGGCGCGCGAAAGCCAGAGCAGGTTCGCGGGAACGTGCGCCACCGTGGAAAGCGCCATCAGAGAGGACATCACGAACACGGACCGCTCCTGCTCCCGCGCCGATTCGCGCAGATTCTCCCACACGCGCTCCACGCGCTCCACGCCCGGCAAGCGGCGCGGCGGAATGCTCTTCAACTCCTCCTTGAGCCCCGCCCACTCCTTCCGCAGCGCGGCCACGTTCACCGGCGGGAGATTCAGCGCATCCGCCAGACGCCCGCTGCTTTTCTCAAGGCCGTCGAGCACCTGCTCCATGGTCTCGAACCGCTCATCGGGTTCCAGCAGGCCTTCTTCCTGGAGCGCCTGAGAGATTTCCTGAATCAGCTTCAGGCTGCCGCCGGCCGCGTCCGCGAGCGCCGCCAGCACCCAAATCGGCGACGCCTGAAACGCCAGAATGCCCAGCAACTCGATGCCGTGGCTGGTGGTGCGCTGCAGCAGGAAGTTCTCTGCCAGCTTCCCCTCCGCCGGGTAGACGCCTTCCACCTGCCCCACTTCCTCAATCAGGAAGCGCAGCGCCACGCCCACCATGGTGCGGTAGAGAGCCGTCCGGCGCACGCTGGCCGGCAAGGCCACTTCGCCAATCTCGCGGAGCAAACCTCCGGAGAGCGCCCCCAGCGAGCGCAGCACCCGCTCCGGCAGCGACAGAATGTAACTCGGCGCGCGTGAAACCACAGCCTACTTGTCCAGCAGTTCTACGGTCCGCAGGATTGTCCGTCCGACAATCTCGAGACTCTTTTGCGATACCTTGTCCATCGTATCCGCGTTGGTGTGATGAAATTCTCCCATGGAATCGAACTGCGGCCCCATGCGCCCGTAATTGGCGTCCACCACGTCCACCGAGGGGATGCCGGCGCGGATGAAAGGCACGTGATCGTCGATGATGCCCATCCCGTATTGGAAGAAGTAGCGGCTGTATCCCAATTGCGCGGCCGCGCGCGCGATCACATCCTGCAGCGCCCGGTTGGAGCCCGTTTCGCGGGCTACGCCGAGATCCTTGTCGCCGATCATGTCCAGCAGGAAAAAGCCGCGCACGCGGGCCGCCGTGCCATCCGCCGCCAGTTTCTCCGCCAGATGGCGGCTGCCATAAAGCCCGTCGTTATCGTCGAAGTTGTTGATGGCTTCTTCCAGGTCCGTCCACACCAGCCAGATCTGCATTTTGGACGGGTGATGCGCCAGCGCATCCGCGAAGGCCAGCAGAATGGCCGTGCTCGAAGCGCCGTCGTTGGCCCCGAGGAAGCCTGTCTTGAATAGCGTGTCGTAATGGCCGGCCAGAATGAAGATGGGCTGCCGGGGATCGGCCGTCGCATGGAACTTGCCAATGATGGTATGCACGGCGATGGGCCCGCGCGGCGTGCCGGCGGTGAAGTTGTCGGCCTCGATGCGCGCGCCATCCTTCCGCAAGACCTGATGAATCAGGTCTTCGGTCTGCTGATGCCCCGGCGACCCCGGCCAGCGCTCTCCGAACCCCGCCACCTGGGCTGTATATGCGTAGGCCCGCTGTGCGCTGTACGCGCCGTGCAGCGAAGCCGGCCCCGCCGCCTGAGCCGCGAAAGCCGCCATGATTCCGAGAGAAAGGAGCATCTGAGAGTTACTGTACCAGCCGCGGGCGGAGGCTTCCTCCGCGATGCGAGGCAAGTCCGGCAGTCATCGGCCCCGCCCAGAACCACGCCGCCCAGCCGCCGGCCCTTGCCCAAGCGCCGCCGCCGGCCAATCGCTTTACTCGCGCTCCCGGCCCCAGCCCCCGAAATAGTATCTGGCGCCGAGGGTGGCATTCACTCCATAAAGCCCGCCCGGCCCCACATCCGCGAACCCCAGGTAGTGGTTGTAGCGCCCCAGCCAGTAGACTTGGTGGCGCGCCGCCCGCAGCTCGAAATGCTTGGAGAGTTCGAAGCCGATGCCCAGAGTGCTGTCCATCGCAATCGGGTCCGCCGACGCCGTGTAACTCACCTGCGGCACGTTGTTGCCCATCGACATCAACGGCTGGGCGAAAAGAAAGACGTGCCGCAAGACCGTCTTCCCGAACGGCTGCGCCTCCACATAGCCTCCCATCATGTAGCGCGCGAACGCCGCGCAGGGAGCCTTGGCGCCATACACCGTGGTGAAAGCCGCGCAGCGTCCCAGGTCTGGCTCGTTCCCCGGCGGCGACACTTGAAAGTCGATGTAGCCCCGAACCCAGTGCTCCGGGAACATCGTTCCCCCATCCGATGTCGCCGCCGGCTGCGCGGAAAGCCCGCCCGCCATGGCCAGCGCCATGCAGAAAATCCCCGTTCCGAGATTCTTCACGAATGCCCCTCCCGAGGGCCAGACCAGTGTACGCCGATTGCGCCAGTGGCTGCAGGATGAGGGATCCGTATCTTATGGTTTTGTGAGCATCTTACGGTCCCGCCCGCGCTGGATGGCTCCGTCCGCCGCCGGAGGAGGCGCAGGCGTCCTAATGATCGATTTTGAACGATTATGATTGATTTTGATTGATCGCTTGGTATACAATTGCTCTTTAGCTCCCATTCCCGAATGCGCATCCTAGTCGCCAACATCGGCAGCACGTCGTTCAAGTATCGCTTGTACGATTGGCCCGGCGATACGCCCGTGGCGCGGGGGCAGGTGGAGCGCATCGGCCAGCCGGGCGGCTGCCCCGATTACGGCTCCGCCATCGAGACCTGTCTGGCGCAGCTTGGCGCGCTCGCGTCTCTGGACGCCGTGGCTTTCAAAGCCGTGCATGCCGGCCCGTTGAGCGGCGCGCGCCTGGTGAATGAAGAAGTCCTGCGCGCCATGGAAGAGTTCGTTTTTCTGGCGCCGGCGCATAACCCGCCGTACCTGGCGGCCATGCGGGCTTTCCAGCAGCGCCTGCCGTCCGTCCCGCTGGTGGCGCTTTTCGAGACCGCCTTCTACGATTCGCTGGAAGAGAGCGCCGTGGCCTATCCGGTTCCCTACGAGTGGATGCGCGATCTGGGCGTGCGGCGCTACGGGTTTCACGGCGCCAGCCACCGGGCCGCCTCGGAACGCGTTTCGGAGCTGCTCGGCCGCCGCGATGTACGCCACATTTCGTGCCACCTTGGCGGCAGCTCCAGCCTGGCGGCCATCCGCGGCGGCGCGGCCGTGGATACGAGCTTCGGCGTCTCCGTCCAATCCGGCATTCCGCACAACAACCGCGCCGGCGATGTGGACGCTTTCGCGGCGCTCTACGTGATGAAGCGGCTCTCGCTGGGGGTGGAGGAAATGGCGCGGATTCTCGCCACGCGCTCCGGCCTTGCCGGGCTTTCGGGCGGCTCCGGAGATATGCGCGATCTTCACGCCGCGGCGAATTCGGGCGACCCGCGCGCGCGCCTCGCCATCGATGTCTTCGTGCGCGCCGTGCGCCGCTACCTGGGAGCGTTCCTCGTCGAACTGGGCGGTCTGGATGTACTGACGTTCTCCGGCGGCATCGGCGAAAACGATCCCGCCATCCGCGCCGCCGTCTGCCGCGGTCTGGCGGCATTTGGCATCGTGCTGGATTCCGCCGCGAACCTCGCCGCGCATGGCGAAGCTTGCCTCTCCTCCGCCGCATCGCCGGCGGCCATTTATGTGGTTCCCGCCGACGAAGAGCGCATTGTAGCCCGCGAGGCTGCCGAACTTCTGTCAACATCTTCCAAAGTCGATCATACTGAAGCAGCCCCTTCGATCGCCGGAGCGCGCCGCTGATGCCCGCCATCGCCCGCTCGGCTGTTGAAGAGATTGTCCGCCGCATCGTCACCGAGCGCTTCGCCGGCGCGCCTTCCGCGCCGACTTTGGTGGTGGACGCCTCGGCGCGCCACATGCACGTGAGCCGGGAGCACCTGGACCAGTTGTTCGGGCCGGGCTACGAACTCAGCATCCACAGACCGCTTTACCAGCCGGGTCACTTCGCGGCCAGGGAAACCGTAACTCTGATCGGCCCCCGCAGCCGCCTGATTTCGAACCTGCGGATTCTCGGCCCCATCCGCAAGCGTTCGCAGGTGGAGCTGGCTTATACCGACGCCATCAGCCTGGGCCTGGAAGACGTGCCCATCCGCCTATCCGGCGATATTGACGGCACGCCGGGGGCTTTCCTGATGGGCCCGAAGGGCATGGTGGAGTTGAAAGAGGGCGTGATCCGCGCCGCCATGCACGTCCACATGAACCCGCGCGAAGCGGCCTTTTACGGCGTGAAGCACGGCGACGAAATGAAATTGCGCGTGGGCGGCCTGGCCGCCGTAACGTTTGAGCGCGTGCGCGTCCGCGTAGACCCCAAGACGCTGCTCAACGTGCACATGGATACTGACGAGGCTAATGCCTGCGGGCTGCACCTCGCCAAGGAGATTGAGCTTGCCAAATAGGAGGATACCTGGAGTGAAACCAGCGTTAGGAATGATTGAGACCAAAGGCCTCGTCGCGCTGTTCGAAGCGTCCGACGCCATGTTGAAAGCCGCCAACGTCACGTTCGCCGGATGGGAGAAAGTCGGCAGCGGACTGGTGACGGCATTTGTGGAGGGCGACGTGGCCGCGGTAAAAGCCGCCACGGACGCCGGCGCGGCCGCGGCCCGGCGGGTCGGCGAGTTGTCGAGCGTCGTGGTCATCCCGCGGCCTCACGACGACCTGGGGCCCTTCTATCAGCCCCCGGCCGCCCGCAATACCGAGGCCCTGGACCGCGACAGCGCCCTGGGCTTGATCGAGACTCGCGGCTTGGT
>DATKOS010000285.1:0-8204 GCA_035524535.1 Bryobacteraceae bacterium
GTTCCCATGGCAGAGCTGGCAATTCTGCTCATAGATGGCCCGCCCCTGCTGCGCGGGCGTCGGGGCGCCGCGGCCGCCGCCTTGGAAATTCGCGCCGCCTCGGGCGCCACGGCCATTCCCTCCGGCGCGGCCGCCATCCGCGTTGGCCCCGCCGCGGCCGCTGCCCACCGGCGGCGGCGAATTGACGCGCGGATTGTCGACCAGCTTAATCAACGAGGGCACATTCTTGGCAAGCACGTAGACCATGCCGTGCGCCGGGTCGGCGGCCGTGGTGTAGAAAATCGATCCGCCATTGTTCCCGGGCATCTCCACAGTTTCGGTAAAGCCGGCCGGCGTAAACAGACCTTCGTTGCGGTCCGCCAGCAATCGCTCCTTGAATTGCGCGCGCTCCTCATCGGTCAGGTAGTACGGGTCGAGATCGGCCACGGTGAAGCTCTGGCGGCCGTACGGCGGAAGAACGGTGGGAAATGGCTGAGTGGGGGATGGCGCTTCTCCGGGCACGTTGGAACCCGGGACCTTGCGCTCTTCGACGGGCCATAGCGGCTTGCCGGTCACCCGATCGAAAACAAACAGGAAGCCCTGCTTGGTGGCCTGCGCGACGGCGTCAACCATCTTGCCGTCGTGTTGCACGGTGATGAGCTGCGGGGCCGCCGCGGCATCGTAGTCCCAAAGATCGTGGTGCACCAGTTGGAAGTGCCAGAGGTACTTGCCGGTCCGGGCATCGAGCGCCAGCAGGCAGTTGCCGTAGAGGCCATCGCCATGGCGGTCCGCGCCGTAGAAATCGTATGTGGGGGAACCGAGGGGGAAGTATGCGATGCCGCGCTTTTCGTCGATGGAGATTTCACCCCATGTATTCACGCCGCCGATGTACTTATAGGCGTCCTTGGGCCAGGTATCATAGTGCGGTTCGCCGGGCTGCGGTACCGTATGGAATGTCCAAACCAGCTTGCCAGTTAAGACGTCGTAGGCGCGCTCGAAGCCCGGCGCGGACATGTATCCTTCGCCGGGGAACGAGCCCATGATGATCAGGTTCTCGAAGACGCGTCCCGGCGTGCGCGGCTGGATCTCACGCACGCTCTGCGGATCTCGCCCTACTCCCTCGCGCATGTCCACATAGCCGTGATCGCCGAAGGACTCGATGAGCTTTCCGGTGCGCGCGTCGAGTTCCTGCAACTGGTTCCCGACCGGGAGGATGATGCGGCGATCCGAGCGGTCCTTGCTCTCCCAGTAGTTGAGGCCGCGATAGAGCCCGATGCCACCGCGCCCCGCCCCGCCGCGCCCGGCGCCCTGCCCGCCGGACGAGCCGAAAGCGTGGGTCCAGATCTCCTTGCCGCTGGCCGCGTCCAGGGCCACGATGCCGCCCTTGTCGACGACGTAAGCCACGTTGTCCACCACGAGAGGCGCGAAGGCGTGCGCGGCGTTGTCCTGCGCCTCATAAGACCAAGCGACCTGGAGCTTGGCGGCATTGCTCGCGTCGATCTGCTTCAAGGGCGTGAAGTGCGAGGAGTCCGGCGCGCCAAGATAATCGGGCCAATCGGTTCGGGGGCTCTGGGCCGGCAAGGAAGATACAGCGAGCATCGAAGCGGCAACGGCCGCGGCGGCCGTGAGCCCGGACAGGCGCACGCGGGTCGGCATGGACATCATTTCACCCTCCAAAGGGAAGCACTGCTCTGCATTTTACGCCCGGTCACCCTCCGGGGCCGAGCTTCAGAAGATCATATCGCAAACCGGCCCGGCATGTTGCGACGGCGGAGGGCTGGAACGGAGCGGGTTCGAGGCGGGGGTTGGGCGAACTGGAGACAGGGCGCCCGCGCTTGGCGTGGGCTTGCGGCCGGCAGGGCATGCGAACGCGGGCTCCAGCGGAACCGAGAGGCTCCGCTGGAGTAACCGCGCCCGCCGCAAATGGGACAAGATCTACTTGAACAGCAGTTGCGCGAACTCGTGCAGGCTGCGCCGCCAGGTAAGCCACTCGTGCGCGGTCTTCGGGGACTCGTAAAAGACGGCATTGATGCCGGCTTTCTTCATATCGTCCACGGCCGTCTTGTTTCCGGCACCCATGGGCTCGGCGCCGCCGTTGCTTACAAAGACGAGCTTCATTTCCTTCTTGAAGGCGGCGGGGTCCTTCACTTCCGTCATGGGAATGTTGCCGCCGCTCAGGAGGCCGATGTAGGCGAACTTATCGAGGTTGGCCATGGTGGTGTTATGCGTCTGCATCCCGCCCATGGAGAGCCCGGCCATGGCTCGATTGTCGCGGCCGGGAAGCACGCGATAGGTCTTCTCGATCATCGGAATGAGATCCGTGAGCATCATGTCCGTGAAAGCCGAGTTGCCCATCATGCCCCGTCCGCCGGCCGCGCCGCGGCCCGCCGCGCCGGCTCCGGCCGCGCCACGCGCGCCAGCCGCCACTCCCGCTGGGGGCGCTCCCGGCGCGCCAGCGCCAGCCGCACCACGCGCGCCTCCGCCGAAGCCTCCGCGCCCGGCCGGCGCCGCCGGATGGTCACTTGGATCTGGCACCAGGCCGCGCGCCGCAAAAGTGGCGGCGCTCTCGCCGGGTTTTACCGCGTTCAGGTTGTCCATCACGATGACCATGGGCTTGGCCTTCTTTTCGGCGATGAGGTTGTCCATGATGTAATCGACATGGCCCTGGGTGTACCAGCCGGTCTCGTCCTCGCCCCAGCCGTGGAGCAAGTACAACACGGGGAACTTGGTCTTCGCGCCGTCATAGCTCGGCGGCGTATAAACAAAGCAACGGCGCCACTTCCCGGTGACGGTGGAAAAATACCATTGCTCACTCACGCGGCCGCGGGGAACCTGTTTCGGCTGATAAAAGTCCTGGTCCGGCGCGGGGATTTCAATACCGCTGTTCTGCCAGCCGGAGCCGAAGTAGGTGTGCGTCGAGGGGTCGGCCACATTGGCGCCATCGATCACGAGGTTGTAGTAATGGAAGCCCTCCACCAGCGGCTGCGCCGTGGTGCCGCTCCAAATATCGTCCGGGCCCTTTGTTAGATTTAGTCCGCCAAGAGAAACCCGCACGGACTGCGCGTTGGGCGCGTTCACGCGAAACATCGCGCGGCCGTCGGGAAAAATGCAGGGGTACTTGGCCTCCGGAATATTCAACGGGTTGGGCTTGCAATCGGTCGGGGCCTGTCCCCAGCACGCCGCGCAGCCTAGCACGGCCACAAGAAACGGGATCTTCATAAAACCTCCATGTAGGTTAGCGGCTCGCAACAACGCGCTGGCGCCGCCGTATTCAGAACGTCCGGCATCCTCGGAGAATCGGATACGGAGCCCGGTATAACATAAATGAGAATTCGCTGTCAAAGGGAGCCAAGAAGGCGCCAGGGCGCGCCGGCGCGGCCGAGCGGCGCCGGACCGGTCGAGACGAGTCCGCAATGCGCCGGCTGCCTTGTGACGGCGCGGGCCGGGCGCGAACCCTGAGCGCGGTTTTAGCGAACGAGGATGTGCGCGGCGGTTAGGCGCGGACGAGGTTGGGCTAGCGAAGACCCGCGGCGCGATTCACTTCGTTTCGCGCCACGTGGCCTTCGGCGGCGCGCACTACGCCGGGCCAATCGGCGGGGTCAACCCGGACATTTGCGGCCGAGCCGTTCGCCACCAACGCGAAGGCGCCGGGGCGTGGAGACGTCGCTACATAGCGGGGACCGCCGAGGGCCCAAATGTTCGCGGCGAACAGGAAACACGTCAATACGGGACGCATACGCATATAGTATGACACCAGAACTAATTCAGGATCGGCCGCAAAGATCGGCGCGGGGACCCTCCGGCGAGGCCCTGGTTCAATGCCGTCGCGCCGAAAGTCTTGACAACTTCACTATTACGTCATACGATACTACGTGACACGTAATATCGTATGAATGATCCAACCATTCTCGTGCTCGCCAGCCTCGCCGAGGGCGATAAACACGGCTACGCCATTATGGAGGACGTCGTGCGCTTCGCCGGCGTCCGGTTGGGCCCCGGCACGCTATACGGCGCCATCACACGGCTGGAACAGCGCGGCTGGATTCGTCCGGTTGGTTCGGGCGACCGCCGCCAGCCGTACAAGCTGACTGCCGCGGGCCGGAAATGCCTGGAGGAGCAGGTCGCCGGCATCGAGCGGGTGTCCCGCGCCGCTCGAGAAAGGCTCGGACAGGCATGAGACCACTGATGCGGCTGGCCATCCGCCTTTACCCCGCCGCCTGGCGCGCGCGCTACGGGGATGAGTTTCGGGCCCTTCTCGAAGACATGAAACCGGCTCGGGGCGACGTCTGGAACGTTGCGAAAGGGGCGCTGCATATGCGGATTCTCACTTGGAGCTCCTGGAGGCTGATTTCCACGCTGGGATTGGCGGGGGCTATTACCATGGCGGTGGCGGCGGTCCTAGTGCAGCCGGTCTACGAATCGGGCGCCGTGCTGCGGGTCGTCAACAGCTCCGACTTGCGCTCCGAGTTGGGCGAACTGCGCACAACTGCTCTGAGCAGAAAGACGCTCGCGGGCATCATCGCGGCTGAGAAGCTTTACCCGGGCGAGACGGAGACCAGGGCGATCGCGCGGATGCAGCGGAATATTCTAATCACGCCGGCGCTCTCGGGCGAGGGCCGCTTGCCTTTCCTGCTGATTTCCTTTCGCTATCCGGACGCCCGGCAAGCGCGCCGGGTGGTGGAGGACCTGACGGCATTCTCGCAGGCAGAAGTAATTGACGGACCCGTGGCGCCCGGCCGGCCCGTCCTGCCCAACCGGCCGCTCATGGTTGCGGTGGGGCTAGCAGCGGGGTTGCTATTGGGGCTGCTGTACTGCGCGCGGAGCGGGTGGCCGGTGGTTCTACTGTGCGGAGTGGCAGGCGCGCTGCTGGGCGTCTATGGCTTCGCGTTGGCCTGGGGACGGCACGTCCCGCAGGCGGCAACGCGGCCGCTGGCTATCACCGGTTTTCTTGCCGGGGTGCTGCTTGGCGCAGTCGCGGTGATGTGGCGGCGGCGGAAAGCCGTGGCGTCAACGTAGACAGCGCGGGCGGAATTCAGCCCGCAGGCTTCGGCGTCGGGTTGCGGTTCCGCGCGGCCGTCGGAGGCAACGCGTCAGAGCGGCAATTTCAGCGCCGACGAGCGATTATGTGGCGGCGGCGGCGCGATTCGTTGCGCCGCGCGCCAGGTGGCTATCGGCCCCCCGGCGCCGGCATTCGCCCTGGATCTCGTCAAGCATGCTGGCGATCCGCAGAGCGGAGCGGTGGAATCCCGACCTTTCCAACTCGGCCCGGACCTCCGCGATGCGGCCCGCATAAGCGGGGAACTCCACCAGGGTGGACGGTTCGCTCTCCCCAAAGACGCCGCCACGAGGCGCCACCTCGGCGCCGTGGCAAATCTCCGGGTTGATGGGAAACGGAAGCCGCGCCAGGGCTTCCAGAAGGGACTCCAAGTCCCGCGCTCTCACGCCGATCGAAACCGAAACCAGGGCGCCTTCGCTACCGGAAAGCGCCGCACTCGGCTCTGCAACGGGCCAGACGCTCATCGTACCCTCCAGCATCCGGCGACCGGACCGCCCAAAATAAAAAACCCTGGAGCCCAAAGGCGCCAGGGTCAAGAAATTCTGGAACAGACCGACTCACCTTTAGCACTTTTTAGCGTGGTTGCAATTAGTCAGGCCAGTGGCCTTAAATCAATCCACGTACAACCTAACTATAGCACTGTATGCCGGTGTAAGGCAATGGTTTCGTGACGGCCGCCCACATCCGCCACGAGGGGACGATCCACACGCCATCAAGCGCCTTCCGAACGGCGGACCGGGCTGAAACGCCCTACAATAAGGGCATGTCCCCTACGCTCAAGATCGCCGGCCGCGAGTTCACCTCCCGCCTCATTGTTGGCACTGGAAAGTACCGCACCTTCCAGGAGATGCAGCACTGCCACGTTGCCGCCGGCGCGGATATGGTGACCGTAGCCGTCCGGCGCGTGAACCTCAGCGACCGCTCCAAGGAATCCCTGCTGGATTACATTGACCGCTCGAAGATCTTCATCCTCCCCAATACCGCGGCCTGCTACAACGCGGACGACGCCATACGCACCGCCATGCTGGCGCGGGAGGCGGGCCTCTCCAACTGGATCAAGCTGGAAGTGATAGGCGACGAGAAGACGCTATTCCCGGATAACGCCGGGTTGCTGGAAGCGACGCGCGTGCTGGTGAAAGAAGGCTTTGTGGTGCTGCCCTACACCAACGACGACATCGTCAACGCCCGGAAGCTCATGGACGCGGGCGCGGCTGCCGTTATGCCCCTCGCCGCACCGATCGGTTCCGGCATGGGGGTGCAGAACCCGGCCAATTTGCGCATTTTCCGCGAGATGATCACGGAAGTGCCCGTCATTGTGGACGCCGGTGTGGGTACCGCTTCAGACGCCGCCGTGGCCATGGAACTGGGCGCGGACGCCATCCTGATGAACACCGCGATCGCCGCCGCCGACGAGCCGGAAAAGATGGCCAAGGCCATGCGCCTGGCCGTGGAGGCCGGCCGTCTGGCTTACGAAGCGGGCCGCATGCCCCGGAAGCTCTACGCCACGGCCAGCAGCCCGCTGACGGGCGTGCTGGGCCGGTAGGCTTCGGCGGGCAGCCTGGGCTTCAAAGTACCGCGGACCGCGCAGCCTCAAGGCCAGTTCGGGAACGGATTCGTCCGGCTCCGCCGGCAGGCCGCGATCAATTCCGGTAGGCGGCCGCGGCGCTCGAAGAGCTGCTCCAGGAGGCGCTGGAATAGATCCTCCTCACCTTCAATCCAGGCCGGGGGCACGCGCTTCCAGGCCTGATCCATGGCCTCTTCCGGGAAATGCATGGCCATATCCAGCCAGGGCTGGAAATCGTCCAGCGAGCGCACGCCGTCATAGACCATCTTGCGCGGATAGAGCCCTTGCAGGGGCGCGTCCGGGAAGTCCCAATGCGGCCCATTAAAGGCGAACCCGTGGTCGATCATGCGCGCCACGAACCCCGGCCGCCCCGCGCCCCGCTCCGGCCGGACCATGGCGCGGTAGAACACGCACTGGCGGCCATCCGCATTGCCGGTCCACTTATCGAAGACCAGGATGCCGCGGAAGTCAATGAGGTTCACCACGTCCTTCAGCAGCGCGTCGGGAAGGAAATCGTACACGGCGGTGAGGGCCGGGTCTCCAGGGAAGCGAGAACCGAAGTGCCATCCGGCGTCCACGGGAATGCGTTTCGCCCCCAGGGTGAGATGAATCTCCGGGTTCGCGTCCAGGAATGCCTCGCTCACGTGAATGAGCGCCGAGGGCGGCGCGGAGACCTGCAGGTACTCCAAGAGCGAGGAGGACACCAACTCGTTTATGAGAATCCGGCGGTGCTGCGGGTTGTTTCGGAACTTGACGACGTACCAATGGCCGTCGTCCGCCTCCAGGAGATGGGCCTGTGCGCCTCCTCGCATTTTTCTCACGTGCCGGATGGCGGTAAGCGGCATGGGAACCGATTTTGCGGGTAATCTAGAGTTTTATCACACGGAGGAAACGATCGCCCATGGCGGAAGAACCGAAGGCAGAGAACGAACAGGAACGCTCGGCGCGCGGCAAGGACGAAGTGGCGTTGGAGCTGATGAAGTTTATCGCGGTGAGCACTGGCTACGGAAAAGCCGCCCAAGGCGGGGCCGGGTTTTCGAGCAAGCCCGGGGGCCGCTCAGCGGAAGAACAGGCCGATGCGCTCATCGAGCTCTTCAAACGCTGCCGCAACGTGGTGAAAGAGGAGAACTAGGACGGACCAGCGGGGCGGAGGCGCGGAAAGAGCCGGAGGGAGGGCTGTGGAACCCGCCTGATGCCTTACAGCGGCCAGCCCTGGCGCCAGATTAGGCGCCAGGCGCGATCCGCCGCCCCACCGATCCGGCCCTCTCTCTAGCGCTTCTTCTTGGCGGCCTTCTTCGGCGGGGCCTTCTTTACTGCCTTCTTAGCCGGAGCTTTCTTGGCAGCCTTCTTGGGCGGCGCCTTCTTCACGGCCTTCTGCACGGGGGCTTTCTTGACGGGAGCCTTCTTCGCCGCCTTCTTCACAGGAGCTTTCTTCGCCGCCTTCTTGACTACGGCTTTCTTGGCAGCCTTCTTGACGGGCGCCTTCTTGGCCGCAACCTTTTTCGCGGGGGCCTTTTTCGCCGGCGCCTGCTTGACGGCAGCCTTCTTGGCGGGCGCCTTCTTGGGCGCCGCGGCCTTCTTCACCGGCTTCTTGGGCGGCGGCGG
>DATKOS010000286.1:0-5975 GCA_035524535.1 Bryobacteraceae bacterium
CGCGCCGCGCACCACCACCAGCGCCGTCCCGTGAAACAGCTTTCGCTGATTGCCCTGGTACGGCTCCTCGTTGTTCATATCGCCGCTCCCCACCGCGGCCATCGTCCCCGCGCCCTTCAGGTGGAACGTCACCTGGTGATCCGCGTGGAATACCGGCTGGCCCTTCGCATCCACCGCTTCCACCGTGACGTACGCCAAATCCTGCCCGTCGGCGCGCAACGCGGTCCGCTCCGCCGTCAGGCGCAACGCCGCCGGCTCGCCCACCGTGCGCAGAGTGGTCTCGGCAATCTGCTTCCCGCCCTGGAGCGCCACCGCCTTCAGCGCGCCCGCGGCATACGACACGCTGAACTTGGCTGTAAATCGCTCCGCGCGCGTGGTGGGCTTTTCTCCAATCAACTTCTCATCCAGGTACAGCCGCACCGAATCGCCGCGCGAGTAAACTTCCACTCCCAGTTCCTTGCCTTCCATCCCCGGCCAAGTCCAAGTGGGGAATACCGGCGCCACGCCCCATTGCGTCACGGAAAGCGTCTTCCCCTCCGGCACGGGCGGATTCGCACCCAGGTAGATCTTCTCCCCGCGGTCCCAAACAATGTTGCGGTAGTGCGCCACGGCCTTGCGCGTGCCCACCATGTCAATGTCGCCGCAGTCCGAACCGTGCCACGGATACGCCCCGCCGTAAGGCTCGCGGCTCCTGTCATTCATATCGCGGAACGACCAGCGCCCGATGCCTGATTCCCCCAGGTAATCGATCGCCGTCCACACGAAGTTCCCCACAATGTACGGAAAGTCCGCCACCATGGCCCAATCGTCGAACGTCGAGCGCGGAAACGACTCCGTGCACACCATCACCCGCCCCGGCGCCCGCTTCTCATCCGCCGTATGATTGGTCAGATTATAGTTGTACCCGCCGATATCCAGCGCCGCGTAGTACTTGTCCGTATTCGGCCAATTGCCGACGGCGTTCACGGCTGAGGTCACCGGACGCGTCGGGTCTATCGATCGCAGATAGTCCGCGATCTTCTTCGCTTCCTCCGCGCCAAGCGGCTCTCCGCGCTCCGGAATCTCATTCCCGATGCTCCACATCACCACCGACGGATGGTTGCGGTCCCGCAGCGCCATCGCCTGGATGTCGCGCTGCCACCACTCCTGGAACGCCACGCTGTAATCGAACGGGTTCTTCCCCCGGGACCAGCAATCGAAGGCCTCGTCCATCACCAGCATGCCCAGCCGGTCGCATGCGTCCAGAAACGCCGGCGAGGGCGGATTGTGCGAGCAGCGAATCGCGTTGAACCCGGATTCCTTCATGATCCGCACGCGCCGCTCCTCCGCGCGGTCGAATGCAGCCGCTCCCAGAGGCCCGTTGTCATGGTGCGCGCAGCCGCCGTTCAGCTTGATGGACTGCCCGTTGAGCACGAATCCCTTCTCGGCCGACCACGCAATGGTCCGGATGCCGAACGGGGTTGATACCTCGTCCACCGTCTTGTCGTCCACTGTCACCCGCGTTATCGCGCGGTATAAGTGCGGCGTTTCCGCCGACCACAGCGCGGGCTTCTCCACCGCAATCTCCTGCAAGGCCGTAATGGATTCCCCGGCCTCAAGTGCGGCGCTCGCCTCCGCCTGCCCCGCCGCCGCGCCCGAAGCGCCATATAGCGTCGTGCGCAGAACAAACTTCGCGCTCTTGCCGGATTCGTTCTGCACGCGCGTCTGAATCGCGACCTTCGCCCGCTCCGCGCTCGCCTCTGGCGTCGCAATCGCCACGCCCCACGGCGCCACGTGCACCCCGCCCGTCACGTGCAGCCATACGTGCCTATAGATGCCGGAGCCCGAATACCAGCGCGAATTGCGCTGCTTGGAATTATCCACGCGCACCGCCAGCACGTTGTTCGGCCCCGGCTTCAGATACTGCGTCACATCGTGGAAGAAAGTCGTATAGCCGTAAGGATGCATGCCCAGTTCGTGGCCGTTGATGTACACGGTGGCGTTCATGTACACCCCCTCGAACTCCACGCTGACCCGCCGCCCGTTCCACGCTGCCGGAACGGTGAACGTGCGCCGGTACCAACCGAGGCCGCCCGGAAAATAGCCGCCGCTGCCGCCCGCCGGCGCCTTCGGGTCCATCTTGCCCTCGATGCTCCAATCGTGCGGAAGATCCACGCCGCGCCAGCCCGCGGCGTTGAACCCCGGCGCTTCGGCCCCGGAGGGATCGCCCAACGTGAACTTCCACTCGTGATCGAAGAGCAGCCGCTCGCGCGGCGCGGCCTCCGCTCCGGCAGCCGCCGTAGCCGTCCGCAGAGCGCCCGCGGCGGGCAAAAGTGCGCAAAATCTTCTCCGGTTCACTGGGTTGCCTCCATTCATCCCGCCGCTCGCGCCCACACCGCCAGCGGCATCACGGCCTTGCAAATCCGCATCGCAGATCGCCATGATAACGCCCACCGCGGGGTTTCGCGCGTCTCCCACTAGGCCGCGGGTGCAGATGCAATTCTCCTGAAAGGACTCCCGCCCCAGCGGCATATCCCAGTTGGCAGGGCGGCTCCGGCGCGAATCGATCGAAGTCCGGAGCCCCAACCGATCCCCGCCACGGAGGCTTGCCATGACGAACCGTCCCACCGCCGCAACAACCGCCAGATTCTGGTTCTGTTTGACCGCCGTCCTCTTCTTGATCGCCGCCGCCGGCGTCGCCTTCCGAAGCGTCCGCGCCGCGGACGGCGAAACCGTATCCGCCTGGTACGCGCGCGGCGTCCTGCGCGTAACCATCCCTTATGAGCTCCCGCGCGCCGGCGCGGGACGGCTGACAGTGGAAGTCCTCGACCCGGACGACAACGTCCTGGGCCACGCTGAACGCGACGTCGACGTTGGCGCCGGTAAGGGCCGGTGGCGCGAGGAAATCCCCTTCGACAAACCGCCCGCCTTGGAAGACCTTGTCTGGCAGCGCTTGCGCTACTCCTTCGCCTACGGCGCCAGCCCGGACACGGCCCTTATGGACACCCAATCGCTCTCCGAAGTGCTCAAGATGCCCATCGTGCGCATCCTCGGCCAGCAGTCGTATATCAGCGGCGCCCAGGCCTCCGTGCGCGTCATTGTTACGGACACGAAGAACATCCCCGTGGAAGGGCCCGGAGATCTGCGCATCGAATTGCTGCGCTCCGGCGAAGGCCCGCGCCTCCTCTTCCAGGGCCGCCTGGACCGCAGCGGCTCGGCCGCCGCCCAATTCCGTCTTCCCCCGGAAGTGTCCGGCGCGGCCTCTCTCCACTACGCAGTGGACACGCCCGCCGGTTCGGCCGAGTTCACCCAATCGATTCGCATTGAGGACAAGGCCGCCATCCTCCTCACTACCGAGAAGCCCATCTACCAGCCTGGCCAGACCATCCATATCCGCGCGCTGGCGCTGGACCGCGGCAATCACGAGGCCGCGTCCGCCCGTAACCTGACCTTTGAAGTGGAGGACGCCCGCGGCAACAAGGTCTTCCGAAACGCCACCCAGACCGACAAGTTCGGCATCGCCTCCACGGAGTTCACCCTCGCCGACGAAGTGAACCTCGGAACCTACCACATTCGCGCGGTCCTCGCCGCGCCATCCGGGAACACCAACGCCGGCGAACTCGCCGTGAACGTGGAGCGCTACGTTCTGCCGAAGTTCAAAGTGGACGTGGAGTTCGGCGGCGCGGAGAAAGCCCGGCGCGGCTACCGCCCGGGCGATCGCGTCACCGGAACCGTGCGCGCCAACTACTTCTTCGGCAAGGCCGTCGATCGCGCGGACGTTTCCGTCAAAGCTTCCGCCTTGGACGTCGCCATGTTCCAGGCCGGCGCCGCGCAGGGGAAGACCGACGCCGATGGCGTTTACCATTTCGATTTCAAGCTGCCCGATTACTTCGCCGGCCACCCGCTCACCCAAGGCGCCGCGCGCGTGCTGGTGGAAGCCACCGTGAAGGATGGCGCGGGCCACTCGGAAACTCGCGGCGAGCCGATTACGGTGAGTCAATCGCCGCTGCTCCTCACCGCCGTGCCCGAAGGCGGCGAGCTCATCCCCGGAATCGACAACCAGGTCTTCCTTCTGGCTTCCTATCCCGATGGATCGCCCGCCCGCGCCAATCTCGCCGTGCGCATCGAGGGCGATCAGGATCGCAAGACCACCACTGACGAGAACGGCGTCGCGACGGTTCTTCTGCCCGCCGGGCATTCCAGCGAGACCCTTCACATCGACGCCGGCGACGCCGAGGGCAACCGCGCATCGAGCGACGTGCCGCTCACATCCCGCGGCGGCGCGGACCAGATTCTGCTGCGCACCGATCGCGCCATTTACCGCGCGGGCGACCGCATCGGCCTGAGCGTCTTCTCCACCAGGCAGCGCGGCACGGCCTACATCGACGTCGTCCGCGAGGGCCAGACCGTGCTCACCCGCGACGTCGATCTGGTCAACGGGCGAGCCGATCTTTCGCTCACCGCCAGCGCCGAACTGGCGGGCGCCGTGGACTTCAACGCCTACCTCTTCAGCGGAAGCGCGCAGCCGGTGGCGGACCACCGCCTCGCCTTCGTCCAGCCGGCCGAGGAGTTGAACATCGAAACCACCTCCGACGCCGCCGAATACAAGCCCGGCGGCGAGGCGCGCATTCGCTTCCGCGTCACCAATTCCAAGGGCCAGGGCGTGCAGGCCGCGCTGGGCCTGCAAGTGGTGGATGAAGCCGTCTTCGCGCTGGCCGAAAAGCAGCCGGGCTTCGCCAAGGTGTTCTTCTACCTGGAACAGGAGGTCATGAAGCCGCGCTACGAGATCCACTCCCTCGGCATGCCCGCGCTGATCACGTCCGCCGCGGCGGAGCCGCGCCAGCAGGCCGCCCGCGCGCTCTTCGCGGCCACCGAACTCGTGGACGCCAACCGCTTCGAAATCACGCTCGGGGATCAGCCTCCGCGCGCGAAGTACGCGGAATATGCGGCGCGATACACGAAACGCTTTCAGGAACAGTCTCGGGAGCTCGCGGCCGTTCTCAGCCAGGAATACAGCAACGCCGGCGCAAAGGCGAACTTTGACGCCATCGCCGCCCGCTTGGCCGCCGCCGGATCGCCCCTGATGCGCGATTTCTGGGGGACGCCGCTGCGCGTGGAAGCCGCCGCGGGCGCCGCCTGGCGCCCCGAAGGTTCCTGCAACATCCGTAGCGCCGGCCCCGACAAGCGCTTCGGTACGAGCGACGATCTGGAGGCGCGTTGGATCCAGATGGGGACTCTGGCTGCGGCGCCCCCTGCGTTCCCGGCATCGAACTTCGAGCCCGTCATCGAACACGGCCGCGGCCCCGCCAATGGCCTCGCCGAGATCTCCGGCGCGATTGCCGATTCGAGCCGCGCCGCCGTGCCCGGCGCGCAAGTCGAGGCCAGGGATCTCAGGACTGCCGCCACCCGCGATACGGTATCGGGACCCCAGGGGATTTTCGTCTTCCACTCCCTTCGCCCCGGCGATTACGCCATCACCGTCAGGGCCCCGGGCTTCCGGACCGCTGTGAGCCGTTTCACCCTGGAGGCCGGCGACCGCGCCAGTTGCTCGATTGTCTTGGCTCTCGGCGCGTTGACCGAAGAGATTTCCGTCACCGCCTCCGCCACGCCGGTGCAGACGGCCTCCGCCGAGAACGGCGGCCTGCTGGACGCCAACGCTTTGCGGAACCTTTCCCTCAAGGGCCGCGACTTATTCGCCACCCTTCAGGTCGTCCCCGGCGTCGCCATGGGGAACGCCTTCCTCGCCGGCGCCGTGGGCGGCATGGGCCGTCCCGCGCCTCCGCCCGCCGCCGAGCCGGCGCCGCACGTGCGCTCCTATTTCCCGGAAGCGCTCTACATCAATCCCGAAATCATCACCGACGGCGCGGGTCTCGCCAGCATCACCATTCCCATCGCCGATTCCATCACCACCTGGCGCATGGCCATGCTGGCCTCCACGCCGCGCGGCGCGCTCGGCAGCGGCGCGTCCAGCATCAAGGTCTTCCAGGATTTCTTCA
>DATKOS010000287.1:0-2456 GCA_035524535.1 Bryobacteraceae bacterium
TTCTCACCCCACTCATCCTTGCCTCGCTGGCAGGTTTTGCCACCGCCCAGATTGCGGTGGATGAAGAAGCCCCGTGGCCGCGCGTCCGCTCGACGAATGGAAACACGATTACCCTCCACCTGCCGCAGGTGGAAAATTGGACGAGCAATTCGTTTATCGCACGCGCCGCCGTCGAAGTGAAGCTGGCCAAGGCGAAATCGGAGTTGCTCGGAGTGGTTTGGTTCGAAGCCCACGGCAGTGTGGACCATTCCAACCGGCTCGTGACGCTCGACCGATTCGAGATTACGAAGGGACGCTTCCCGGAGGCCACCGACAACGGCAGCAACGCCCTTGCGGTTGTGCGCGAACTTATCCCGGCAGGCGTTCGTACCGTCTCGCTCGATTACCTGGTCACGGCCCTCGGCTTCGCCAAGGTCGCCGCGCGGCAGGGGCCGAGCGGATTCAAACACGAGCCGCCTGACATCATCTGGGCCACAAACCGCGCGGTGCTGATCCTCATAGACGGCGAGCCCGTGATGCATCCGATTCCCGGTTCGGACCTGGAGCGAATCATCAATACGCCGGCGTTGCTGGTCTGTGACCAGGCGCACGCGACCTTCTACCTTGGCGGCGCCGGCCAGTGGTTTACGGCCGGCTCCCTCAAAGGTCCGTGGTCCTTGCTTCAAAGCCCACCGCCGCAGGTCGCCGCCCTGGCCTCCGCACCGGCGAATCTTCCCCCCGCTACCGATGCGGAACCGGCGCCCCGCATCATCGTAAGCACAAGCCCGGCGGAATTGCTGCTCACATCCGGCCTGCCGGATTTCAGGCCGATCCGTGGAACGGCGCTGCAATATGCGGCCGATTCGGACAGCCAGCTCTTTTTCTACAATACCGAACGAGAGGCGTACCTTCTGGAGTCCGGCCGCTGGTTCAAAGCGAAGTCTCTGTATGGCCCCTGGAGCCCGGTTGCTTCCCATGAGCTGCCGGCGGATTTCGCCCGAATCCCGCCGGAAAGTCCCCAGGCGGCAGTGTTAGCTTCTGTGCCAGGCACGTCGGCAGCCGAATTGGGCCTGCTGGCAAACTCGGTTCCGACCAGCGCGACTGTCAGCCGGCGCGACGCCAAACTCGAACTTGATTACGATGGCGAGCCGCAGTTCAAACGAATTGAAGGCACAGCGATGAGTTATGCCGTGAATGCACAACTGCCCGTCATTCGCTCCGGCGACCATTATTACGCGTTGGATGACGGCGTATGGTTTGTTGGCGCCTCCGCTACCGGACCGTGGGAGGTGGCGACCGAAGTCCCGGAGGAGATTTATACTATCCCGCCCAGCTCGCCGGTCTATTACACAACGTTTGCGCGGGTCTATGACGCCAACGAAGATGAGGTGGAAGTAGGTTACACGCCCGGCTATCTCGGCGCTTACGAAGAAGACGGCACCGTGGTTTACGGCACGGGTTGGACCTACCAACCCTGGTGTGGCAACGACTATTACGGTTGGGGTTGGACTTGGGGCTACAGTTACACGTATGTCCCATGGTACCAGTGGTGGGTGTGGCGTCCCTGGTGGAACGCGCCCGGCGGTCTCCGTGCCGCCGTCATCGAAAACGCTTACGACCGATGGTCGGGCCGAATGGGCGTTACCCCCTATGACCGCGCACCAAGCGCGCCGCGCGCGCCTTCCGCACCAAGCGCGCCCTCCGCGCCCAGGGCGCCCTCTGCGCCCGGCGCACCTTCTGCGGCCAGCGCGCCCTCCGCCCCGGGCGCCCCTTCCGCCGATCGAGCTGGATCTGCCGGAAGAGCGCCGTCCGCAGACCGAGCGCCCTCCGCCGCGCGCGCCTATTCTTCGGGTTATCCGGCCGTGTACGGCAGATTCCGCGGCGCCAGCAGTCCGGCCGCGATGGCCCCGCCGGCAAACACCCTCGCGCTGAATCCATATACACGGCCGCAATCTTCCGTGCGGCCGGGAGAAATCCCCCACGGCGCGCAGTTGCTCACCGCCGTCCGGCAAGCTCCCGGCGGGGGTCGCGACCTTTACGCATCGCCGGATGGCAACGTTTACCGCCGGAAGCCGGACGGGTGGTATCGTCGTGAGGCCCGTGGGGGCTGGAGCTACTTCGCCCCGACTCAGGGACGGCTGGAGCAAAATCAGGTGGCATCCGCGCGCGGAGGACAGGCAGCCGGTGCAGGCGCCGTGTATCGGCCTGCGCCCGGTTCCCTGGCGGGCGCGGGAGGAAGGCAGGCCCTCGGAAACCGAGTCCCGGACACCGGCGCCGTGGCGCGCGCCCAGGAGGTCGCCGCCCTCGAACGCGAGTACTACGCTCGCTCGCTTGGCCAGGCCCGCGCACAAAACTGGCGGGCCGCTCGCAATTTTAATGCTCCTGCTCGCTCAATTTCGCGCCGCAGATGAAAGCCACCCTGGGTGCTGCCATGTGCCCTGTGAGCAGGAATGCACTCGGCCAATGCCTGGTCATGG
>DATKOS010000288.1:0-48090 GCA_035524535.1 Bryobacteraceae bacterium
AGCCGCGTGTGCACCATGAAGTCCAGGCTGCGGAAGCTCTCGCCCGCCTCGTAGGTGCGGTGCACCAGATCCAGCATCTCCAGCGAGAAGTCGATCAGAAACGTATAGAAGAGATACTTCGCGATGGCGTCCACGCACGCCATGTCGATGGGCCGCTTCTTCATCTTCATCGTAATCATGTAGAGCAGGAGCACCCCGGCGATGCCGGACGCCATCGCGGAAAACAAGAACACCACCGGCATCAGCGGCGTGGACCACCAGGGGTTCGCCTTCACCGAGCCGAAGATGAAGCCCACATACCCGTGCAGCAGGAACGCCGACGGAATGCCGATCACCGTCACCGCATATCCCACCTTGTCATCGATCCGCCGCGCCCCCTCGCTCACGTTCATCGAACCCAGCGTGAGCGCCTTGTACGCCAGACCGCGCCATCCCGAGGAGGCCTGCGCCAGATGCACAATGTCAGTCCGGTACTCCAGCCAGATCTCCAACAGCAGAACCGCCATCAGGTACCACAGGTAGACGAACCCAAACATCGCCATCGCCGAAGAGCGATGCGGCGTCAGATACATTTCGATGGACCGCTCCGGATGCCCCAGGTGCAGTTGCAGCGGCAGCGGCGCCACCAGCAGAAAGGCCAGCGCCGTCAGCAGCGCCAGACGGTAAGTGGGCCGCACGGCGTCTACCTTGAACACCCGCTCCAGCGACGCTAGAATGAACGCGCCCGCCACCAGGCCGGTGATGTACGGGTAGAGCACAATCAGCAGACTCCATTGCAGCTCCACCTCGTTCGGATACATGAAGCCTTCCACGCCGGGTATCATCGCTCGCTCCTATCGCACGGACCCGTCTAGGTCCTTGTAGTAGACCTTCGCTCCGGTCGCCATGTATGGCTTGAGCACCTGCACCTTGTTGTGGCGCAAGAACTCGTGGATCGGGTCCTTGGGGTTCTTGAAGTCCACCAGTTGCCGTGCGCCGGTGGGACAGTTCTCGCAGCACGCCGTGGTCAGCCCCTGCGTGATGCGGTGGTAGCACAGCGTGCACTTGTCGGCCGTGTGCGTTTCCGGGTGCAGATAGCGGCATCCGTAGGGGCAGGCCTGGATGCAGTAGCGGCAGCCCAGGCAGTAGGTCTTATCCACCAGCACCACTCCGTCCGGGCTCACGAACGTCGCGCCCACCGGACACACCTGCACGCACGGCGAATCCGCGCAGTGGTTGCAAAGCTTCGGCACGAAGAAGCTCTTCAGCTCCGCGCTCGTGTCCGCGGGGAAACCGTTGATGTCGCCGTCCGGCGAATCCACGTGCGGCTGCTGATCGTCGCCCACCTGATAGCGCTCCACCCAGGTGCGGAAGTACCCCTTGGGAACCTGATTCTCGTTGGAGCACGCCCGCACGCAATTGCCGCAGCCGATACACTTGTCGATGTCCACCAGCATGCCCCACCAGTGCTCGGCCTCGCGGTAAGTTTCGCTCGCCGGCGCCGCGCCGGTAATTTCCTCGAGCGTGGCCCCCACGGAGGCCAGGAGCAGCAACTTGCCGCCGGCCGCGAATAGATCTCGCCGGGTCATTTCCATGATTCGCTCCTCATAAGTGCGGGTTGTGGGGTTTGTGGCATTCCGTGCACAGCGCGCCCCCGGAGTGCTCGGCGGTCGCTACCTGCGGGAACCAGGAAGGCTTGGCCGCGTCCTTTTCATGGCAGCGCCGGCACAGGTTGGCTACGTCCGGAAGCGCCGGCTTGTGCGCGGCCGGGTCGTCCGCGTTGGCATGCGCCGCTTGCGGCCCATGGCACGCTTCGCAGGAAACGTGCGCATGTTTGCCTGACGCGCGGGCCTCCGCCTCGTCGGCATGGCACATCACGCAGGCATCCTGCCCGGCATAGGAAATCGGGTGTTGGCGGATCGTCAGGAGCGCCGCGGCGTTGTAGTGGCCGTATTTGCCGAACGCCTTGGGGACCAGCGCGGAGCGGATCACCAGAAAAATGGCCAGTCCCGCCAGCAGAACCACGGCGGGGCGGATCAGATGACCCGAGTCACGGAGAAACTGACGCAAAGGCTCCTCCTTGCTTTGGACAAAATGCTTGCCATGACCCAGCAAAATAGATTCCAAAAGGTCTTATTATCGAAAAACCCAACAAATCAGTAGGCTTTGTGGATTTTATCAACAGTCAAAATAGAGTGGATTGCCCAAATACGCACCCAAAGTGGGTTAAATCACCGCGCCACGGGGGGCTCGGTTGGCAGGACGCGTGCATCGAATCGCCCGTCGTCCTCGGGCGTCCACCTAACTCTCATGTCATCAGGGCCTTCGCCATCCGGTTTCGAATGGGAGCGTGCCGCTGGCTCACACCGGTGTGGCCCCCCTGCGCCACTCAAGTTGCGTGGCTGGTTCGTCCGCACTTGCTATAATTGGGGTTCATTTTGTTCCTAGGTACGTCATTTTCCATTTTCCGCATGAAGGGTCTTTGCGTTTTTCTGCTGGTGGCGGCGGGCGCCGCCGCCCAAACGTTCGCCAATGGACAGGCAGCCCGGCTGGTAATCGGCCAGAGCACCTTTACCGACCAGAATCCGAACTCGAGCGACACCGTGCTGGGCGCCGCGAGCGGCATTGCCTACGCCGCGGACACCCTATTTGTCGCCGACTCCAACCGGATGCAGGCCACGCCTTCCAACAACCGCGTGGTGTTGTACCAGAATCTCTCCAGCCAGCTTCCTCTCCCCACCGACGAGCTCTCCTACACCACCAATTGCCCGGTCTGCGTGGGCAAGGCAACAGTGGTTTTAGGCCAGCCCAACTTCACTGCCAGCAACTTGAATTACGGCAGCACCTCGAACGACCTGCGCACGCCCACCGCGATCGCGTCCGATGGCGTCCATCTGGTGGTGGCGGACACCGATCATAACCGCGTATTGATTTGGAACCACATTCCGGCCACCAACAACACGCCCGCCGACGTGGTGATCGGCCAGCCGAACTTCACTGCCGATATCGTTCCGGCCAATAACGTTCCCTCGGCATCATCCCTGCTGGGCCCGCAAGGCGTGTGGATTCAGAACGGTAAGCTATGGGTGGCCGACACGCAGAACAACCGCGTCCTCGGCTGGAATCAAATCCCCACCAAGAACGGCCAGGCTGCCGACATCGTTCTCGGGCAGCCCAACTTCACCACCTACGTACAAATCGATATCACGCAGCAAACCTACTCCGCCACGGCGCAGAACATGCTCAACCCCGTGGCTGTGACCTCCGACGGCCAGCGCCTCTTCGTCGCGGACCTCGCCAACAACCGCGTCCTGATCTGGAACGCCATTCCGACCGCTAACGACGCTCCCGCCGACGTCGCCCTGGGCCAGCCCAGCCTGAACACTTCCCTGCCGAACAACGCCTATAGCGTCGATCTCACCAGTTCAGCCTGCGAGGCGACTCCCATCCAGCCCGCCTGCATGGAAGTCCCCGTGCTCTGCCCCACCGCCGACGGCGTGGATGTAAACAACAATCCCGTCTACCCGAACGTCTGCAACGCAACTCTAAACTTTCCCCGGTTCGTTCTGGCCGCCGGCAACCGCCTCTTCGTGGCGGATGGCGGCAACGACCGCGTGCTGGTCTACGAACACATACCTACCAGCAGCGGCGCCATGGCGGACGAGGTGTTAGGCCAAATCGGCCAGGTGCTGGAAGTGGGCCCAGGAGAAGTCGGGCCGCAGACCGTCAATCAGGCCACCACCGCCGCCGATTCCATGACTTGCCCAACCTCTCTCGCCTGGGACGGCGCAAACCTCTATGTGGCCGATCCATTCAACCGGCGCATCACGGTTTACACCATCGAGCCCAATGCGCTTCCCTACCAGGGCGTGCGCAACGGCGCGTCGTACACCATCAACGCCAGCGGTTGGGTCGCCTTCACCGGCGCCATACGCGCCGCGGATACCGTAACTCTCACCATCTCGCTCGACAACGCGGGCACCACCACCACCAATACCTATACCTACACCATCCAATCGAACGATACCCTGGATTCGGTAATCAACAACTTCATGGCGCAGATCAACAACGCCAATAACGGAGCCGGGGATGCATTTGTAACCGCAGCCCCGGACTACGTGGATTTGTATCTTCTGCTCTACGCGAGGTCCCCGGGCCCCAACGGCAATGATGTGGCCTATTCGGTGACTACCTCCAGCGCCGCGCTGATCGCCGCGCAAACCGAAAGCACCTATCTGCAGTACGGCGGCGATGCCTCCCAGATCGCTCCCGGTACGCTGGTATCGATTTTCCCCAATCCGGGCATGTCGCTTTCCTACGCGACGGCGTCGGCGGACACCAGCCAGAGTCAATTGCCTACGCAGATGGCCGGCGTGGAAGTCTATCTGAACGGTATTCGCGCCCCTCTGCTTTATGTTTCGCCCACGCAGATTAACGCCCAGGTTCCATGGGAGCTTTCCGATACCACCAGCGTGAACGTCTACGTGCGCACCGTGGCTAGCGACGGAACCGTCACCGTAACCGCGCCCGTAGCCATGACTGTTGTCCCCGCCGCTCCCGGGATCTTCACGTATTTGAATGGCGCGAACCCCGCGCAGGCCATCATGCTTCACGGGTCGGACTACGCCACCGGCGTTGTTTCCGTGGATGGCGGCGCCAACGCCGGTGACTACGGAACCATCACCATCAATGGCCGCAACTACAGCTACACGGTGCAGAGTACCGATACCCTGGCTACCGTCCGTGACGCATTCGTCTCGCTGATCAACGCCAGCGATCCGGAAGTCACCGCCATCGCCACCAAGGAGTTCACGCGCATCATCTTGCAGGCCAAGGTTCAGGGTCCGGATGGCGAAGGCATTTCTTACGGCGTCAACACCTTGCCGGCCCCAACGGTGACCGGTGGCGAACTGGTGCTCACGGCCTTCACCAACAACCTGTGCTGCTCCAATATCGCCGGAACGTTCGTCACCCAGGCCAATCCCGCGCAGGGTGGCGAGTTTGTCTTGATCTACGCCACGGGCATCGGCCTGCCCATTGTCAGTCCGGCCACTGCGAGCGTGTTCCAGACCGGCGTAAAGTTCCCGGCCGGCACGCCCATCACCGCTCCCGCGCAAGCCGTGGCAGCCGCCACGCAAGGGCTCACCGCGCAGGTGCTTCAGGTTTCCGCTATCCCGGGGACCTTCGGGCTGTATCAGGTGCTGATGCAACTGCAGACCGACCTGAATACCAACCCGGCCTCACGCCTGACCATCAACCAGAACGCGTTGTTGAGCAACCTGACGGTCTTCCCGGTGGTCAACCCGCTTCAGGCTTTAGTCCAGCCGAGTGCGGAGAAGAAGCCTTCGCCAGGTCAGCGGTCCGGCAAGTAACGCCGGCGCCAAACTCGCGCCGCATCGCGCATCACCGCGAGTAGATTCGGTTCACGCTTTCCCAGATTGCGGCCGGAGTCATGTGCCGCCAGGGTTCGCCCGCCACAACCCTTCGCCGGATTTCGGTAGCCGAGAAGGCGTCGAACTCCTCGGGCATCTCCAACGCCTGGACCCGATCCGTCACACGAGATTGCGGCTCGAAACTCCCGCCGCGGGCCGCCACCAGCAAGTCAAAACCGCGCGACAACTGGGCAAAGCCGTCCGGCTGTCCGTAATCCCAATTCACCACACGCTCGGCCGCGTCCCGGCCGCACAGGAAGGAAAGGCGCACGCCGGAGCCATAATCGGCCGCGCACTCTTCCGCGATTTCCGCAAACAGGCCGCCCCGGCTGGACGCTAAAGAGAGCCTGGGCGCGTTTCCCATGGCTTCCGCCAGCATCGCCATCCGCTCGTCAAACGTAGCCCCCGCGTACGCCTTGTGCGGGAACTCGCGCGGCAGCACAAACACAACTTCATCCGCCACTCCCAGCGCGGCCGTGGCCAGCGCCATGTGAGCCGCCGTAACCGGGTTGAACGTGCCGGGGAAAACCGCCAGACGCCTCGGCGAACCGCCGGCCCGCCGAACAAACTCCATAAGCTCAGCTTCCCACAGCCCGCTCGGCGGCGCCCGTGTTTCCAGGGTTCACGCGAAGACAGCAAGGGCGCGAGATTTCTCCCGCGCCCTCGGTCCAGCCGGTATTAGGCTGCGTTCAGGAGTTCCTCTAGCGAATCGCTGCCATCTGCCTCGAACTCGTGACGGTCGGCGGCCTCCTGGCAGCGGATGCAATACTTCGTCCACGGCACTGCGTCCAACCGCTTCGGCTTGATGTCTTCCTCGCAGTGCATGCAGACGCCGTAGCTGCCATCGGCGACTCGGGCCAGCGCGCCTCTCACATCGTGAAGCAGGTTCGACCCGCGGTCGAGGTTGCGGATCGCAAGTTCACGCTCCCCCGCAAGCTGTACCTCATCCAGGGCATCCGGTGTTTTTTCGATAGCGATGTCTTCCCGGTTTCGGAGTCCGGCGGACAACTCGTTCCGCTTCGCCTCCAGCATCGCCTTGTATTTCTCTAAGTCGGTTCTGTTCATTTTGGTCCACCCCCTCCGGCGCTACGGCCGGTTCATTCCTTTTTCAAGGCTTCTATTTCAACCTCCGCAAGACTATAGACGACTAAGCTGAGAGCAAAAGTTTCAGCTCGCAACCCATCTAGTCGAAAGAGCTACCGCAATCGATTGGCTCTCTCTCTGGCGCTCGCTTGCACTTTCGGAGCAATTCTGGCGCCAGAATAAATACTACCACTTTCGGCAACCCCTCTTCACGGTGGTGCCCGAATGATGCCTTACCCAAGCTTCCATCGCTCCCCCCTCTTATCGGCGGAAACAGGAATTTTTCCTAGGTTCTTGATCTCCGAACCACCTATATATAGACGTTGGAGCCGCCCTTCCGTGGCAATTACAGCCTCGCTACCGACTCAAATCTACCAGACCATCGTGCGGCGCAGCCCGTTTCTAGCCACCATCGAAGCCTCAAGGAAAATGCAAAGGCTTTTATTTGCAATAGTTTGAAATGATGCTAAATTAATCACGATCATTGTGACCGGCCCCCGCGGCCGAGCTCCGGGCAACCCGGCCCGAAGCGCTTCCGGCGCGCCGCCCCGTCCACCGGTCTGGAAAAAGCACCCGGCGGCCCACGAGCGCCGGATCGCGCCACAAACTCACAAACCGCACGCCGCACGATGCCGCTCACCAGTGGTTTTCCCGATCCTGTGTGGGCAATTCCACCACCCCGAAGACGCACTCGGGTTAAGAAACTCACGCGTACCCTCTTCCTGAAGGCGCGATAATGGCTAGAGCAGCCGCAAGCCTGCTTTGGCTTCCACGTTTTTCGGGTTCTCTCGTCATCTTCTATAGAGATAGGAACCTGAGGAACCTTGGAAACTGCCGTCTGCTGGCGCATGAGTGACCTGACCGAGCCCGGCCTGGAGTTGCTGGAGCAGCAGAACCGCTTCATCTCGGACAACCTGCGCCGCATTTTCATCCAGATCTACCGGATTGTCGGCAGCGTCGCGGACGCGCAAGACCTTACTCAGGAAGCCTTTATCAAGGCGCTCCAGCGCCAGGATCAGGTTAAGGACGAGCAGAAAGCGGCGCACTGGCTCTCGCGCATCGCCACCAACACGGCCATCGACTTCCTGCGCCGCAGTGGGCGTGCCACGTTTTGCGATCTGGATGAGGCGCCCATGAGCCACACGGAGAGCCCGGAGCAGATTTTGCTGCGGTCCGAGCACCGCGATTATTTGGAGGACGGACTGCGGCTCCTTTCGCCCCGCGAACGGGCCGCCCTGATGTTGCGCGACGTGGAGGGCTTGCCGGCCGACGAGGTGGCCAAGCGCCTGAATTGCTCCAAGGCGACCGTGCGTTCGCACATCGCCAACGCGCGCATCAAGTTCCGAAGGTACGTGGAGAACAGGAAGCGGTAGGACGATGAGACATCCAAACCGAGCGACATTGGCGCTGCACGCCGGGGGCGACCTCGGCGCGTGGGCAAACTGGCGAACCGATCGCCACGTGGCCCGCTGCGCCGAATGCCGCCAGGAAATCGCCGCGTTCCGGGCGGCGCGCCGCGAACTCCCGGATGCCGCCGAAATACCCGGCGTTGCCTGGAATCGCCTGGCCGCGCAAATGAAAGCCAACATCCGCCTGGGCCTTACGCTCGGCGAACTGGAAGAGCCCGCCCCGCGCGAAGCCGGACCGTCGGCTTGGGCCCGCCCCGCCGCGGTTTTCGCCGGCCTCGCAACGCTGCTTGCGGCCGGGTTTATCCTGCAACACAACGGACCTCACCCGATCCGCGCCTCCCAGGACGTGGAAGTGGAAACCACGGCCAACGGGATTCAGGTCCGCCAGGGCGCCGGAGCGCTGGGATTGCTGCATCGCGGCGCTTCGGACATCGACGTCAATTACACGCCGGGCGCGCAAGGCGCCATGTCCGCCCAAAACGTGGATGACACGGGACATGTGACGGTGACGAATGTCTATGCGAACTAGAGATGCGGCGCGCTGGGTTGTTCTGGCGCTGCTCGCCGCCCCCGCGCTCCTGGCGCAGGATTATCCGCTTCCGGCCGGCTCCATCAACGTCAGCTTCCCCGGCGATTCGCCCGTTCTGTTTTCAGGCCTCACGGACCAATCCCGCGGCACGGCGCGCGGCTCGGCCATGGTCATTGACCTCCGTGTCTCCATGGTGCTCCGCAACGTCAGCGCCAACCGCCAGATTCACGGCGTCACCCTGCGCGTGGTTTCCCAGGAAGTCGCCGTCGGCGGCAAAGGCTCGGTGACGTATCCCAGTCTGCATGTCGGCCCCGGCGAATCCTTCCCCGTGCGCATCGAAATGCAGCTCATGCGGCCCACGCAGGCTGTCAACGGGCCGCTCGTCCAGGTCAGCCTGGATGGCGTGCTCTTCGGCGACCTTACCTTCTACGGCGACAACCGCCTCAATTCCAAGCGCATCATGACCGCCGAGGAATTGGAAGCCCGCCGCGACCGTGAGTACTACAAACGCGTTCTCCAGGAAACCGGCGTCAACGGGTTGCGTTCCGCGGTTCTCGAGAGCCTGGTGCGCCAGTCCGAACGGCCCCGCTTGGATGCGCGCGTCACGCGCGGCGGCCCGTCGGTGGCCTCCAGCGCTGCTCCTGTGCAGTCTGGCGCGGAGAATTTCGCCTTCCTCAAGTTCCCGGATTCGCCCGTCGCCCCCGTCGGAGGCTCCGCGCAAGTCTCCGGCAATGAAGCCCGCGACCCGCGCGTCGAGGTCCGGAACAACTCCTCCAAGGACGTCCGCTACTTCGAATTGAGCTGGCTGGTCAGCGACGCCAACGGCCAGCAGTACTTGGCCGCGTCGCTGCCCGCCTCGGACCCTGCCCTGCTCCTGAAGCCTTCCCGCACCGCCCAGGCAGCGCAAGACACCGCGCTGCGCTTCACGCGCAACGGCGAGCCCCTAAACGTGGGGCGCATGACCGGCTTCGTCAGCCAGGTGGAATTCGCCGACGGCCAGATGTGGATTCCCAGCCGCCAGGCGCTGGAGAACGCCTCTCTCATGCGCCTCATCGCCCCCTCCGCCGAGGAGCAGCGCTTGACAGACCTTTACCGGCGTAGCGGAATGAATGCGCTGGTGGAAGACTTGAAGAAGTATTAGCCGGCGCGCCGCCCGCCCACGCGCAGCCCTACCTGCGCTCCAGGGTCGCCTGAACCAGGTCTCCCAGTTGCTCCGCGCTGAATTCGTTCCCGTCCAGATCCCCCGCCAACCTTCCCTGGCGGTCAATTACCACCGTGCGCAGGGAGTGCGTCAGCAGGCCTTCATCCTGCCAGAAGTTCAAGCCGAACTCGGCGCACACCGCCTTGACCTCGGTGAGCGAGCCGGTCAAGAAGTGCCACGTGTTCGCATCCGCCTTCCACGTCTTGCTGTATTTCGCCAGCACCTCCGGAGTATCCGTTCCCGGGTCGAACGAGACGCTCAGCAGGATCAGGTCGCGGCCCATCTTGGCGGCGAAACGCCTGTTGAGCTGGCCGAAGTTGTTGGACATCCGGAAGCAGTAGTCCGGCAGGGGACAGCTCGTGTAGAGGAACGTGATGGCCACCACTTTTCCCGCGAATTGCGAAAGCGAAATCCGCTTGCGGGTCTGGTCGGTCAGGGTGAAATCGGCGATGGGCTGGCCCAGCTTCAGGGGGCTGACCCCGGCGTTCGGATCGAGCAGCGCCAATCGGCGCGCGCGGAACGCTTCGTCCGTCACGCTCTGAAAGCGGTGCTCGCGAAGGCTCTCCGCGTAAGAGCGGCCGCCATCCACCACCAGAGTGAAATCGATCTGCATGCCCGGCTGCACGCCGTCGAGCGCCTTCTCCTCGCGCACCGAATACGGCATGGCCATGGCGGCCATGTACCCCGGAATGGCTGCGCAAGACGCCACGAAGCTCTTGTTCGGCCGGTCCACCTTCAGCAGGATGCCCGTAACCTCGTATTGCTTCGCGCACCACGCCGGAGCCAAACACAGGCAAGCCGCCGCCGCGCAGGCCGCCGCTCTCACCGGGCCTCCTTTCCGCCCAGGCGAACCTTCGTCCGCGGGAGCGTCTTGAATTCTGCGCTGCCCTCCTGGATCTGAATCACATGGTCCTTGGGCACGCCGCGGAATACCTGCGGCGGGCTGGAATTGCCGGGCCACTGCGCTTCCACGCTCTCAATGCGCGCCCCGGCGCCAAGGCCGAAATGCTGTTCGAGCGGCGAAGCGCCGAACGACCCTCCGCTGTTCACCCAGCCATAAATCGAGCGCGCCGGCTGGCCTCCATTCGTTACCGTCACCTTGATCCGCGCCCCAATGGCCAGCCGGTTCGCTTTCACGCCCAGGAGTCGCACGCCCAGCCAGTCGTTGCCGTTGCCGGGATTCTCAAACAAGCGCATCATATGGGCGTCGCCGCGCACCGCGCCGCCGATGATGGTCACAATGTCCTCATCGCCGTCGCCATCCATGTCCGCAAACGCGATCCCGTGCCCCTTGTGCAGCTCGCCCGTGCCCGAGGACGCCGTGATATCCACAAATCGCTTGCCACCGTCATTGCGCAGCAGCACATGCGGAACTTCCGCGCCGAATGTCGGGTCGCCGTTGCCCAGGTAGATATCCGGGTAGCCGTCGTTATCCACGTCGCCGAAGTTCAGGCCCATCGGCATGAAGGATTTCGCCAGGCCTGCCTCCGCCGTCACATCGCGGAACGCGCCGTTCCCCAGGTTCTCGTAGAGCGTCAGCGTGGCCGCGCTGTGCGGCAACCCCAGGTACGTCCGCACGGTCTCGTCCACGGACATGTAGTAGCTGGTGACGAACAGATCGGGCCAGCCGTCGTTGTTGTAGTCGAAGAAGAAGGCCCCGAATCCATGGCCGCTGCCCAACACGCCCGCCTGTTTCGCCACGTCCGTGAACGTCCCGTCGTGGTTGTTCCGCAGAAGCTCATTGTCGCCCCGATAGTTCGACACGTAGAAGTCCACCCATCCGTCGCCGTCGTAGTCCGCCGCCGACACCGCTTTTACCCAGCCGAGATCGCCTACCCCGGCGGCTTCGGAGACGTCCTGGAAGGTTCCGTCGCCCTTGTTGAGGAACAGGTGGCTGGGAGCGTTCTCCGCGCCCACGAAAAGATCCAGCAGCCCGTCGTTGTTGATATCCGCCCAGGCAGTGGCCTGCGTGGCGAAGGCCGTATTCGCCAGACCCGCCGCTTTGGTGACATCCGTAAACGTTCCGTTGCAGTTGTTGCGCAGCAGCGAGAGCCTCTGCGGAATTTCCCAGCCCCCGCGCATCACCAGAATGTCCGGGCACCCGTCGTTGTTGTAATCCGCCTGATTGTTGTTCAACCCGCCGAGCTGCGCCGATAAGCCGGCTTTCTCGCTGCGGTCGGAAAAGGTGCCGTCGCCGTTGTTGTGGAAGAAGTGCATGGCCGCGCACTGGTCCATGCTGGAGGTCACCACGTCGAACAGGCCGTCGCCATCGAAGTCGTCCACGGCGATGCCGCCCGCCATGGAGAGCAGCTTCAGCCCCGCCCGCGGCGCCACGTCCTGGAACCGCCCGATGTTCTGCTCGGAAGTGAAAATCGCGGGCGGCAGCAGGTATTGCTTCGCTACGCCGTCCGGATACTTCCCCGCCGTCATGTACGCCAGATTCAGGTTCCACCGCACTTCCAGATCGTTCGGCTGGCTTTCGGCGACCTTCAGCAGGTGTGCAATGGCCTTCTCGGAATCGTCCGTCTTCGCGTAGTGGAACCCCGGCGCCATCGGGAAGATGCAGCGGTCGCCCGGCGCCCCGAAAATGCCGTTGTCCATCTCGGACCGCCGCAGATAAGCCAGCCCCAGCAGTTCATCCAGGTAGGAAACCGCGCGCGGAAGCTCCGTGGTGGCGCGCCGATACGCCGTTTCCCATTCGGTGATCGCATCGTCCATTTCCCCCTGGTAGGCATGCAATTGCCCCAGGGCCTCAAGCGCCGCTAGTTCGTCGAACGGCTGGCGGCCCTTGTCCGCCGCCTTGGCCGCGGGGCTCAAGTACTGCTCAATCCTCTGCCGCGCCGCGGCCCGCGAATCCTCGCGCAGCTTGCAGACCCCGTTCAGGTCCTCGTACCAGTCCGCCGGCTTGGGCAAGGTCGCCAGCGCCGCCTCCACCTCATTCAGGCCGGAGATATCGAAAGAGTAGCGCACGCTGCCGATAGCGCTGATGGCGAACTGGCGCTCCTTTTCGGCTTCGTCGAGCTGTGGAATCTCCCCCGGGGGCAGCACCTTCAGAATGGCGAAACCGGATGGCAGCTTGACCAGCGGCGAGAGCTGCCCGGGGCCCATGCCACCTAGCGCGTCACGGAGCTCCGGGCGCAGCGTCGCCGGGTCTATGACGCCCATATACCCGCCGTCCACGGAGGTGGGGTCTGTGGATTTCTCGCGCGCCAGCACCGCGAAATCCGCACCCTTCTGGAGCCGCTCCAGGATGTCGCGCGCCTCCGCCTCCGAACCGGTAATGATCACCCTGACGGGAACCGCATTTGGCGCCGCCGCATGGCCAACACCCGGGCGGAAGAACAGCAGGCACATCCCAGCCGCCGCGGCAGCCGCGAAACAGCCGGCCGCGCGCAACGCCCCAGCCCCTCTCATGCGTACTATCGTATCGAAAACGACAGTCGCTGGTTCGCCGAACTGGTACAATCGCCATCAAGAGGGGGAGATGCCGCCCAAACTCGCAGATACGCCCCGTACGCTCGGCGCTTTGCGCAGTAGCTCTTACTCCGAAGCCCGAATCGGCGCGCGCACCGTCAAGGACGAACTCCGAAATAACCTGATCTGCAAGCTGCAGCGCGGAGAGACGCTGTTCCCCGGTATTGTCGGCTACGAGGATACCGTGGCGCCGCAGATCGTCAACGCCCTGCTCTCGCGCCACAATTTCATCTTGCTCGGATTGCGCGGGCAGGCCAAGACCCGCCTCATCCGCATGCTCACCGGGCTGCTCGACGAGCAACTCCCCTACGTCGAAGGCTGCGAAATCCACGACAATCCCTATCGGCCCATCTGCCGCCGCTGCCGCGATCTGATCGCCGAGCGCGGCGATGATACTCCCATCGCCTGGCTCAACCGCGACCACCGCTACGTGGAGAAGCTCGCCACGCCGGATGTCACCATCGCCGACATGATCGGCGATATCGACCCCATCAAAGCCGCCCGCCGCGGGCAGGACATTTCCGACGAGCTCACCGTCCACTACGGCCTTCTGCCCCGCTCCAACCGTGGCATCTTCGCCATCAATGAGCTGCCCGACCTCGCCGGCAAAATCCAGGTCGGCCTTTTCAACATCATGCAGGAAGGCGACGTGCAGATTAAGGGCTACCCCATTCGCATGCCTCTGGACCTCGCCCTCGTGTTCACCGCCAACCCCGAGGACTACACCGCGCGCGGCAAGATTGTCACGCCCCTCAAGGACCGCATCGGCAGTGAGATCCGCACGCACTACCCGCCCACGCTCGATCACGGCATTGCCATCACCGGACAGGAAGCCTGGCTGGAGCGCCCCTCGCCCGTTGAGGTGCGCGTGCCGGACTATATCCGCCGCACCGTGGAGCAACTGGCGTTTCTCGCCCGCGAGGACAAGCGCGTCGATAAGCGCTCCGGCGTCTCGCAGCGCCTGCCCATCTCGGCCCTCGAAAATGTGGTCTCCAACGCCGAGCGGCGCGCGCTCAAAGCCAAGGAGGATGTCGCCGCGCCGCGCATCGTGGATCTCTATTCCGCCCTGCCCGCCATTACCGGCAAGCTCGAACTCGAATACGAAGGCGAACTCAAAGGCGGTGACACCGTCGCCCGCGAGCTCATCCGCTCCGCCGTGGGACGCGTCTACAGCTCCTACTTCGAGGGCGCCAACGTCTCGCAGATCACCCAGTGGTTCGAGATGGGCGGCGCGCTCAAGCTCGATGAGAATGCCGGCTCCGCCGACATGGTGCGCCAGCTCGGCGGCATCCAGGGTCTGATGGAAAAGACCAAGGCCCTGGGACTCTCCGCCAATGAGCCGGATGCCCTCCGCGCTTCGGCCGCCGAGTTTATTCTGGAAGGCCTCTACGCCCACCGGCGCATTAGCCGCAGTGAGGAACGCGGCTTTACCGCCGAGGAAAAGAGGCGCGAGGCCGCAAGCGAGGCGCGGCCCGAACGCCCCAACGCGCGCCGGCAATACAACTAGAAGTCGTGCGCCCGTCCGCGGCGCCGTGCTGGAACGCTAGGCCCAGCCGCAGAGCTCCTCCACATACGCCGCGGATCCGTCCCGCAGCCAGGCGTCGAGTTGCGCGGGCTCCTTCAATTGCCGCCCGCGCACCCGCGGGACCAGTGCGAAGCGGCACTTCCATTCCGGCAGCGCGGTCATATCTCCCCACAGCTTCTCGAACTGCACCACCGGGAACACGTCTTCCTGGCCCTTGCCCCAGCGCTTCTTGACGTCCTTCAACGTGACGTACGTCGGCATGCGCGCGGCGAGATTGCGTACGGCCGCCGTCACTTTCGCGGAATCTCGCAGTTCGCCGCGGCCAAGGCCGAAGAGAGCCAGAAGTTGGTCAATATCGATCCAATACGTCGCGCTGTTGTAATAGCGGAGCCGCGATTCGATTTCCTCGTTGGGCAGCGCCAGCCCTTCCACCAGCCGCGGCCGTCCGTCCACCATCGCGAGTCCGCCGCCGCGATCCTCAATGTGCCGCTCGATCACCTCGGCCGTCATGGCCGCGCCCTCTTCCATGTGATACCCCAGCAGCGCCGCATCCAGATCCGCGCCGGTGGTGTCCACGTTGTGCAGCATCAGGTGCCGGAGCTTCGGCCTCTCCTCCAGCAGCGCCGCCAGCGTCCCGTTCCGCAGCATGTTGGGGACCTCGTACCAGTGCCCTACCGGGTGCAGGCATTGCATCGGCAGATTGTCCGTGTAGCTGCCGCCCTCGCCCATCTGCTTGGCCCACGCGATCAGCGTGGCGTGCAGGCTCTCGCGCACCTTCTGCGCCTGCTCATCCAGCATCTGCTGCGGCAGTTCCTCCCACGCGAAGCGCAGCGTACGCTCCATCGGCACCAATCTCAATCCAATGGCCGCGCCCGCCGAAAGGCGCAGCGCTCCCGGGTATCCGTAGTTCCCTTCCTCGCGCAGGTAGCCCGCTATCGCCTCGTGGGTCAGATAGCTGGTGGTAATCACGTGCGGCGGCAGAACGCCGGTTTCGCGACCTATCCGCAGGCTCTTCGCCAGGTGAACTTCCAGGAAGCTCCGCCGCCGCCCGCCCAGGCGGCAGAACGGGCTCAGCGCTTTCACCACGCCCGCGCCCTTGGTCCACCGGCTCCCCACGCCGCCCGCTAGCGTGACCACAGCCGCCATTCCTTCGGCCAGCGCCGCCCGTCCCGCCTCCGCGTAGTGGCTCGGCAGGCCGCCCGTGGCGTCGAATAGGACGCCTGGCGGCGGATCTTCAATGTTGCTGTTCGCCGGCAGCCGGTTCTGCATCAGCCCGATCCGGCCTGCGCGAAAGTCCGTCTGGATGCGCTGGTGGTGGACCGCGTCGAACCCGTGCTCCGCCAACAGGCGCTCCAGGCTCTCGCCGGAGCCGTCGCCGTGCTCCCGCGGCCGCGGCAGCATGTGGTCGAACAGGCTCTGCACCATGCCCGCGAACTCCGGAGCCACCCGGCATGCGGCGCTAAAGCGGTCCAGCTCCGCGCGGCTCCCCGGGGAAAGCAGCAGGGAGTCCGTCCGCAGCAGCGCCGGAACCGCCATCGTGTAATACTCGGCCGGCATCAGCGCACCCTCGCTCTTCAGCAGTTCCGCTTGCGTCCCCCGCTCGTTGATCGCGAAGTCATAGACCACAGGCTCCATGGCGAAAGGCGCCGCGCTCTGCAAACGGCGCTTGGTCTCGCGCATGATGTTCGCCATCCGATCCTGCGCCTCTGCCTTGCGCTCCGGCGCCACCAGAAAACCCATGCCGCCGCCGGACATGCCGCCCAGCATCCAGAAGCCCCAAAAATCGGTCCCCATTTCCTCGCGCACCCGCCCGATCAGCATGTCCGTATAAAGGTTCCCCGCCCACGGAATGATCGTCTGGATCGGGCCGTCGAAGTTGCGTTGCGTCATCTGGCCGACGCCCCGGATGTCGTTCCGGCGCAACCGCCCCAGCACTTCGTCCAGTATCCCGATGGCCTCCCTGCGCCCTTGCCATTCCGCTTCCGACCGCAGCAGATACTCCTCCGTTACCATCTCCAGAATCGGGCCGACGTCCTGCGCCATGCCGCCGTGCACAAGCACCAGGCTGTTCTGAAGCCCTTCCCGCGCGACCTGCGAAACCTCTTCCACCCCCAGAACTCGGTGATCGGGCAGTAGGCGCCCGCGGCTCACGCCGAACTCCGGATCGCCTTCCACGGCGCGCACCCCATGAATGAGCTTGATGCCAGGCCAGACGCCCCCTGAATCCTGCCAGCCGCCGCCGGAACCGCCCAGCCATTCGCCGAGAATCGCCCGCGCCGCCACCAGGCGCCGCTCCGGCTCGGTCAGGCCGCCCTCCAGCGCGCGGATCTGCCCCGTGGCGCGCATGCACGCCGCAATCAGGCACGCCAGCAGATTCGTGGATACCGCCAGCCGCGAACCCTTCGGAATATCGTTCACCTTGCTGACGATTTCAATGCCGTGCCCCTCCAGCCCCGTAAGCGCGGCCATCACCTCCGCCAGGGGCCGCGTGGATCCTTCCATGCCCGAGGGCACAAGCCCGGAGGCGATCGCCGCCGCCTTCAACAATCCCAGGTAGTCGCGCGCGAAATCGAATACCTCCGCGACGGTGGAGATCTCCGCGCTCGCCCGCAAATCCACGCTCGCCAGGCGCAGCACGGGACGGTCAATCACGCGGAAGTACGCTTCCACCGGCGGCCGCGGCGCGCCGGAGTCCGAACCCCGCACCGCCAGATCCACGGAAATGTTGAGCACCCGCGCCCCTTCCGGGAAGTCCATTCCCAGAAAGAAAATGTCGCTCCATCCGCTGTGCGTCAGGTCCATGCGCACCGGGGTGGTCTCGCGCAGAATTGGATACAGCGGGTCCCCCGCGCGCCGCGCCAGCATCTCCGGCCGGATGCGCAGAGGATAATCCGCCGGATGCCCCACCCGGAACATCCACTGGTTGCCGCTCACGGAACGCACGCTGCGGCGCACCTGGTCGGCCAGCGTTTGAAACGCCAGGGCGTGATACCCCTCCGCCAGCGCGCTGGATATCGCGGCGCCCGGACCCGCTTCGGCTTGCGCCTGCAGAAACAGCTCCAGCGCTTCCTCGAAGCGCCGTTCCAGCAGGGCAGCGTATCCCGCGTACGGAATCGCCGCGCCGGCTCCCGATCCCAGGCGCGTGGGAATGTGGAATCGGTGAATGGCGTGGAGAAAGAAGAGCGCCCGTACCCGCTCGTAAAGATTGTCCGCCTCGCGCCGGAACGAATCGAGCTCCGCGCATTCCCCCAGCAGCTCGCCGAGCGACGCCCCGCGGCACACCGAATCGAGCGAGCGGTCGCGAACGGCCGAGTCCCGGGCGGTAATCACGCCCGTAAGCTGGCTCACCGCGCGCCCCCGCCGGAGTCTCCCATCTCACGCGCCGCCAGCAGTTCCACAAGCTGCGCCAAAACCTCCGCGCGGTCCCGTCCCCCGAGCGCCAGCGCCAGTTGGGCCGTCAGCAGCCCGTAGCGCGCGCCGATGTCGTATCGCTGGACCTGTTCCTCCAGCGCCAGGTATTTTTCCCGCCGCGCCAGCTCGTCCAGCGCCGGCGAAAGGGAAACCCGCGAGTCCGGCGCTTCCGCCAGCCGCTTCTCAAGCAAATCCATCACCGCGGGCGTCAGCGCATGCATGCCGAAAAAGCAGAGGTAATGCCCGGCCCGCAGGCCCGGCGTGGTCAGCCGCTGCTCCGCCTCCGTCGGCGTCGGCTTCTCAAGCACCGCATCGATGCGGTAGAGCCCTTGCCGCCCCGCCAAACGTCGCGCGCCCACCGCCCCGTAGCGCGGCAGCAGGCTCTCGCGCGTCACCTGGACAGCCGAAACGGAGCACTTCTCGGCGCCCGCCAGCGCCAAAAGCTGGCGCGCGCCCGCCGGATCCGCCCCCGTGGACCAGAGGTGATCTCCCACCAGATGTAGGAATGGCTCATCCGCCAGAAATTCCCGCGCGCAGTACACCGCGTGGCCGTAGCCCAACGGCTGCGGTTGCGGTACGAAGCGAACATGCCCCAGGTGCCGCGCCGCCGCCTGCCCGTAGCGCGCCTCGTCCCCCGGCCATATCACCACGCACACTTCCTCGATATGCGCCGCTAGAGCCAGCTCAATCAGGATTCCGAGGACGGACTTCTCCTCGCCGTCCGTATCCACCAGCGTCTGCAGCGGCAGCAAACGCTGCTTCTCGCCCGCCGCGGTGATCACTGCCTTCTTGATTTTCACGCCAGCGCTCCTATGCCAGTGTAACGGAGAGACAGACTGGCGCGGACGAATCCGTTCGAGGCCGCTTCGTTCGCCGCTCTCCGCGCCGCGCCCGCTTCAGCGCGCCCCGTTGGGCATCCCGCTTTCCTCGCGGCCGCGGACAGCGCCATTCATCCTTCCGCGCGCTTTAGCAGCCGCTCCAGCTTGCTGTCCAGTTCCTCCATCCGCCGCACGATTTCCTGGAACTGCGTTTCTTCTACCGGCGGGACTTTGCGGCTTACATAGAACACCCCGCCCGGTTCCAGTACGCATTTATCCACTTCGTCGAGTCCGGAAAAGCTCTGCCGGTGCAGCACCGTGATCAGCTCGGACCGCGAAAGCATCTCGCGCGCCAAAGCCTTTTCCACAATCTCTCCGTTCTCTACTAACACCGTCGGCCGCCCTTCCAGAATTTCGTCAAGCCGCCGATGTTTGAACAGGAACCGTACTACGAGGTAATTCACCGCCAGCAGCGTGAACGCGCCAATCAGCCCGCCGGTCAATGAGTTGTCGTTGCCGATAATGGCGTTCTGAACGGTATTCGAAAGCGAGAGCAGCACCACCAGATCGAAGGGGTTGAGCTGCGCCAGTTCGCGTTTCCCGAACACGCGCAAAAGCAAAACCAGAAAGAAATATACGATCACCGGCCGCAGGACCTTTTCCACAACCGGCGCTCCCACGCCGAAAATGGAGAGCCACACGTCATGCGAAAACAGCCACTGGGGCATCTGTCCGTCCTCCTCGCGCCGCCGGCAAAATCCCGCTGCGCAAAGCGGGCATCGGGGCTAAACTAGGATAGCGCCATGACCCCAACCGACGGCAATGATAAGGGCCTTCCGACCAACGTGGACGCTGAGCGGCTCGTGCTCGGCTCCATCATGCTCGACGACGGCCTCTACATTCAGGCCGCCGGCTCGCTCGAGAGCGACGACTTTAGCCTCGAAAAGCATCGCCGCATCTTCAAGCGCATGGGCGATCTCTACGAGCACGGCGAAAAGATCGACCGCATCACCATCGCCAACGAGCTCATGAAGTACGGCGAGCTCGAAGCCTGCGACGGCCTCAGCTACCTGGTCTCGCTCGATGACGGCCTGCCGCGCGTCTCCAACCTGGAGAGCTACCTCCGCATCGTCAAGGACAAGTCGATCCTCCGCCGTATCATCTTCGCCTCGCAGCATATGATGAACCGCTGCCTGATGGGCGAGGACGCGCCGGACCAGATCCTCGCCGGCGCCGAGGAAACGCTCCTCAAGCTCGGCGAATCGCGCCTCCAAGCCGGCTTGCAGCAGGCCGGCGACATCCTGGAGCGCTATGAGGGCGGCCTGAGCGCCTTCCTCGACCCCAGCAAGCGCATCAAGGGCATCAGCACCGGCTTCTCCAAGTTCGACGAGATGACCGGCGGGATGCACGGCGGTGACCTCATCATCCTCGCTGCGCGCCCGTCCATGGGAAAGACCGCGCTGGCGTTGAACATCGCCCAGCACGTGGCCCTGAAGCTCAGACAGACGGTGGCCATTTTCTCGCTCGAAATGTCCAAGGAGTCGCTCCTCACCCGCATGCTGTGCGCGGTAGCGCGCGTGGATAGCCAGAAGTTTCGCGGCGGGTATCTAAGCCAGGAAGAACGCCGCAGGCTCGGACATGCCCTCAACGAAATCGCCGAGGCCCCGCTCTACATCGACGATACTGCCGGCTTGCACCTGATGGACATGCACGCCAAGCTGCGGCGTCTCCAATCGGAAAAGCGCGAGCCCCGCCTCGTCATCGTGGACTACCTGCAGCTCATGGAAGGCCGCGGGCGCTTTGAGAACCGCGTCCAGGAGGTCAGCGCCCTTTCCCGAGGACTGAAGCTGTTGGGCAAGGAGCTGAACATTCCGATGATGGTGCTCTCCCAGTTGAGCCGCGCCACGGAAACACGCCAGGGCGACCACCGCCCGCAGTTGAGCGACCTTCGCGAATCCGGCGCCATCGAGCAGGACGCGGACGTGGTGGGCTTCATCTTTCGCGAGGAAGTCTATCAGCGCGACCGCGAAGACCTGCGCGGCCTGGCCGAGTTGATCATCGGCAAGCAGCGCAACGGACCCACCGGCACCGTGAACCTCGTCTTCCTCCACGCCCAAACCAAGTTCGAGAACCGCGCCGAAGACACCGGAGACCTGCCCGAAGAATAGTGGAGCTATAATCCCGCATGAGGTGACTCGTGCGGCTGACTCTGGCTCTCCTCCTCGCTTTCGCCGCCCAGGCCCAGCAACCGCCGCCCGCGCGGCCGGAGTTCGAAGTGGTCTCTGTGAAACCAGGCGATCCGGCCAGACTCGCATCCGGCATGACTTTGCAGCCCGGCCGTCTGATCCTCCACAACGCTACCTTGAAGACCCTGATCCTGCAAGCCTTCCGCATTAGCGAATACCAGATCGCCGGCGGTCCCAACTGGACCGGCGCCGCGAAATTCGATATCGTCGCCAAGCTGCCCGCCGGCGCGCCGATGAACCAGTCCCCGGCCATGATGCAGACCATGCTGGAGGATCGCTTTCGGCTCAGGACGCACCGCGAGACCCGCCAGGTGCGCGAATACGCCCTTGTGCTCGCGCCGGGCGGCCCGAAATTCGAGAGCCTCGATGAGAACGACCACCAAGGAGCCGGAAGCATGACGAGTTTCGGCGGCGGAGCCGGCGAGATCCTGGGCCGCGGCAAGACCGCCCCGGAGCTTGCCGCCATGCTGGTTGACGCCGTCGAGGCGCCTGTGGTCGACCGCACCGGACTCACCGGCAAGTACGATTTCCACCTGAAGTACGCGCCGGTCTCCACTTCACCCGACGCCGACCCGGCTGTGCTTACCATCTTCGGCGCCGTTCAGAAGTTGGGCCTGAAGCTGAACGCCATCAAAGGCCCGGTGGAAGTTCTGGTGATCGACCACGCCGAAATGCCCTCTGTGAATTAGTCGGGTAGGCCTCCGGGCCGGGATGCCTACCCTGCTCTCACCGCCGGCAGCTCCGCCCGCGTGAACGCCGCCCCGCGAATCTGCTCCCGCAGCGTCGAGTATTTCAGCGCCGAGGACGCCGCCCTCAGTTTCTCAACTTCTGTTTCTCAGCCTCCGCCGCGGCTGTCTGGTGAGTGATAAAGTATAGTACCGCCTGAGTTGACTCATGCGCTTCCTGCTCCTCACGCTCTTCGCCCTCGGCGCCCAGGCCCAGCAACCGCCCGCCGGGCTGCCACGGTTCGAAGTGGTTTCGGTAAAGCCCAGCAACGCGCCCCGCGCGAGCTGGAGCTGGGGCACGCCGCCCGGCCGGGTCGTCATGCGGAACGTCACGCTCCAATTCCTGGTGACATACGCATACCACTTGAACGACTATCAGCTCGATGGCGGCCCTAAGTGGCTGGATTCGGCGAGGTTCGATATCGACGCCAAGCTTCCCGACGGCGTGCCGATGAGCCAAGCTCCGGCTATGTTGCAGGCGATGTTGGAGGACCGGTTCCAGGTCAAAGCGCATCGCGAAACACGGGACGTCCGCGAATATTCGCTGGTCGTGGCCCAGGGCGGCCCCAGGTTCGTGGATCTCGATAAGAACGATAACGCCGGCGCAACCAGCTACACCGGCCCGAACGAAATCCTGGGCCGAGCCAAGACAGCTCCCGAGATCGCGGCAATGTTGATTGGTCCGGTCGGCGCCCCGGTCATCGACCGGACTGGCTTAACCGGGCAGTACGACTTCCACTTGAAATACGCACCGCTCTCAGTCTCGGCCGAAGCGGACCAGGGCTTGCCCACCATCTTCGGCGCTGTCCTGAAACTCGGCCTCAAGCTTGAATCCACCAAAGGCCCGGTGGAAGTAATGGTTATCGACCGCGCGGAAATGCCCTCGGCCAACTGAACGAGCCCCGGCTTGCCCCCTACCGCCTCGCCGCCAGCAGCTCCGCCCGCGTGAACGCCGCCCCTCGAATCTGCTCCCGCAGCGTCGAGTACTTCAGCGCCGCCGCAGCCGCCCGCACGCCATCCGCTTCCACTACCGTGAACTCGCGCGCGTACCGGTCCGCCCGGTCCCGGTACGAATACCCCTCATAAGCCGCGCCGCTCGCCACAACACGCATCAGCGCATCCCAGAAGGACGCGCGCGCGAAGATCCCCTTCCGTTCTCCCGCTTCGCGCGGGATCTCAATCACGGCGCGCCCGCCGCGCAGCACGGCATGCACGCAGCGCGCCGGCGCGAACGCAATGCTCGGGTCCGGATCGGGAAACGCCGCCAGCGCTTCGCGCAGGTCTTCCGCTTCCGCCCGAAGACCCTCCCACCGGAACCGCGAAGCGCCGCTCACCAGCGTTCCGCGCAGTAGAATCTCCCGGATGCGCGCCTCGTCTTTGCCGGCCAGCGCGAGCACTTGCTCGATCAGCTCGCGCATGCCCAGCTCCTGCACCACCACCTGCGTGAGCGAAATCGCGCCGGCGGCCTCCGAGCTCAGTTTCACGCGGATCTTCTCCGGCAGCGCCATCGATTTCACGCTAGCATAGGTCCGTGACGTCCCTCGAAAAGGTGCTGGCCGAAACACGCCGCTATGAGCACGCGCTGCTGGCCTTCTCCGCGCGGGAGCGCCACGGCGCCGTGGAACTGGTCATTTCCCTCAAGCAGACCGCCCCCGCGCTCCACACCTATTACGCCCCGGTCCACGAACGCGACATCGAGAACCCGCAGTTCCCCTGGACCTTCCAGCGCTACCTCTACGACTGCATGCACGATTATCTGGTCGAACTCTTCGTCCGCACGCCGCAAACCCGCGAAGCGCCCGCAAGCGCCGGGCGGAACGAGCGCCCCTCGTCATGACGCCGCTCGGCGAACTTCTGGCCGAAGAGATCCGCGCGCTAGGTTCCATCCCCTTCCGCCGCTTCATGGACGCCGCGCTCTACCACCCCGTTCACGGCTATTACCGCCGCGCCCACGACCCCTTCGGCAAACACGGAGACTTCTTCACCGCCGAACAGATTCAGCCGGTCTTCGGCATTCTGATGGCCGCACGCATCCGCCAGTTGTTCCTTCAGATGGGCAGCCCGGCCGATTTCACCGTGGCGGAACTCGGTGCCGGCCGCCGGGAAATGGCGGAGGCGTTTTCGGAATGGCGCTACGTCGGCGTGGACCTCGATTCCGGCGCCCTACCCCAATCCTTCACCGGCGTGGTATTCACCAACGAGTTCTTCGACGCCCTGCCGGTGGACGTCGCCATCTGGCGCGATGGCGCCTTCCACGAACAGCGCGTCACGCTGCGGGACGGCCGCTTCCAGTGGCAGACCGGCCCCGCCGCGCCGCCCGAGGTCGCCGCGCATCTCCACGCCGCCTTTCCCGAACCGGAGGAAGGCCGCTGGTACGAAGCGAACCTCGATGCCGCGCGATGGATGGAGCGCATTGCCGCGGCGCTCGAGCGCGGATTCGTCCTCACCGTCGATTACGGCTACACGCGTTCCGAGTACGTGCGCTTCCCCGAGGGCACCCTGATGGGATACCGCCGCCACACCGCGCGCCAAGATGTGCTCGAAGCTCCCGGAGAGCGCGATATCACCGCACACGTCAACTTCACCGCGCTCCAGGAAGCCGGCGCCGCCTGCGGACTGGCCGTGGAATGTTTCGAAACTCTCGCGCGGACGCTTTTGGCGGCCGGAGAACCCAGCCAGTTCGCCGCCGCTCTCGCCTCCGGCGATGCTCGTGAGCAGTTCCGCCGCCGCATGCAGCTCAAGACCCTGCTCTTCGGAATGGGCGAAACCTTCCGCACGCTCCTCCAGCGAAAACCGTAGCGCGCCGCGCCGGCCCCGAGGAAACGCCTCCGGAACGCCACTCCAAGGAACGCCGAAAATGTTTTGGGGATCTTCTCGGAAGGCCCGTAAAATCGAGGGGAAATGAAAAAGGCCCCGGAAATCCGGGGCCTCAAAATGGAACCTGTTTTAGCCCTTCTTCAGGGCGCGCCCGACTACTTCTTCTTCTTCGGAGCAGCCTTTTTCTTCGGGGCGGCTTTCTTGGTTGCGCTCTTCATCGTTGATTCTCCCTAAACATCAAATTTTGCGACTTGGAAAAATCGCAATGTGATTCATATATAAGGTGGTTCACGAAGAAAGTCAAGAGAAAAATGCATGGAGCCCTTCCGCGGCGCCCTCTCGCGCCTCCATGCGCCGTCTTCCCTCGCTCGAATTTTCGCCGCGCATTGTCACGCGAACCGCGGTGGGCGCGAGGCGCGGCGCAATTCGGCGCTACAATACCTTCACAATGACCTCGTACATCCGCTATCTTTCCGCCGCCGGCATTTCGTATGGAACGCTCGACGGCGATCTGGTGCACGAAATCCGCGGCGGCCTCTTCGGCCAGCGGTCTCCCACCGGCGTCGTCGCGAAACGCTCGGAGGTCACCCTGCTTCATCCCTGCCAGCCCGGCAAGATCCTCGCCGTCGGCCTGAACTACGGCAGCCACCTCGGTGATCGCCCCCGTCCGCAACATCCGGAGATCTTCTACAAGCCCGTCACGGCGCTGCAGGACCCCGAAAGCCCCATCGTCATGCCCGAAGGCGCCACCGATCTGCACTACGAGGGCGAGATGGTGGTGGTCATCGGCAAGCAGGTGCGCAACGTGGACCGCGAAGGCGCGCGCGAAGCCATCTTCGGCGTCACCTGTGGCGACGACGTCAGCGAGCGCGCCTGGCAGCAGACCGATCTGCAATGGTGGCGCGCCAAGGGTAGCGATACCTTCGCGCCGGTCGGCCCCGCCATCGTCACCGGCCTCGACTACGGCAACCTGCTCCTGCAAACGCGCCTGAACGGCGAAGTGGTGCAGCGGCAATATACCGCGGACTTGATCTTCGATTGCCCCGCGATCGTGAGCTGGATCAGCCGCTGGGTCACGCTCATGCCCGGCGACCTGATCTACACCGGCACCCCCGGTTCCACGCGGAAGCTCTCCCCTGGCGACGTGGTCGAAGTGGAGATCGAGGGCATCGGCGTCCTGCGCAACCCCGTGGTCGCCGCCTAGCGCGGCGCCGCGGGCAATAAAACAAAACCCTAAAGGGTTGTTTCAGAGCCACGAAGTCCCCAGGCTGTAGAGCAGCGCCGCCAGCACGGCCAGCGTCACCAGCGTATAGGTCCTGTCGCGCCGCATCGCGAACACCGCCAGCGTCAGCGCCACGCGCGCCACCGGCGTGGCGATGAGCAGCAGCAGGCCCGCCATCACGGCCGCTTCCGGCCCCGCAAGCGCGCCCATCGAGCGAAGCCCGGTGACCCGCGCCACGAACTTCCCGTAATGCGGCGCCGCGCCCCCGCTGGCCGCCAACAGCCACGCGCCTCCGGCTAGCGCCACCGCCGCGGCCGCCGTCACGCCGCCGCGCAGCAACCGCCCGATCACCGCGTCCAGCCTCTCGTCCGTCAACGCACCCCTCCCGAGAACCCGCTGTAGATCATCTCCACCGCCAGCGCGCCCACCACGGCGGCGAACAGCATCCGCAGGGCCCGCGTCCTCGCCCCGGTTAGATGCCGCGCGCCCGCCAGCGATCCGCTCAGCACGCCCAGCATCACCGGCATGGCAAGCCCCGGCTCAATGTACCCTCGGCTTAGATAAATCCCCGCGCTCGCCGCCGCCGTCACCCCGATCATGAAGTTGCTGGTCGTCGTCGAGACTTTGAACGGGATGCGCATCACGCGGTCCATCGCCAGTACCTTCATGGCCCCCGAGCCGATGCCCAGCAGCCCGGAGAGCAGCCCCGCCACGAACATCAGGCTGAACCCACCCTTCACATGACGCACGCGGTACCGCACCGGCCCCTCCGGCCCCGGATACGCGCCATCCAGGGCTAGCCTGCTGGCAAGCGCGTCCGCTTCCTCCGCTGCAGCTTCTCGCGGCCCGCGCAGGGAAATGGCCGCGGAGTAGAGCAGCGCCGCGCCGAATACCACCGCCAAAGAGGAAAGCGGAATGACGGTGACCAGGTGCGCGCCCACGATCGCGCCCAGCGTCGTGGCCACCTCCAGGAACATCCCCACGCGAATGTTCGAGAACCCTTCCTTCACGTACGCCGCCGCGGCGCCCGAGGAAGTGGCGATCACCGAGACCAGCGACGCACCCATCGCGTACCGCATATCGACGCCCAGGAGCAGCGTGAGCGCCGGCGTAACCACCACGCCGCCGCCCAGCCCCGTCAGCGCGCCCAGGTATCCCGCCGCGGCCGAGATGCCGTACACGATGCCGGAGAACTCGAGCACGTTCATGAGAAAGCGCGATCCGCTGGAGTCAAGCCTAACGGAATGTTACTACGCCGCCATGACGGCGCCGGGCGAGCCGCCTGCCCGGGCGTGTGGTTTCTTACGCCGCCCGCCAGGACGCGGGCGCATGTGCGGGATTCGCGCGGCGTCGCGCGTCTAGAGCGAGTTCAGATAGGCGATCAGGTCCGCCATCTGCTGCGCGTCGAAGCGCGGCCAGGAGATGCTCTTCTGCTTCATGCTTTGCAGCATCGCCGGCCCGTGCTGCCACAGCGCGGATACCATGGACACGTCCGAGTAAGCGTCCTTGCCCCTCGCCAGGCTGGGGGCCCCGCTGCCCGGCTGATTGTGGCAGGAGGCGCAGCTCTTCTGCGCGAACACCTTCTTGCCGCGCGCCGCGTCTCCGCTGCCCTGGAAATACTCGCGCTCCCAAACGTAGCCGAGGATCCGCCGCATCTCATCGGGCGTCAGCGTCGGTGGCGGATTCTTCATGTTCGGCTGGTGATTCCACATATCCGCCGCAATGTCCGTGAGGCTCTGGTTGCGCAGCTTGGTCTCCAGCGCATTGGCCCCGGTGTGGCAGCCCGCGCACCCCTTCGACACGAACAGGCTTTGGCCGGAATCCGACGCCGTCAGTTCGAACACCCTCGGCACGCCTCGGGTCTCCGGCAGGTTCTGAAGGTACACCAGCATGTCGCTGAGTTCCTGGCCGGTCAGTTGCGACCACTCCAGCTTCTTCTGCGCAAACGCTTCCCGCATGCGCGGCCCGTGGTTCCACATCTGGTCGGCCAGCAGGCTGGGGTCGGCCAGCGATTCCCACTTGGCCACCGGCGGCGCGCCCGGGTAGCTCGAAGTCGTAGTCCCGTGGCACTCCGCGCAATGCCTCGCCGCGAAAGCCCTCTTCCCGCGCGCCGCATCGCCCGGCGCTTCAAAGTAGTGCGCCGCCACGAAATAGGCGAACAGATCCGCCGATTGCTCCGGCGTCAGCGAAGGCCGCTCAATCCCCTTGGCCTGAATGCCGACCCACATGTCCGGCGCGTGGTTCCACATCAGGCTTGCCATCGCCGTCGGCGTGTAGTCGCGGTCAATCCGCTTCCCGAGATCCGGCGCCGAGTGCCCGCCTCTGCCGTTTACGCTGTGGCACGCAACGCATTGCTGCGTTTGAAACAATTGCGACCCGCGCACCGCGTCTCCGGAAGGAATGCCCGCCGCAATTGCTCCTCCAGCCGCCAGCGCGACGCCTACCAGGCCAAGCTTGAACATCGTGTCTCCTATCTGGTCAGTTTGACGCCCGTCTGGAACAGGTGCGTCTGGAAGCCCTGGAATAGCAGCAACTGATCGCTGTAGCCGTACCAGCGCCATTCGGTGTTCCAGTATACGTGCTTCCCGGCCGGTATGGAAAGGCGCGCCAGCGGTTCGTAATACCGCGAAGCCTCCGTGCCGTTCACGATGGCCATGGACCCGCCCATCGTAAGCTTGGCGGCCACGCCCCGGTACGGCGGCAGATTCACCTGCAGCGCGGATGTGGCGATGTGCGCGTTGGCGTTATAAACGGAAACGTCCGGGGTGAGGAACGGCGGCAGCAGGAAGTTAATCGAAGACGACATCGTCGCCCGGTCATACTCCGCCAGCAGCGCCACGTACTTGCCACCCTTCGGCGTCCAATTAATGGAAGCCGAATTGTCGCGGCTTAGGTAGTCGAACTGCGAAATCTTGATCGGGTCGTGATTCTCCAGCGCGGCGAAATTCGCCTGGAACGTCAGCGTCGGTTTCACCTGATAGCGCGCCCTGGCGCGCACTCGGGTGTAGTTGTAGAGGCTCGTGGTGAAGTACGCCTGCGCCGTGGATGCCCCTTCGTAGTCCAGATTCACCGAAAACTTCCGCGCCGGGTGATAGTTGACTCCCGCCAAAGCCACTTGGCGGCTGAGCTTGCCCGGCTCGTATAGCCCGATCTGGCTCTGCTCGCTGGCCAGCACGGAGGCGTTGCCCCATTCGTTGCGATAGCCCCCGCGCAGCGTCAACTTCTTGCCGATGTCATAGTACAACTGAGCCTCGGCCCGGTTGTAATTCACCGCCTGCACCGGCGCCAGAATCGTGGTCATGTTCACGTTGGAGGTCTGCGTCAAGAACGCCGTCGCCAGGCTGGTGTAGGCGGCATCGTGAAACCGGTCCGTGTTCCATGACGCAGTAATGCGCAAAGCCCGCAACGGGTGCGCGTCAATGCCCGCGTTGCCGGACACATGCGGCTTGTTGGCCGACCCGGTGGCGATATCCGATTGCCCGCTGTAAACCAGCAATTGGTTCAACAGCACGAAATTCCCCGACGCCGCGTCCTGATAGTTAATCGTCGTCTTCGGCTGGCTGTACAGGAACTGCGCGTAGAGGTTCAGCCACGGCAGCGGATTGGCCGTCAGCAGTCCGCGGGTGTAGTAGCTGTGCGCCCGGATGCCGTACGCCTGCAGCAGGCTATTGAGCTGCAGCGTCTGCCCCAGCAGCGGCGTAGTCGCGTCTCCCGGAGTCGGCGTCGCGTCGTAGGCGGAATCGCTGTCCCGGAATACCGTGCCGCCTTCTTCGAGCGTCACGTGGAAGTTGTGCAGTTCCACCCGTAGCCCGCCCCGGTAGTTGCTGGTGTGGTCCAGAAGGCTGGAAGCCACGGGGAAGGTGGTCGTGGAACCCATCGGATACGTCGAGATCCCCGTCCCGGAACCGGAATTGCGGTCGAACATCGCGTAGGGCACAATCCGCTTGTCCGGCCTCAGCGTCAGGCTGATGCTCAGGTTCTTGCGGTATTGGTTGAACCACTGCTGGTTAACGCCCGCCGGAGCTAACGGATTCGCATAGGCCGGCATGGCGCTGTAGTAGAGAATGTTGCTGTAATCCAGCCGGAAATCGTAGTCGCCCAGTTTCCTGGCGTCCACGTGCGCCGTGTTGTAAGGATCGCCGCCCCAATTGTTCGCGCTCACGTTCAGCACGTCGAAAAGCTTATGGGTCGGGTCCGTGAAGCTGAAATCCAGCCCGAAGATCCGCAGCCCCGGGCTGAGATCCACAATGCTCTGATACGCCGGCCCGCTGCCGTTGAGGCTCGTGCGAAACCGGTACCCAATATCCACGCTGCCGTGAAACCACGGCTCGGCGCTGGGGGCGGGGTTGTCTGCCGCGGCCGCCGCGGCCGGAGCAGCCTCGGTTGTGGATGCCGCGGCCGCTGGGCTTCCCACCGCGGGTGCGGCTGGAGCGGACGCGGGCGCTTGCGCTGCGCCACCGGCTTGGGCCGTCGGGCTGGCCGGCGCTTGCGCCAGGGCCGCCGCCGAGCCAATCAGGATCGCAATCAGGGCTTTCATCGCAGCAACCCCCGATCCACGTAAGAACCGTGTATTTGCTGGTGGCAGACCGTACAGTTGCGGAACATCGGAGATAACAGATTGTGGAACGCCGGGGGAACGCTTCCAATCGTGGACGCCGACGCCGCCGTTGGCGTGGGCAGATTCGTATGGCACTCCAGGCACACGAACCGAACGTCGTTCCGGGTCAGCATCTTCGTGTTCGGCGATCCGTGCGGCATGTGGCACGCCGTGCACCCGTCCGTTTCCACCGGCGGATGCTCATATACGAACGGCCCCGCCAGGTTGCCATGGCACTTCAAGCAGCCCGGCTCGTTGGCGCTCACTGTTTGCAGATTGTGAGGCAGGGAACTGCCGTGCGGATTGTGGCAGTCCACGCAAGACATCGCGCCTTCCGGCAGCTTGTGCCGGAAAGGCTGCTGGAAACTGGCCCATACGTCGGTGTGGCACGAAGCGCAAAGCTGGTTGATGTCCGCCTTCTTGCGCGCCACCAGCCCGTTGGGCCCATTCTTGTGCACCGAGTGGCACGCCACGCAGGCTACTTCGTTCTTCGCATGGCTGCCGTTGATCCGTCCTACTTGCGTGGGCTTGTTCAGGTGACAAACCAGGCAAGTCGCGTCGGCCTCCGCCGGCGGGAGCTTGGCTGGGTTCCGGATGTCCGCCGCGTCCATCGAATCCGCGTGCTTGCTTCCGGGACCGTGGCAGGATTCGCAGGCCTTCGTGTCGAACTTGTACTTCTTGTCCGCCTCCACCAGGTGGTGCGGATTCTTCTGGAAAGCGTTGTAAATGTCTTCGTGACACCCCTGGCAGATTTCCGAGCCGACGTATTCCGCCGGTTTGTTGTCCTTGGGGGCGGGAGCGGAGGCAGGAGCGTCCTTGGAAGCAGGAGCGCCCTTGGAGGCAGGGGCGTCCTTGGAAGCAGGAGCGCCCTTCTGATCCTGGGCGCCCCATAAGGTTGCGGACAGCAGCGTGGCCGTTGCCACTATAACCAGCCACCGCGCCCTCGAGGGGCGCGGCGGTATTTGCTGGGCGCTTGGCAATGGCCAGTGCACGGTGGACTCCTTCTAGTTAGCGTAAGCCGGTTACAGACCGGCGTGGACCGAAGAAGCGCTATAAGCCCCGGACGCGCCGTGGCATACGCTGCACGATTCGCCGAACTTCGGATCCGTGTTCGAACTCGCGTGAGCGTACGTCGCCGTATCCAGATGGCAGGCCGTGCAGGCCGACGTCGTCGCCGGCGTCGGATTCTCCAGGCCCTGCGGATCCGTCACCGCAAGCTTCCCGATCGGGTCGTTGTTCTCCGTTCCCGCTGCATGGCACATCTCGCAGATGGTCGTATCGGAGACCCCGCCGGTCGGGCTCATCGCCGGATACAGCGTCCCGGAGAAATCGTTGACGCTGCCGCCGTGACCCACTACCACATAGGTGGCGTTGTATTGCGCCATGTTCACGCCGCTATGGATCTTGTGAACCATCAGCGCGAAGTTGATCGCCTGCGGCGGCTGCGACGGATAAGGCGCCGGCGCCGTCGGACGCGTCGTATAGTCCGTGTTGTTCGGGTTGTGGCACACCGGGCAATACGTCACGTCGTTGCGCAGGGATCCGTGAACTTCCAGGTCCGTGTGGCAGTGGTTGCAATTGGCTTCCAACACCACCGTGCGGCGCGGCGCCACCTTGGAGCCGTCCACCGAGAAGTTGATCACCGAATTGTGCGCGCTGTAGGTAGCTGCGGTCGCCGCCGTGGTACCTGGCAGCAAGGTCGTGCTTAGCCGCGCTTCCACCCCGATCGTGTAGGTTCCCGTCGCGTTGGCCGGAATCCCATGCGTGAAGGTGTAGGTGCAAACCCCCGCGCTGCTGCACGTCGCGCCCGTGGCGCTTTCCGTCACGTAGCCCGGCGTCGAGGTCAAATCGGAACCGAAGCTGACGTTGCCGTAATCGGTCGTCGGACCCGTCATCGTCAGCGACAGCGAACCGCTGTTCGCCTTCAAATAGGTCATGGTCACCGGCTGGCCCGCATTGTTGGTCGCCGTGAACGTGACGGTCGGCTTCTGCCCGGCCACGCCATTGGTCACCTGGTTGAGCGTGATGTTGATGCCCGGAACCGAGGTCGAGTACTGCGGAATCACGTGCGCTCCCACAATCGACGCGTCAAAATCCAGCTCGCCCTGCGGAATGTGGCAGCCGGCGCACTGCGTATCGTCGATCTCCGGCAGGTTCACGTGGTTCTGGCCAGTCGCGAAATTGATGTTGGAGTGGCAGCCGCCGCAAGCCGCGCGGTCCGGATGCATCTCCCAGCGGTTGGTCTGCGCCGCTCCATTCTTCGGGTTGTGGCAGGTCTTCGCGCAGTTGCGAACATCCGGAGGATAAACCACCCCCGTCCAGCTATCCACCGCATTGCCGAAGCCCACGATGGAGTACGGCGTGGTCGACTGGATCGTCGGGAACGAGCTGCCAATGTGGATCTGGTGCGCTAGTACCGGCATGTCCAGCGTATTTCCCGTGTTCGGATCTACCGTCTGCGGGGTATGGCACATGATGCACAGGTCCACGCCTCGGCGGGAACCGCCGTGAAACGCCAGTTGGTAGTGGCACGTGTTGCAGTCCGCCGTCCGCACGATGTCGCGTGGCGCCGGGGTCCCGCCCGCAGGCACGAAGTCGTAAGTCGTGGACGCATAGTTGGTACCCAGGTTCCACGTGGTAAGGTTGCGGGAACCGTAGATGCCAATGCGATGCGTGGCAGTCGGGTCGAAGCCCGACGGAGCCGTGGTCTTGAACGTGTACGTGTAGGTGCCGACCGCCACCGTGGCCGTGGTCCCGCCCGAATCGGCCGAGGCCTGGGTCGCCGTCGCCCCTCCCGTTACCGCCGTCGCCGTCCGGGTTACGTAAGAAACATACTGCGACTGGCCCTTGGGAATGTAAGCGCAAATCAGACTCGCCGAAATCTTTCCGGGCGTCTGAACCCCGGCCGTGTCAAGGGGCAATCCGGTCGGATCGGTCGTGGTGTAGGTCACGCTGATCACGCCGCTGCTCGAAATATTGGCCGAGGTTACCGTGAACACCAGGCCGGGGTTGACGTACTGGATCATGGCGTTGGATGCATAAGCCGCCGGATCGTGCGCGTCAAACCGCTCCTGGGGAGTAAGCCTGGCCTTATCCGCTCCGCTCAGCAGCAACACCGAGGCAGCCACCACCAGAACCACCAGGATGTAGCGGCGTATCGCGAGAGCTGAAGAAGAAGTCCGCATACCTTTAAATCTCCAATCCTGAAGACTTTCTATTCAAAAAAACGATCATGGCCCGAGAGACAACCCGGCGCCGGGGCAAAACGAGCTAGATGTGTATGCAAACCGCCCGCCAAAGGTCCCAGAGGACAAACAAGATGCCAAAATCTTTTGTTATCAGCAACGTTGGAAAATCCCTCATCGTGTCCGGTTTCTCCACATTAGTCGTAAATGGGTGAAAGCCCAGGAGGGCATGGGTGAAATTCCGCTCCGCACTGCGGTTCGCCGCCCCACGTCCGCCGCGCAGGCAGCGGCCCCCTGGTGGCGCCGGCATGGGAAATCCCCCTTCGCCTTCTATTATTCTTTCTATTCTAATAAAATTCATTTTAAATTGAAAGCCATCAGCCGTGCCAACGTGCGCGTTCCGACACTCTATCTATCTTGAAATGAAGTTGTTACAATCTGCCGACCGTGGGACGTGGCTGCCCCACGGCCCCACCCGAACAACTTCTTTGTCCTCAGGCCGCCTCGCAATAATATAGGTAGAGAAGGAGACGCCATCTCATGCAGCTCACCACCTACCTCAACTTCGGCGGCAACTGCGCCCAGGCCCTGAAGTTCTATGAAGAGCACCTCGGCGGCAAGATCACCCAGATGGGCACATTTGGGGAAATGCCCGCTGGGCCTCCCATCCCGCCGGAACGCAAGGACCAGATCATCCATGCCCGCATCACCATCGCCGGCACGGAGATTATGGCTTCGGATGCGCCCCCGGAGATCTTCCAGCCCATGCGCAGCGTCTACCTCTCGTTGAGTGTCGGCTCCAACGAAGAAGCCGAGCGCCTCTACGGCATTCTCTCCCCCGGCGGCGAAATCTTCATGAAGATGGAGGAGACCTTCTTCGCCCACCGCTTCGCCATGCTCCGCGATAGATTCGGCGTGAGCTGGATGATCATCCACGAACGCCCCACGCGCTAGCGCCCCGCGCACCCTAGGCCGCATCCGCCGCCCCGGCGCGGGTTAGACTGGATCTCTGTGAAGATCACGCGCCTCACCACATTCCTCGTCCCGCCCCGCTGGCTCTTTCTCAAGGTGGATACCGATGATGGCGTCACCGGTTGGGGCGAGCCCGTGGTGGAAGGGCGCGCCCACACCGTGGCCGCCGCCGTGGAGGAGCTATCCGATTACCTGCTCGGCAAGAACCCCCTCGCCATCGAGGACCACTGGAACGTCCTCTACCGCGGCGGCTTCTACCGTGGCGGCCCCATCCTCATGAGCGCCCTCGCCGGCATCGATCAGGCTCTCTGGGATATCAAGGGCAAGGCCCTGGGAGTTCCCGTCCACGAACTCCTGGGAGGTCCCTGCCGCCAGCGAATCCGCGTCTATTCGTGGATTGGCGGCGACCGCCCCGCTGATACCGGACGCGCCGCGAAGGAAATGGCCGCGCGCGGCTTCACCGCCGTCAAGATGAACGCCTGCGAGGAAATGCAGTTCGTCGATTCTCGCGCCAAGGTGGACGCCGTGCTCGAGCGCATTGCCGCCGTGCGCGAAGCGGCTGGCCCTCAGATGGCCATCGCCGTCGATTTCCACGGGCGCGTCCACCGTCCCATGGCCAAAACGCTGGTCCGCGAACTGGCCCCCTTCGGGCTCATGTTCATCGAGGAGCCCGTCCTCAGTGAGCACACCGAAGCGCTCCGCGAAATCGCCCAGCTCGGCGCCGCCCCCATCGCCTTGGGAGAGCGCCTCTACTCGCGCTGGGATTTCAAGCGCATCCTGGCCGAAGGCGGCGTGGACATCCTGCAGCCGGACCCCTCGCACGCCGGCGGCATCACCGAAACGCGCAAGATCGCCGCCATGGCCGAATGCCACGACGTCGCCCTGGCGCTGCATTGCCCCCTCGGTCCCATCGCCCTCGCCGCCAACCTCCAACTGGACGCCGTCTGCTACAACGCCTTCATCCAGGAGCAGAGCCTGGGCATCCATTACAACCAGGGCAGCGATCTGCTGGACTACGTGAAGAACCGCGAAGCCTTCCAATACCAGGACGGCTTCGTCGCCATCCCGTCAGGCCCCGGCCTCGGCATCGAAGTGGATGAAGCCGTCGTGGAAGAGCGCAGCGAGACCGGCCACCGCTGGCGCAATCCCATCTGGAGACACCCCGACGGCAGCTTCGCCGAGTGGTAGATTTCCACCAACCTAACCACCAAGCCCCGCATCGGCCGCCGAGCCCCCAAGCCGAGCCGCGAACCTACGTGAGCGCAAGGCCACAACCGGCCGCCTCGCATTACCGGAGCCTGGCATAAGCCCAGCGCCCCGCCCATGTAGGCGGCCCTCCTGGCCTGCCTTCCAAAAACCCTGCTCCGAAGATCCAAACCCGCGCCGCCCCGCGAGCGTGAGCGGAAGCCACACCCGTCCGCCCTACCCACTCACTCCCGGCCGCCAACCGCCGCCGCGCTCAGCGCATCCAGAGCTTTCTGAATCACCGGATCGCGCCGCGCCTGCACCTCATCGCCCTTCTCCACCCCGAACGCTTGGTTGAAGATCTCCGTCAGCAGCCGGTTCGACATGAAATCCGTCTCCGCCGTCCATTCCGTTTCGCTCGGCTGTATCCGCCGGTCCAGAAGAAATGTCCGGAAACGGCCCATCAGCGCCGGCGTAATTTCGAAGTCCGCCGGGATTTTGTTGCCGCTCAGGTACTCCGTGGCGAAATCCGGGAACGCGCCGCTATCTTCCAGCACCGCGCGCAGCCGGTTCATCGCTCTCGGGTACACCACAATGTCCGGCTGAATGCCGCCGCCCCCCGTCACCGTCCGTCCCGCGTCCGTGTGAAATTCGGCCTCGCCGTTGGGGTGCGCCGTCGCGTCCCCCAGCTCGAACTTCGAAGGGTCCAGCGGCTTTTGGATGGAGCGGCCGCTCGGCGTATAGTAAAGCGCCGTGGTCAGCGCCAGCCCGGTGCCTTCGCTCAGCGGAAACATGTTCTGCACCAGGCCCTTCCCGAAGCTCGGCTCGCCCAGAACCGTGGCGCGGTCGTGGTCCTGCATCGCGCCGGTCACAATCTCGGAGGCGCTCGCCGATTTCCCGTCAATCAGAATCGCCATCCGGAACTGGTACGGCTCCGCGATCGTGGGCACCGTCTGCGTCGTCTCCGGCACGTGCCGCCCCCGCAGCGTCACCACCTTCGATCCCGGCGGCAAAAACAGCGAGCACGTCTGAACCGCCGCGTCCACCAGTCCGCCCGGATTGCCGCGCAAATCCAGCACCAGCCCCGCAAGGCCGCTCCCGCCCAGCTTTTCGATGGACTTCTTGATCAGGTCCGCCGTGTCGCCCTCAAAGCTCGTCACGTGAATGTACCCGATCCCCGCCCCCACGAAAAACGCCCGGTCCACGCTCGGAGCCGATTGGTCCTCCGGAATCAGCGTCAACGCCGCCACCCCAGCCGCGCCGGGATGCCGCACCACCAGGCGCGCCGTGTTCTGCCGCGACTCGCTCAGCAACTCGGCGATTTGGTCCTGGTCGAGCCGCGCAATCTCATACCCGTTCACGGCCAGCAAATCGTCTCCAGGCGTCAGCCCCGCCTTCGCCCCCGGCGTCCCTGGCAGCACCTGCAGCACAATCACGCGCGCCGGCAAAATCGAAACCACCGTGCCGAAGCCCTTCTGCGTGGAGCGCTCCATCCGCTTCATCTGCTGGAAATTGTCCGGATCGAAAAAGATCGAGTGCGGGTCCAGATTCCGCAGCAGGCCGGGAATCGCACCCTGATACAGCGCCTGGTCCGGCGTAATCGCATCGGCTGCATTCGCTTCCACCAGCGCGTAAGCGTCCGTGATGGTCTTGATTCGCGTTTCCAGCAGGTCCGCCGCCCGCCCCAGGCAGGCGGTGGCGCAAAGCGCGGCGAGTATCGGGAGCGGACGGGGCATCGAACGTGCCATTGCGGCTAGTTCAATTCTAGCGAACCCCGGCTTTCCGTCCCCGCTTTTCCCGTGCGTCCCCTCACCCGCGCGCCCGGACTTACCGCACAATGGTAGTGGCATGCGGATTCTTCTTGCCGAGGACGAAGCGCGCGTGGCGGCGTTTATCGCCAAGGGCCTGCGTGAGCAGTCCTATGCCGTGGATGTCGCCGGCGATGGCCGCCAAGCCGCCTACCTCGCCGGCGTCAACGAGTATGACCTGGTCATCCTGGACGTCATGCTCCCGCTCAAGGATGGCCACGCCGTCTGCCGCGAATTGCGCGCCGCCGGTCTGCGCACCCCCATTCTCATGCTCACCGCCCGCGATGCCGTCGACGATCGCGTGGCCGGCCTGGACGCCGGCGCCGACGACTATCTCACCAAGCCCTTCGACTTCAAGGAGCTCCTCGCCCGCCTCCGCGCCCTCCTCCGCCGCCCCCGCGAGGTTCGCCCCGCCTCCCTTCGCGTGGACGACCTGACGCTCGATACCGCCAGCCATGCCGTCTCCCGCGCCGGCAAGCCCGTCAATCTCACCGCCAAGGAGTACGCCCTCCTCGAATTCCTCGTCCTCAACCAGGGCCGCGTCATGGGACGCCAGCAGATCGCCGAGCATGTCTGGGATGAGAGCTTCGACGCGTTCTCCAACGTCATCGATGTCTACGTCAAGCGTCTCCGCGCCAAAATCGAAACCAGCCCCGCCCACCGCCTCATTCGCACCCGCCGCGGCGAAGGCTACATCCTGAGCGCGGCCCGCGAGGCGGCCGATGATTAGAAGCCTCCGCGCGCGCCTCACCGCCTGGTATCTGGCGCTCTTCTCGCTCCTCTTCGTTGCCTTCAGCGTCTTCCTCTACGGCTTGCTGGCCAGCGGCTTGCGTGAGCGCGTGGACAACGGTCTGCGCACCGATACGGACACCGCCGCCGGCATGTTCGAGGACGAGTTGGACGAAGCCAAGGGCGATGTCCAAACCGCCGCCTCGGAAACCGCCAAGGGCATGCGCGTGCACGATGCCTTGGTCGCCGTTGTCGCCGATGGCGTGCTCCTCGCCGCCACGGACCCTCTGCAATTGCGCGGAACCGGCGGCTTGGCCGCCCTCGTGGCCCATCCGCCTCCCGATGGCGAAACCGGGGAACTGCCGCAATTCGGAGCCTGCGGCGCCCGCGCCGTGGTGCGCCGCGAACTCGTCGGCGCCCGCCAGGTCCTCGTGGTCACCCTGGCGCCGCTCGACGCCATCAAGGCCGAGCTACGCGTCACCCGCCGCGTCATCTTCGTCGCCTTGCCCTTGCTGCTGGGCATCGCGGGTCTCGGCGGCTATCTTCTCACCAAGCGCGGCCTCGCGCCCCTCGCCGTCATGGCCGTGCAAGCCCGCGAAATCGGCGGTTCCAGCCTGGACCGCAGGCTGCGCATCGGTTCCGCGGCCGAAGAGCTGGAAGCCCTGGCGGCGTCGTTCAATGAGTTGCTCGCCCGCCTCGATCAATCCTTCGGCACCATGCGCCGCTTCGTCGCGGATGCTTCCCACGAGCTGCGAACCCCCCTCTCCGTCATCCGCGGTGAGGCGGACGTCGCCCTGGCCCAGGATCGCACCGCCGCCTCCTACCGCGAGTCCCTGGCCATCGTCCTCGACGAAGCCCGCCGGCTCTCCCGCCTCGTGGACGATCTGCTCAACCTCGCGCGCGCCGATAGCGGCCGCGTCAAGCTCCAGACTCAGGACTTCTACCTCGACGACCTCCTGGCCGAGTGTTGCCGCTCCGCCCAGGCCATCGCCGGCCCTCGCGGCGTGGAGGTGGAATGCCTCTGCGCCGAAGACGCCCCCTTCCGCGGCGATGAAGAGCTCCTCCACCGCCTGGTGATGAACCTCCTCGATAACGCCATCCGCTACACCCCGTCCGGGGGCAAAATCACCGCCGCATTGGAAGCCGGAGACGCCGACTTCCGCATCACCGTGACCGACACCGGAATCGGCATCGCGCCCGAAGCCGCGCCCCACGTCTTCGAGCGCTTCTACCGCGCGGACCAAGCCCGCTCCCGCAAGGACGGAGGCTTCGGCCTCGGCCTCTCCATCGTCAAATGGGTTGCCGAAGCCCACCGCGGAGGCGTCCAATTGGCCAGTCAGCCCGGAGTTGGAACCGCCTTCACCGTAACCCTGCCCCGCCAATCCTGACGTAAGAGGCGCCAGCCCCCGTGTGCGGCGGGCTTCCTGGCCTGCTTTCCGGGCAAACTAACATTATCCCGATATCTCCCCAAAACCGCTCCGTGGACCCCGCGCCGATCCACGAACGCGTGCGCGTACCGCGTAACTGAGCGCCAATCCACGCCCGCCCAAACCAACGCGCCCATTCCAATCTGCGAACCCCCATATCCGAGCCGCGAACGTCAAAGAGCGGGAGCCCCATCCCCCGCCGAAAACACCGAAAGCCGCCCCATCCACCCCGCCTGAAAATTCTGCGCCGGGAAATGAGACGCCCGGCAAACCCCGCCGCACCTGCTTCGCGCGAACCTCGCCAGTTCTGCCGAGCATCCCAAACAGCCCCGCGGCGATTTCCCCATGCACCTGTAGTACACTAAGGTGTCGGCCGGCAACGCCGGTCAACGGAAGGTTCGCTAATTCCAGCCAGCCTTACCAAACAAGCGCCCGTAGCTCAGTTGGATAGAGCGTCTGGCTACGAACCAGAAGGTCGGCAGTTCGAATCTGTCCGGGCGCACCACCCCCTAACCATCCCGCACAGCACTTGGCCCCATAAATTACTCGGCGCGGCGTTGTTGTATCATGAGATTTCCGCATGCGTGCCTTACTCGAAGCGCTCCGGCCCGGGGACAAGGACTGGGGCCTCGCGCAAGCCATAGATTCGACGCGCCTCCCGGAGCACATCGCGATCATCATGGATGGCAACGGGCGGTGGGCGGCGCGCCGCTTTCTGCCGCGCGTGGCGGGTCACAAGGCGGGCGTCACGGCGGTGCGATCCGCGGTGGAAACATGCGCGCAGATGGGCGTCAAGGTGCTCACCCTGTACGCCTTCTCCGTGGAGAATTGGAAGCGGCCCCGCTCCGAGGTGGAAACGCTCTGGCGGCTTCTGCGCTTCTACCTCAAGCAGGAGCTTCCCAACCTGCAGCGCAATGACGTGCGGCTGCAAGCCATCGGCCGGCTCGACGCGCTCACGCCGCAGGTGCGCAAGGACCTGGATGAAGTGCTCGAATCCACCTCGGCGAACCGTGGGCTTCTTCTCAACCTCGCGATCAATTACGGCGGCCGCACGGAAATTGTGGACGCAATCAACGCGATTGTCGATATGGCGCGGGTGGATGGACGGCTGGAGAGCCTGAAGTTCGACGAGGAACTGATCTCGACGAATCTTTACACCGCATCCTGCCCGGACCCGGACCTGCTGATCCGCACGTCCGGGGAAATGCGCCTGAGCAATTTCCTGCTGTGGCAAATCGCCTACGCGGAACTCTACGTCACCGAGACGCTCTGGCCGGACTTCTCCCGCACGGACCTTCTGCGCGCCGTCCTCGAATACCAGAAGCGCGACCGCCGCTACGGCGGATTGAGCGGCGGCAACGGCGCCGCATTCGAGGAACCGCCGGCCGCCGCGCCGAAACTCATCGAAGCGCTCCGCCCGTCATGAAGCGGCTTCTCACGGCCGCCGCGCTGATACCCGTAATCGTTTATGTCGTGCTGTTCGCCGGGGACTGGCTATTCTTCGGCGTGCTGGCCGCGGCCGCCTTGCTGACGTATCGCGAATACGATGGCTTGGCCGCGGCTTCTGGCTTCGGCGCGCCGGGGCCGCTCGGTTACGGGTTCGGATTGCTGCTGCTCGTATGGGCGGGGCCGGCATGGCTGGCAGCCGTGGCCGCGGCCGCGGTGGCGCTGGCCATGGCCATGCGGGCGAGCGACCTTTCCAACTCCCTACCGCGCGCGGCGCTGCTGTCGCTGGGCGTGCTGTACGCCTTCGGCTGCTGGAAGTGCGCGCTGCCGCTGCGCGAGGCGAACCGCCATTGGCTGATGTTCGCGCTGCTTGTGAACTGGGTGGGCGACGGCGGGGCGTACTACGCCGGCAGAGCCTTCGGCAAGCACAAGATGGCGCCGCGCGTGAGCCCGCAGAAATCGTGGGAGGGCGCGGCGGCCTCCATGATCTCTTCCATGGCGATTGCGGGCTTCTACCTGGCGCACTTCACGGGGCTGGACATTCCGCGCGCGCTGGTGTTCGCGGCGGCGGCGAATGCAGCGGGACAAATCGGCGACCTGGCGGAGTCCGCCATCAAGCGCGGCGCCGGCGTCAAGGATAGCGGAACGCTGCTGCCGGGGCACGGCGGGTTTTTGGACCGGGTGGACAGCACACTGTTCGCTCTTCCGGCCGTCTACGCGCTAGGCCTGTGCTTCAAGCTGATGTAGCGCTTCGCGTGTTCGCGGCTGGCGGCGCCCGGTTGCTGTTACGCTGAATTGTGCGGCTCTTGCTGATGGTTTGCCTTCCCGCGCTGCTGGCGGCGCAGGATGCCCGCGAGATCGTTTCCAGGGCAATCCAGGCGAACGACGCCAACGAAGCCATCGCGCGCAACTACACCTACCTGGAGCGGGACGACCTGCGCGTGCTGGACGGCGCCGGCCGCGACAAGCAGCGCCGCATCGAAACCTGGGACGTGACGATGCTGGAAGGCTCGCCTTACCGGCGGCTGGTGGCGCGCAACGACCAGCCGCTGCCGCCCGCCGACGAGCGCAAGGAAGAAGAGAAGCTCCGCAAGAGCGACGAAGAGCGCGCTCATGAAACCGGGGAGCAGCGCCAGAAGCGCATCGCCGACGCCCAGAAGCGCCGGGACGAGCGCCGCCACGAACCGCTGAAGGACCTGATGCAGGCCTTCGACTTCAAGCTGGCCGGCGCTGAGACCTTGGCGGGCCACGACGCCTGGATCATCGACGCCACCCCGCATCCCGGCTTCAAGGGAACCACGAGCGTCTCGCGGGCGCTATTCCCGAAGATCCACTGCCGCTTCTGGATTGAGAAGGAAGGCTATCACGCCGAGCGCATCGAGTTCGATACGCTCGATACGGTGTCGCTGGGGCTGTTTCTCATCCGCATGGCCAAAGGCAGCCGCGTGAACATCGACCTGACGGAAGTGAACCACGAAGTGTGGCTGCCCTCGCAGGTGGCCGTGACGGCGGGCGCGCGTGTGCTGCTGGTAAAGGGCATGAACGTCGCCATGCGAATCGACTTTAGCGCCTACAAGAAGTTCCAGGTGGACTCGCGGGTGCTAACGACCGGGGACGGCAAGTAACCTCAGGTGGCGGCTGGAAGTGGGCTGGGTGCGGAGCAGCGGACTACCGTTTCCAGGTGGAACGTTTGTGGGAACAAATCGACCAGCGTCATGGCGTCGATGCGGTAGCCCGCTTCGGTGAGCGCCGCTAAGTCACGGGCGAGGGTGGCGGGGTCGCAGGAAACCAGCGTGAGCAGCTTTGGCCGGAGAGCGATGAGCCTTGCGGTGACGGCCTTGCCCAGCCCCGCGCGCGGCGGGTCGGCCAGCACGAAATCCGGTGCTTGTTGCAGGCTTTCCAGATAAGATTCAGCCTTGCCTCGATGGGCGTGGACATTGGTGAAGCCGGCGCGTTCGGCGTTGAAGGCCAGATCGGCGGCAGCGGCCGAGCCGGATTCCACGGCCGTCACGCGGGCGAAGCGGCGCGCCATCTCGATTGAGAAAAGGCCCACGCCGGCGTAGAGATCGAGGGCGGACTCGCCCGCCGCGCCTTCCAGCGCAAGCAGCACGAGGCGCTCGGCGAGAAAGCGATTCACCTGGAAGAACGAGTTGCGGCTGACGCGGAAGCGCCCCTGATAATCGAGCGCGGCCGGCGCGAATCCGGGGATCGACTCCGCGCACCAATCGAAAAAGCGTCGCGCGACCGGGCGGTCCGTTTCGAGCACGTTGACCTGCACCTGGTGTTCGTCGGTGAAGATTTCGATGGAGCGCGCAAAGCGAGGCCACCGGAGATCGCGCGCCATCACGTTAAGCGCCGCGAGGGCCTGGTTGAGCTTGGGCGAGGCGATGGGGCAAGTCTCCACGGGGCGCAGCTTGCGCGAGCGCGCCTCGCGATAGCCCACGCGTCCCCCTTCCACGTGGAACTGCGCGCGGTTGCGATAGGCCCATGGTTCGGCGGAGACCACAGCGATCTCCGGCGGCTCGATCTTGCCGAGCCGGCGCAATTCCTCCGCGAGAATCCCCCGCTTCGCCGCCAATTGGAACTCGTACCCGGCATGCTGGTAATGGCATCCGCCGCACTGGCCGAAATACGGGCACGCCGGCGCCACGCGGTCCGGAGAAGGCTCCAGCACCTCTACGGTGCGCGCGTGAATCAGGCCGGGCTTTTCGCGTTCGGCCGCGGCGCGGATGCGCTCGCCCGGCAGTGCGAATGGCGCCAGCGTCACGCGGCCGTCCAGGCGCGCCAGAGCGTCGCCGCCATAGACCAGCTTCTCCACGCTTACTTCGAAATTGCTTACGATAGGAATTTACCCCGCCGCTTACCATGAGAACACGAGTCTTTTCCGGAAGGCAGCCGTCCGGAGACCTTCACATCGGAAATTACCTGGGCGCGCTTCAGAATTGGGTGCGTATTCAGAACGACTACGAGTGCATCTTCTGCATCGTGGATCTGCACGCGATCACGGTGCAGCAGGACCCGGCCGCGTTGCGCGCCAAGATCCACGAGATCGCCGCGCTCTACCTGGCCGCCGGGATCGACCCGAAGACCTGCGCCATCATGGTGCAGTCCGCGGTGCCCGCGCACGCCGAGCTCGCCTGGATGCTGACATGCGTCACGCCTGTCGGCTGGCTGGAGCGCATGACGCAATTCAAGGCGAAGGCCGCCAAGCAGGAATCCGTGGGCGACGGCATCCTGCAATACCCCGTGCTGATGGCGGCCGATATCCTGCTGTACCAGGCCGGGATCGTGCCCGTGGGCGAGGACCAGGCCCAGCACCTCGAACTCACCCGCGACATCGCCCAGCGCTTCAATTCCCTGTACGGCGAAACCTTCGTCGTCCCCGGAACAAGCCTGCCCGCCGTGGGCGCGCGCATCATGGGCCTGGACGACCCGGCGCAGAAGATGAGCAAGTCCGAATCCGCCGCCGGCCACGCAGTGGCCCTCCTGGACCCGCCGGACAAGATCCGCAAGACCATCATGCGCGCCACGACGGATTCGAACCCGGCGGTGGATTTCAAAACGGCTGGACCGGGCGTGCTGAATCTGCTCGCCATCTACCAGGCCTTCTCCGGCGCCACCGAAGCGGAGATGAAGAACCAGTTCACGGGGATGCGCTATGGCGATCTGAAGAAACAAGTGGCCGCCATGGTGATCGAACACCTGGAGCCCTTCCAAGCCCGCTACAAGAAAATCGTAAGCGAGCCCGGCTACCTGAGCGGAGTTCTAAAGGAAGGCGCCGAAAGAGTAGCCCCCATAGCCAACGAGACCGTACGCCTGGTGAAAGACAGAATGGGACTACACATTTAAAGGCCGAATAGGCCACAGAGGAACGCTGATGAACACGGATAGCGCTCTTTCCGATCTGCGTTTATCTGTGTTCATCTGTGGCCAATATAGTGTTCTTTAAATCGCCCGCAACCCCTTCACCCGATCCCTTAACTCCGCCGCCTTCTCAAACTCGAATTTCCGGGCCGCCTCCCGCATCTTCTCTTCCAACTCCCCAATGAACCTATTCCGCTCCTCCGGAGTCAACGAATCCACCTCCGTCTCGTCCTCCAGCGGTACCGTCACATAATCCGCCTCCGCAATCGCCACCAGGCTCATGTCGATCGGCTTGACAATCGATTGCGGCGTGATCCCATTCCGCTCGTTATATTCCATCTGCACCGCGCGCCGCCGCTCCGTCTCGCCCAGCGCCTGCCGCATCGAATCCGTCATCACGTCCGCGTACAGAATCACGTGCCCTTCCACGTGACGCGCCGCGCGTCCCATCGTCTGAATCAGCGACCCCGCCGAACGCAGAAACCCCTCCTTATCCGCGTCCAGAATCGCCACCAGGGAAACCTCTGGCAAATCCAAACCCTCGCGCAGCAGGTTGATCCCGATCAGCACATCGAACTCCCCGCGCCGCAAATCGCGCAGAATCTTGATCCGGTCGAGCGTGCTTACCTCCGAATGCAGGTAGCGGCACTTGACGCCGACCTCGGAGTAATACTCCGCCAGGTCTTCCGCCATACGCTTGGTGAGCGTCGTTACCAGGACGCGCTGGTTCGCGTCCACCCGCTTGCGGATCTCGCCGAGAAGATCGTCCACCTGCCCCTTCACCGGCCGCACTTCCACGGTCGGGTCCACCAGTCCCGTGGGCCGGATGATCTGCTCCACCACCACTCCGGCCGACTTCGTAAGTTCATACGGCCCTGGCGTCGCCGACACATAAACCAGTTGATTTACGCGATGCTCGAATTCCTCGAACGTCAGTGGCCGGTTATCCAGCGCGCTCGGCAGCCGGAACCCGTGCGCCACCAGTACCTCTTTCCGCGAGCGGTCGCCATGGTACATCCCGTGAAGCTGCGGGATGGTCTGGTGGCTCTCATCGATGAACATGAGCGCATCGTGCGGCAGATAATCCAGCAGCGTCGGCGGCGCCTCCCCGGGCAGGCGCCCGGAGAAATGGCGGGAGTAGTTCTCGATGCCATGGCAGTATCCGATCTCCTTCATCATTTCGAGATCGAACATGGTGCGCTGAAAGAGCCGCTGCGCTTCAATCTGCTTGCCCTGCTTCTCGAGTTCCGCGCGCCACCAGGTGAGTTCCTCGCGAATGCTGTCCATGGCGGCGAAGCGGGTTTCCTCGGACATCACATAATGCGTCTTGGGATAGATCGGCAGGCGCAGGTAGGTCTGCTTCACCTGCCCGGTGAGCGGGTCGATTTGCGAAAGGCCGTCTACCTCATCGCCGAACAGTTCGATGCGAAAGGCGTCGTCGTCGTACGTGGGATAGACTTCGATGGTGTCGCCGCGCACGCGAAACGTTCCGCGGCGAAAATCGATGTCGTTGCGCTCGTAGAGAATGTCCACCAGCTTGGAGACGATTTGGCCGCGCGAGATTCTCTGGCCTTTCTCCAGCATGAGCAACATGCCGTAGTAGGCCTCCGGGGAGCCCAGGCCGTAGATGCAGCTCACGCTGGCGATGATCACGCAATCGCGCCGTTCGAAGAGCGACTTGGTGGCCGAGAGGCGCAGCTTGTCCAACTCGTCGTTGGTGGTGGCCTCCTTCTCGATGTACACGTCGCCCGATGGGATATAGGCTTCCGGCTGGTAGTAATCGTAATAGCTGACGAAGTACTCCACCGCGTTATGCGGAAAGAACGACTTGAACTCGTTGTAAAGCTGCGCCGCGAGCGTTTTATTGTGCGCCAGAATGAGCGCCGGACGCTCCGAAGCCTCTATGACCTTGGCCATGGTGAAGGTCTTGCCGGACCCGGTGACGCCCAGAAGGACCTGGTGCTGCTCGCCTTCGCGCACTCCGCGGGAGAGCTCTTCAATGGCGGCTTCCTGGTCGCCGCGCGGGCGGTAGTTCACCACCAGACGAAAACTCATAGTTGCGATTTATTGGATGTCCACTTTGACGGAGACGACTTCGCCGGTGGGCGAGACTCGGAAGTTCAGGACCGCGGGCTTCGCCCCTTCGAGCGCCTTGACGGTCACCGTGGTCTTGCTGTTCTCCTTCATGTCGGCGTGCGCGGGCGAGACTTCATAGCCCGCCGGCGGAGGAACGTCGAGGGTGAAGCTCATGGGCCCGAGCGCGGTATTGCTCAAAACCAAGTCGGCCGATTGGCCCGCCTTGAGCGAGAGCGCCTGCTTGTCCGCTCTCACTTTGTTCATGGCGACGGACGGGCTGCTGAGCTGTGCGGCGCTCGGAAGCGTCACCGGCGGCGAGGCCTCGGCGGCCTTGGCTCCGTTCATGGCCGAGATCATGGCGTTCATCACGCCGAAGGGCGAACCGCGCGGGGCCGTGGGATCCACGAACCAGAACCACTTGCCATGCTCCAGCTTCCACTGGGTTGAGAGGGGATACTTGATTGGAGCGCCGGCGAAACCCTGGATCATGATATTGCGCACGCATTGCATCTCCACGTCGGCGGTATGGAAGTCGGCGCTGTAGTCGACGCGCTGGAGTTCGCAGCTCTGGTACTGCTCCTTGCGGCCCGAGATGAAGACGTTCTTCGATTCCGGCGCGACCAGCTTCTCCGCGTCCGTGAAATTGGCGTTTACGAAATCCTCGAAGAATTGGGTCGCGCGGGCGCGCAGTTCGCGGTCGGACTTTGCGGGCGGGGCCTTCGGCGCTTGCTTGGAGTCGGGCCCGGCGTGCAAAAGCGAGAGCGCGAGGAGCCCCAGGGCAGCGGTGCGGAACATCAACTCAATTTTAGCGTAGAGGCCCGCGAAGCCGCCGCGCGGCCCCGGACGGCGCGGCCGTGCAGGTGCGTTCATACACTAGCTGACGTGGCGAGAGCGCAAAAAGTCTCCCTGGCCGGGAGTGAAAGCCTTGCT
>DATKOS010000289.1:0-6732 GCA_035524535.1 Bryobacteraceae bacterium
GGCGAGGATTCGGAAGGCTCTTTGAACTTGGGGCCGTTCCGGGCGACGACGAGCTCATATCCCTGGACCTCCTTTTCGCGACGGTGGAACTTGAGTCCGAAACGCTCAATCAACATGTTCTGGAGCATTTGGGAAAACTGCTCGCGCGTGGCGCCGGCGGGAACCCTCGCGTCGATATCGAAACGCGCATCCAGCATCCAATCCGGGGCGGTGAGATATTCCGAGGAATTGAGCTGGAAAGCCCACAGAATGATATTCGCGAGGTTTGGCCCACGGCAGGTCCACAGGCCGGGGTCCCTTGTGCCTGGACCGCCGCCGGAACTAACGGTGGAACCGGCTCCAGGCGGCGACGGCTTGATGGATACGACCTCGAACACCGGCGATTGCGCGGGAGGTTGGGCGCAGGCGGTTGCGAGCGCCAAACAGGCGATAAGATATTTCACGGTCCAAATATCCTGCTTGCATTATACGCGCCTTGTGGTATGACGCCAGCCAAACGGGCTCCCCGCCGAAATGCCACAATGGATAGCGTGAGGCTGCCGGACGGGTAGTCGCTCCCGGCAACGGGGGAGGAAAGTCCGGTCTCCATAGGGCAGCGTGCCGGCTAACGGCCGGGATCCGGCGACGGATACGGAAAGTGCCACAGAAAATATACCGCCCCGGAAACGGGGTAAGGGTGAAAAGGTGCGGTAAGAGCGCACCGCGGCGGGAGTAATTTCGCCGGCAGGGAAAACCCCACGCGGAGCAAGACCAAATAGGGGAGAAGAGGCGGCCCGTCTCGCTCGACTCCCGGGTAGGTCGCTAGAGCCGTGCAGCAATGTGCGGCCCAGAGGAATGACTGCCACCCGCAAGGGCACAGAAACCGGCTTATACTCCGGCGGCCTCGCAACGCCACTCCTCCGAACCTGGAGACGGCTCTCGTCCCGCGGGAATCAAGGGATGCGCGGGGGGCCGCCGCGCTCAACCGCCGTAGGTGGCCAGCGTCACGCCGGCGATCATGATGGCGACGCCCGCCAGTTTCGTCAGGGTGATGGGTTGCACGGGCGAGCCCAGCCATCCGAAATGCGATAGCACCAGACCGCCAATCACCTGACCGGCCAGCAGGGTGATCATCACCGGCCCGGCGCCGGCCCTGGGAATCATCCAGGCGATGGCGAAGACGAGGCACGCGCCCAGCAATCCCGCGGTCAGCAGCCAGGGCTGGACCTGTTTGAGCGGCTGCAAGGCGCCGGCCTGCCAGCCGGTCAAGCCGATGACCGTGGCGCCGAGCGCACCGATGCACCAGAACAGGGCATTGCCCACGCGGGGGTTATTCAATACGGAGCCCACTTTGCCATTCATGGCGAGGTGGACCGCCAGCACTACTCCGAGAAGGATGGTCAAGAGGTAGAGAGAGATCTTCATGGTCGCTCCAGTTTCCGGGTCTGATTCGCGTTTTTGCGGCCCCGGATAGAATACGATGTCCGAGTGCACGCGCGATGTCAAGCGCGATTTGGCCATCTTGCTAGAATTCCATGAGTGGCTGCGCGGCATCAGGCAACCGGGCGCGAAAGCCCTATTCCCCTGTTAGGCGCGGGGGCGTTCGCCCTCGTGTGGATCGCAGCGCGCGCCTGGACGCAATCGATCACCATTGACGAAGCGGACACCTACCTGGCTTTCGCCCGCCCGGATTGGCCCGCTCATTGGGTGCAGCATGCCAACAATCACGTGCTGAACTCCGCCTTGATGCGCCTGGCCACCATGATCTTCGGCGCCTCGGTATGGACCATCCGTCTGCCGGCCATGGCGGGAGCGGCGCTCTACATCGCGTGCATCCACTACCTGGCACGGTTTCTGTTCGAGCGGACCTTCCCGGCGCTCTGCCTGTTCACGTGCCTGGTGTTCAACCCGTTCGTCATGGATTATCTGGTAGCGGCGCGCGGCTACAGCCTGGCGCTCGGGCTGATGGCGCTGGCCTGGGCCGTGGCCGCGCATCTGATGACGCTGGCTCCGGCGGAGCGGGCGAACCGGCTCGCGGCCCGTGGCGCGCTGATTTCCGTGAGCCTGGCGCTCTCCTTCTGCGCCAATTTCTCCTTCGGGATCGCCGACGGCGTATCAGTGGCGACGCTGGCCTGCTGGGCGCTTCGCGGCCAGATCGCCGGGCGCGTGAAGGCGCTGGCTGCGTTCGTAGCCCCAGGGCTGGCGGCGGCCGCGGTCCTGGCGGGTCCCGTGGTGTGGGCCTGGCCGCGGGATCAGATGGAATTTGGAGCGAGCTCGCTCTCCGGCACGCTGATCAGCGTGCTGAAGGACTCGCTGTACGAGCCGAACGCCTACCTGCTGCACCCCGTCTGGCGCGAATGGCTAGCGCGGCACAGCCGCTATCTTTTTCCCGCACTCGGCGCCGCCCTGCTGCTGCGCGTGGCGGCCCTCCTTCGCGGCGGAGCGGAAGGTAGCGAAGCTTCGCGCCGGGGAAGGCAACTGGCTTTCCTGTGCGCGGCCACGCTCACTCTCACCCTGGCTGGGCTTGAGATCCTGCATCTTGCCGTGGACATGCGCCTGCCCGTGGATCGAAGGGCCCTTTACGTGGCGCCGCTTTGCCTTCTGATGGCCGGCGGCGTGGCCGCCATCCCGATTGCCACGCGCTTGGGCCGCGCTTCCGGCGCGGCCATGACGGGCGCGCTGGCTCTGGTGGCGCTCTACTCGCTGACTTGTCTCCGCCTGACCTATTTCAAGGAGTGGCTGTGGGACGCGGACGCCAAGGTGGCCTATGGCGCCGTCGCCTATTACAACAGCGCCTACGGCGTCACCGAAATCTCGTGCGATTGGCGATACTACGCGGCGCTGCGGGCCTACCAGGCGCTCTCCGGCCGCGAGAACCTCAAGGCAATCCACGAGCGCTTCCCGGGGAGCGCCGGCGAAAGCGAATCGTTTCCACTCTACGTGCTGAACGCGGCAAGCGACGGGGCCTTCCCCGATCGCGAGAAACTGAAAGTGGTTTACCGCAGCGCCTGGACGGGCACGATCGTGGCGATCCGTCCGGAGGTGGAAGCGGCCGGTCCGTGCCGGCAGCCCGGCGCCGGTTCCCTCAATTCCGCGCCGCGTCCCGGTGGTTGACCTTGGCCTTAAACCCCGCCTGCGCCAGGTTCTTGCGGATCTCCTCCGCCATCATGACCGAGCGGTGCTGCCCGCCCGTACAGCCGAACGCGATGGTCAAATAGCTCTTGCCTTCGTGGATGTAATGCGGCAGGAGGTACACCAGCAGGTCCGTGATCCGGTCGATAAACTCCACCGTCTGCGGGAACGAGAGAATGTACTTGGCCACATCCGGATTGCGCCCGGTCAGGTTCTTGAACCGCGGAATGTAGTTCGGATTCGGCAGGAAGCGCACATCGAACACCAGGTCGCTATCCGGCGGCAGCCCGTTGCGGTATCCGAAGCTCGTCACGTACACCAGGATCTTCGATTCGTCGCGCTGCCCGCGGAAGCGCTCGCCGATGAACTCGCGCAGCTCATGCACGGTGAACTTCGAGGTGTTGATGAGCAGGTCCGCCATGGCGCGGATGGGCGCGAGCTGCGCCTTCTCCGCGCGGATGCTGCGGATAATGGAGCGGTCGCCGCCGAGCGGATGGGGCCGGCGCGTTTCGCTGAACCGCCGCACCAGTGCGCTTTCATCCGCCTCCAGGAAGATGAGCCGCGCATCCACGGATTTCCGGATCGCGGCCAGAGTTTTCGGAAAGCGTTTGAGGCCCGCGCCCTCGCGGATATCCACCACCAGGGCGGCCGAGCGGATGCTGGGATTGTCGCGCGTCAGCTCCGCGAACTTCGGAATGAGGTCCACGGGCAGATTGTCCACGGAATAGAAGCCCAAGTCCTCCAGAGACTTCAGGACCGAGCCCTTACCGGACCCGCTCAGCCCGGTGATAACCACCACTTCCGGGCGGCGCGCGGCCTTGCGGTTCCCGCGCGCACCGGCGGATTTCGCTGGGCGCTTCGCCCGCGCTCCTCCGGAAGGCGTGGCTCTTGGCATCGGCAGTTAACCTTCGACGAGATCGAAGTTACCGTCGGGGCGCCGCACGAGAACCGAAACGCGGTCCGTCGCGGCGTCCCGATACACCACGTAATCGCGCTTCTTCTCCATCTCGAGTACGGCTTCGTCCAGCGTCATCGGCTTGCGCTTCTCGTGGTGATTGACGTGATAGATGAGCCGCTCCGGTTCGGGTTCACGCGCGGCCTTGGCCTTGGCTTTGGGCGGTGCGGCTTGCGGCGCGGGCTCGTCCGGCGCCTCCTGCTTGGGCCCGCGCTTGTTGTCGCGCCACTTCGTGCGGGCCTTGAGCGCCTGCTTTTCCAGTTTTTCCGCGGCGGAGTGGATAGCCGTAAAAAGATCCGGGCTCGAACCGAGGCCAACCAGTGGATGCCCATAGTAGTTGACCGTGGCTTCCGCCTGCTGCAAATGCCGCTCGACGGAGAGCACCACATGCGCCTCGCACTCCCGCCGGCCGTCCAGCAACTTCCCGATCTTGGCGAAACGTGACTCCAGCTTCTTCAACTGAGCCGGCGCCAGCCCGCCCTGCCTGCCCGTGTACTTGATCTTCATGGAATTGGCCTTTCCGTTTCCAAGGGAAGACGCGTCCCTGTTCTTACTTTATACCGCCGGGCCCCGCATGGAGGATTGAGGGAAAACGCTCGCGGCGCTGGTGGAGACGTGAAGCGGGGTGAAAGCATGTGGTGACGGCGGACGAACCGCGCACAGCACCGTGATAAACTCTGACTTCCAAAACGCATATGATTGAAGCCTTCCGCCGCATTTACGGCTCCGCCAAGGGCGTCCGGGTCTTCCGCGCGCCGGGCCGCGTCAACATCATCGGAGAGCACACGGACTATAACCTCGGCTTCGTCCTGCCCATGGCGCTCGATCTGGCCACGGATGTGGCTATCGCGCCCGCCCCCGACGCCAAGCTGCGCTTCTATTCGGAAAGCCGCGGAGAACTGCGGGAATTCGACGCCGCCGCCATCGCCGAGGCATCTCCGTCACGCTATTGGACCGATTACCCCCTGGGCGTGGTCCGCGAACTGGCTCGCGCCGGCATTCCCATTGCGCCCGCCAACCTGCTCATCCGCTCCACGGTGCCCGACGGCTCCGGCCTCAGCTCCTCGGCCGCGCTGGAAGTCTCCTGCGCGCTGGCCCTGCTGGGCGGCCGCGCGTTCGACCCGCTGGATCTGGCGCGCCTGTGCCAGCGCTCCGAGCGCGAGTTCGTCGGCATACCATGCGGCATCATGGACCAGTACATTTCGGTGTTCGGCCGGGAACACGCCGCCGTGGAAATCGATTGCCGCAGCCTGGGCCGCCGCTACGTTTCGCTTCCCGAGAGCACGGCCATTGTGGCCGTCAACAGCATGGTGAAGCACGAGCTGACCGGCTCCGCGTACCGCGACCGCGTGGCCGAATGCGCGGCCGCCGTCGCGGGCATTCGCAAGCTTTTCCCGGCAGTGGAAAGCCTTCGCGACGTCTCGCCCGAGCAGTTCCAGCAGGCGGAATCGTCCCTCGATCCGCTTGTGGCCCGCCGCGCCCGCCACGTGGTGGCCGAAGACGCCCGCGTCAACCGCTTCGTGGAGGCCGGCGCTTCCGGAGACCTGGACGGCATGGGCCGGCTGATGGTGGAATCCCACCGCAGCCTTCAGCATGACTACGAAGTGAGTTGCGAAGAACTGGACTTCCTGGTAGATGCGGCGCTGGCGATTCCGGGCGTTCTTGGCGCCCGCATGACCGGCGGCGGCTTCGGCGGATGCACCGTCTCACTGATGAGCCGCGAAGCGGTTCCGGCCTTCCGGGAACAGATTGCCCGAGCCTACCACGGGCGCTTTGGCATTCAGCCGCGTAGCTACGTCTGCAACCCGTCAGCCGGGGCGCACGAACTGAAGGCGGCGTGATGGGGCTGGCTAAAGCGCCCACGTGATAGTGGTGGGTTAAGGACCCCAATCTTCGTAATCAATTTGAACAAACAGTCAGCGCACTGGTTCGTCCGAGTGGCGCGATATGACTCAAGTTTTAGACCCCCCAGTACCAAAGCGGTGGCCCGCACCCCACTTGGGATGAGGAATGTCCTTGAAGGCCGCTGCCTTCCGTTGTACTCTTGTTGGTAATTATTGCTACGCCAGGAGGAGGAGCGTATGACACCCGGGATTCTGCGCCGCGCGTCGATGCTTGCGTTTGTGGGCGGGCTTGTTCCGCTTTCCGTTTGGGGGACCACCCTCGCTAGCGGCACTACCGTGTCGGCTGTGGCCGGCGACGACAATAACTATTCCACAACCACCGACGTCACGTTCCAGACGTATTGCTCGTGGATTGTGAACGGCATGGGCCAAGCGCCGTTCAACGCCAACGGAAACCTGCCAGTGGCGTTTGCCGGTTACGGCGTGGCTGCCGATGTGCCCAACATCTCCTCGGCCGACCTTAGTGTTTCGTCCTACGCTCCTTGGGTGGTGAACAACAACGGGAACGCGGGCGGAAACGGCATTGTGGCTCCAGACGGAACGAACTACAATCGATCCCTGACCGGAGTGGAGGGGGGCGGCGCCAACATCGTGCTCACCTACACGCCCACCAGCGACTTCGACCCCACCAGCGTGAACTTCATCCAGGCCTACATCGAGAACGTCAACGGCGGAGCGTTTACTACCGGCACGATCGACAGCACCAGCAATTCGGCCTACTACAACGACGTGGGCGTGTTCGGCATCGGCGACACCACTGGG
>DATKOS010000290.1:0-2964 GCA_035524535.1 Bryobacteraceae bacterium
CCGTTTCCGGAAAACGGAAGCATCGCGAGCGACCTTCCGCACTTCATCGTCTACGTAAGGGTTTTGGAATGGGGATCGAGCCATCCTGCAAGCCGACCATGGAGCGGCGGCGCCGTGGCGCTGGCGAACGACACGCTGGACGGGCGGCCTAAATGCGGCAGTTCGCCCCATGATAGGCCGCTATTCATACCTCAGCGCCACTAGCGGATCTACGCGGCTGGCACGGCGCGCAGGGATGAGGCACGCGAGCGAACCAACGAAGCCCACCGCACCCGCGACTACCGCCATTGTTGCGGGATCGCGGCCGCCGATCTCATAAAGCAGGCTTTCAATTACTCGCCCCAATGCCAGCGCTCCGACGACCGCAATCGCCAACCCGAGAGCCACCGGCGCCATGCCCTGCTTCAGAACCATGCTATAAAGGTCCGGGGCTTGCGCTCCCAATGCCGCGCGCACGCCGATTTCGGGCGTACGCCGGGCCACGGAGTAGGAGACCACGGCGTAAATGCCCAGGGTGGCGACGAGCAGCGCCATCGCGGCGAAGCCCAAAGCCAGCGTCATCTGGAAGCGGCGCGTCGCCACGCTGTCTTCGAGCACCTGCTCCATGGTCCGCATGCGCGGCAGCGGGACAGCGCCATCCGCCTGGTGGATTGCCGCGCGCACCGCGCCGGCGATGGACCACGGGCCGCCCGCGGCGCGCGCCACCAAGACTGTACGGTAGGGCATCCAATCCCAGTAGCTCTGGTACATCATGGCAACCGGCCGGCGGTGCGCCTCTACGCGAATATCCGCGGCCACGCCGATGACTTCGAGCCAATTGTCGCCGCCGGTACTGAATTTGCGGCCGATCGGGTCCTGGCCGGGCCAGAGGATATTCGCCAGCAGTTGCGAAACCACGGAGGCCTTCGGCTTGCGTCCGCGGTCGTTTTCGCTAAAGGTGCGGCCGGCGCGCAGGGGAATGCCGAGCGTGCGGAAGTAGTCCGCGCTGACGAACCGCACGTTGACTGTTGTAGCGGTCTTTTCGGCCTCCTCTTTAGTCAGCGCGACGTGATCGACCCAGGTCTCGCCTTGGAGCGGCAGCGCCGACGAGATCGCCGAGGCCTGTATTCCGGGCTGCGCCGCGAGGCTCTCGAAAACGCGGTGGTAAAACCCGTCGCGCGCGGCCTCGTCCTTGTAGCGATCGCCCGAAATCCCGATGTCCACGGCCAGCACGGCGGGCGCGCGGAAACCCTGATCGGCGCGCATCAGGCGCGTATAACTGTTCATCAGCAGGCCGGCGAGAATCAGCAGCAGCGCGCTCAATCCCACTTCGGATGCGACCAGGGCGAAGCGGAGCCGGGCGCCGCCGCGGGAACCTGTGGCGCCACGGCCGCCGGCGCGGAGGGCCGCCTGCGGATCGCATCCGCCGGCGCGCCAGGCCGGCAGGAAGCCGAAAAGCAGGGCGGTCGCCGCGACGAGCGCGGCGGCGAAGGCGACCACGCGCCCGTCCAGCCGGACTTCGTTCAGCCGCGGTATATCGACCGGGGCGTTATGAACCAGCAGGAACACGCCCGCCGCCGCCACGCAGATTCCCAGCGCGCCTCCAGCCAACGCTATGAGAGCGCTCTCCGCCAGCGCATTGCCGATGAGCCGCCCGCGGCCCGCGCCGAGCGCCGCGCGCACCGCCGTTTCGCGCCCGCGACGTTCGGCGCGCGCCAGCATCAGGTTGGCCAGGTTCACGCACACAATCAGCAGCAGCACGCCGATGGCGGCCATCAGCACCAGCAACCCGCGCCGCGTGTGGCCCACCACCATATCGAGCAGCGGCGTGACCGCCACGCGGATGTGCATGACTTCGCCCGCACGTCTCTCGAGTTCGGCCGTGCCGACCTGTAATTCCGTCGCAACGCGCTGGGGCGTTGCGCCCGGCTTCAGGCGGGCGACGCAGCCCCAATTGAAACGGCCGGTCAATTCCTCCAACTCAGACTTGTCAAAAGTTTTGGGGCGGAATATTTCGGTGTTGGGCGCGACGCTTTGGGCCGCTCCAAAATCACGGCGATCCCCGAAAACGAAGCCCGGCGGTAGAATGCCGACCACGGTTTGCGCGCGGCCGTCAAGCGTGATCGTCTTACCAAGTATCGCCGGGTCGGAGTTAAAACGGCGGCGCCATAGCCCGTCGGTCATCATGACCACGAGATCTTTCCCATCCTGCTCCTCGTCATCCTGAAAATCGCGGCCCAGCGCGGGGCGCACGCCGAGCACGCGGAAGAGATTCGGCGACACGCGCGCGGCGTCCAGCCGTTCCGGTTCGCCCGAGCCGTTGAGGTTCATGGTGGTCTGGTCGATCAGGGACATTCCCTCGACGGAGCCGGGATTCTTGCGCCATTCCATAAAGCTGGCGGAGTTCACTGGCAGGGCCGGGTAGGCGCGCTCGACCGCGGGGATGACTTCGCGGATATAGAAGAGGCGCTCCGGCTGGCGGTAGGTCAGCGGTTTGAGCAGCACGCCGTTCACCAGCGAGAAAATGGCCGTGGCGGCGCCGATGCCCAGCGCCAGCATGAGAACCGCGGCAGTACTAAATCCCGGCTCGCGAACTAATGCCCGCAGGCCGAAACGCAGATCTTCGGCGAGGGTTTTCATAATTCAATGTACGCGGTAAAGGAGCAAAAGATCGGAAAATCTAAGCCATGTGTGAAAAAACCACCGTGCCGGGACCGGGGGCGCGTCATCGTTCCGTCGAAGTGAAGTCCTTTGATCGGATCACGCGCCAACCAGAAGTTGGGCTCCAGGCCGCAACTTGACGTATCACGCCCGACGATGACAGATGATTCGGCGCAAACACCCAGCCTTGCTAATCCTTTCTTTCACGTCTGTGGGCGCTCCTGGCCCTCTGGGACACCGGGACAATCTTGAGTATATATAGGAGGCAAGATCCTGGAGGAGTACAAGGACGACGAGGACGACGAACGGGATTTCAAATGCCGT
>DATKOS010000291.1:0-6559 GCA_035524535.1 Bryobacteraceae bacterium
ACCTCAATCCACTTGCCTATCGGGTCCTCGTTGGGCAGGAGCTGCTTCTGAACGTCCTCGCCGATCACCACGACGGGCATGTGATGCTCGTTCTCCACGTCGCTGAAGAAACGCCCGTACTTCATGGTGGTCCCGCCGGCGGCGTAGCCTTCTTCCGTGCCGCCCAATTCGATCTGGTAAAGGTCATTGCCCTTGTAGCGGGCATTGTCCAGGCCGCTGTTGGACATGAGATAGGGGCTCACGTACTGCACCGAAGGGCAGCGCGCCGCCACGGCCCGCGCCTGCTCCACGGTGAGCGGCTTGCGGGCGCGCTCCTCGCGCGTGGATTCTCCCATGGCCGGAGTCTTGGTCACGATGATGGTGTTGGGGCCGAAGCTGCGCATCAGGTTTGAAATGGAACTGTCCAGGCCCTGAATGATGGAGCCCACACCGATGACGGCGCTGGTGCCGATGATGACTCCGAGCACCGTAAGAAACGAGCGCATCTTGTGCACGCGCACGGTTTCCATGGCGAGTTGCACTCCGGAAGCGAATAGGGCGCCGGTCATCGTTCCATCCTCAAAGCTTCAATCGGGTCGAGTTTGGCGGCGCGCCGCGCGGGATAAATACCGAAGAAGAGTCCCACCGCCGCGGAGAGGCCCACGCCCACCACCACGGCGGTAACGGGAATGGACGAAGGCACGGGGGTGAAGTTGGCCACCAGCAGCGAAATGGCCCAGGCGATACTCACGCCGATGAGCCCGCCCGCTCCGGAGAGCATGGAAGATTCCACCAGGAACTGATTGAGGATGTCCTTGCTCCGCGCGCCCACGGATTTGCGGATGCCGATTTCGTGGGTGCGCTCCGTGACGACCGCCAGCATGATGTTCATAATCACTACCCCGCCCACCACCATGAAGACCGAAACCACGCCGATTGCGGTGGCGGAGATGGCCGCGGTGAGCTGATTCCAGAAATTCAGCAGGGCGTCGGAGGTGAGCATGGAGAAGGTATCGTCGTCCCCTGGCTTCAGATGGCGGTAGGCGCGCAACAACATGCGCGCTTCATCCTGCGCCTGGAACAAGTGCTCATGGTCGATGGCCATGCCCTCATAGAGCATTCCTTGGCGCGCGCTCCATTTGTGGAAATAGGATTCGGCGGGGATCACCACATAGTTGTCCTGCGATTGCCCCAGCACGTTACCCTTGGCCTTGGAAACGCCGACGACGGTGAAGGGAGTGCCTTCTACGTCTATGGTCTTGCCCACGGCGTCGCTTTCTCCGAAGAACTTGGTTTCCAGGTCGTGGCCGATGAAAGCGACGTCCATGTGCCGCTGATTCTCCACTTCGGAAAAGAAGCGCCCGCTTTCCGCCTGGTAATTGCTGATGATGGCAATGGAGGGTGAGGCGCCCCGCAATTGCACATTTTCCGACCGCTCCTTGCCGCGGTTCACGGTGACCGTGCGCGTTACCGAAATCCCCATGTGGCTGGTGAGGGTGACGTGGGACTGGAGAAAGCTGAACTCCTCGCGCGTTTGCAGGGGATTCCGGCGCTGCATTTCGAGGTACTTCTTGGGGTCCCATTGCATCATGACGATGCGCGCAACGGTGTAGCCGTCGGCCCCGAGGTCGGTGACGTTCTGCGCCACGACCACGTCCATGCCGCTGATGACGGACATCACCGAAATCAGCGTGGTGGTGGCTAGAATAATGCCCAGAAGGGTGAGAAAGCTCCGCAGCTTGGCAGCGCGAAGGGATTGGGCGGCGCCTTTCACGGCCTCCCAAAACGAGGCAGTCCCGGTCCTCATCTAATCTCTAAGACGGTTCATACGGCCGGATCGTAGCTTTTGTTCCCGCCATCCAATGCAAAATCATCTCTTGCGCCCAGAAACGCGGCCGGCCGCGCGCCAGGAAGCCCAAATGGCCTCCGTGCTCGGGCGCTTCCAGGCGAATCCAGGGGTTTCCGCGGACGGATTCGGACTCGAAGACAGAAAAAGGGATAAACGTGTCGTCTTTTGCCTGAATCAGCAGAACCGGGATGCGCAGGCCCGGCAAGTACCTGAGCGCGGATTGCGTCTTGTAGTAGTTCAAGGCGTCGCCAAAGCCGAACGACGGCGCGGTAATGCGGTCGTCTATCTCCCACAGCGTGCGCAAGCCCGCCAGTTCCGCGTTTCCGAATCGCCCGGTGGCGCGAAGCCGCGCCAGCATGTGGCGCACGAAGCGCCGCTCATAGAGCCGGTTTTCCCAATGGCCGATGCGCCGCGCGCTGGCCTCCAGATCCACGGGCGTGGAGACCGCCGCGACGCCGCTCAGCAACCCGGCGGCCTCTTCGCCAAGTTCGCCGGCAAGTTTGAGCGCCACATTCCCGCCCAGGGAAAAGCCCGCCACAAAGATGGGAGCGGGGCTCTCCTTCCTAAGGACGGGCAGGACGGCGAGCAGATCGCTGGTGAGCCCGGCATGGTAGAGCGTGTGACAAAGATGCTCCGTGCCGCCGCAGCTTCGCATGTGGAAGCGATGCGCCGCGTAGCCGGCGGAGACCGCCGCCGCGGCCATGCCGCGAATGTACCCCGAGCGGCCCGAGCCCTCCAGGCCGTGCAGCAGCACCAGGTGGCCGGCCAAGTCCCCCGCGGGCCGCTGCGATTCGACCAGCACCTGAACTTCGGGCTCGGTGCGGAAGAGCCTGCGTTGCAAAGCGGCGCCGGGCGCCTCGGGACGCTTCCAGAAGTGCGCCGCGATGGTCTGCGCGTGGGGGTTGCGGAACAGAGGGCGAAAAGGGGGCATGGGTGGCGCGAGACTCCAATGTACTTCCTGGCGCCGCGAGGCGCCAGCGCGCCACGCCTCATGCCATTGCGCGGAAATAGTAGGATAGAAATGACGTATGCGTTTCCAACTGGCTGTACTCCTGGCTTTTTCCGCGCTAGCGCCGGCGCAGCCCGCGGAAGCTCCGGCAAAAGCCCCGGCAGAAGCTCCGGCAAAGCCGCCCGCGAAATCGGCGGCCCACGCCTTCATGATCGACCGCGTCGGCGCCGCTCCCATCAGTCTCTCGGCGTATCGCGGCAAGCTGGTGATGCTGGTCTTCATCAACACGGAGTGCTCGCATTGCCAGGAGTTCACCGAGAAACTGATTCCCATCGCCAAGGAATACGGGCCGCGCGGCGTGCAGTTTATCGAGTGCGCCGTGAATGGGGACGCTCTTCTGATGGTCCCCGGCTTCGTGGATCGATTCCACCCGCCCTTTCCGGTGGGCTACAACACGGACAGGCCCCAGGTGGAGAAGTTTCTTGGGAGGCAGATCCTCTACGTTCCGAGCGTGACGTTTCTCAGCCGGACCGGGAAGATTGTGGGAGACTACCCCGGCGAGAGCGACTTCATGAAGAACGGCCCGGAGAACACGCGGGCGGAATTGGACAAGCTGCTCAAGCCAGCCCCGCCGCGCGCGAAGAAGGCCGCCGCCAAACCGGGCGCGGAGGGCAGCAAGTAGTGCGGCTCTATTTCACCACTTCCGCGGAAGTGACGTAGTAGCCCGTGTCTTCCACCACGACCTTGGCCCGGATGTGGTCGCCGACGTGCAACTTTAGGAACTCCGAGTCGGGTTTCACCGGGTACTCCATGGTCATGGCTTCCATCCAATCGCCAATAGGGCCTGCCTTGATGGTTGCGGTCTTCGTCGAAGAATCGAGAGCGACAACATCGCCCTGCATGTCGTACGTCTTGGCAGGCGCCTTATGCGCGCATCCCGCCAGCGCAAGGGCGGCGGCCAGCACCAGGAAGAAGCGTCGGATCATCGTTCCCCATGATCGCACGGAGCCGGGGCGGAGCGGCGGCGGGGCGGCGCCCGGAGCCAGACCGTGCGCCTAAGTTCGCTGATCCACCGGGCCCGCGCGGTCCGCCGGGAGGGCCCGGGAAGCTCGACGCAGCATCTTTCCAGCCGCTGGCTGGTGGCTACGGCGGTCATGGCCAGCGCCGTGATGGAGGTGCTCGACACCTCCGTGGTGAACGTCAGCCTGCCGCACATCGCCGGCAGCCTCTCGGCCACCACGGACGAAGCCACCTGGGTGCTGACGTCTTACCTGGTGGCCAACGCCGTCGTCCTGCCGATTACCGGCTGGCTGGCGAACTACTTCGGGCGCAAACGGCTGCTGCTGGCGGTGGTTACCGGGTTCACCATCGCCAGCGCGCTATGCGGCCTGGCCCCGAGCCTTCCGTTTTTGGTCTTCTTCCGCGTGGTCCAGGGCATGACGGGCGGCGGGTTGCAGCCCATTTCCCAGGCGGTTCTCCTGGAGGAATTTCCGCCCGAGGAACGCGGCAAGGCCATGGCGTTCTGGAGCCTGGGCATTATCGCCGCGCCAACGCTGGGCCCGACCCTGGGCGGCTGGCTCACGGATACCTACTCCTGGCGCTTCGTGTTTTACATTAACTTACCAGTCGGAATCATAAGCCTGATCATGATTTCGCTGTTTCTGTACGACCCGCCGTACATCAAGCGGCGCGGCGGCATGCGCATCGACCTGTGGGGGCTGGGCATGCTGGCTGTCGGCATGGGCGCCCTGCAGGTCCTGCTCGATAAAGGGCAGGAGGCGGATTGGTTTGGTTCGCACTTTATCGTGATCCTGGCCATTATCGCGGGCATCGCGCTGCCGGCCTTCGTCCTCCGCGAGTACCTGACCGCCGAGCCGCTGGTGCGGGTGCAACTGTTCGCCTACCGCACCTTCACTTCCGGCATTGTTATGGTGACAGTGCTCGGCTTCGTGCTTTACGGCAGCCTGGTGCTGCTGCCTCTTTTCATGCAGACACTGCTCGGATGGACGGCCGTGACCGCGGGCATCTGGACCAGCCCGCGCGGCATCGGCACCGCCATGTGCATGCCTCTGGTGGGCTACCTGCTGGGCAAGGGATGGGACGGCCGCAAGATGCTCTTCTTCGGCTGCGTGGTGACGAGCTTCGCCTTTTTCAGCTACTCGCACATGGACCTGCAATCCGGCACATGGGACATCTTCCTGGCCCAGTTGAACCAGGGAATGGGCATGGCGTTCGTCTTCGTCCCGCTCACCACCATCACGATGGACCCCATTCCCCGGGCGCTCACGGGCTACGCCACGAGCCTCTACAGCGTGATGCGCAACATCGGGTCGAGCGTGGGCATCTCCTTCGTGACCACGTGGGTGGCGCGCCGCTCGCAGTTCCATCAATCCGTACTGGCGTCGCACGTGACGCCTTACGGCGTACGGACCAGGCAATATCTGAGCCAGTCGCAGCGGGTGTTCGAACAGGGCGGCTCGGATTGGAGCACGGCCAGCCATCAGAGCGCGGCGGCGCTCTACGGCCTGGTGCAGCAGCAGGCGGCGCTGCTAAGTTTTGTGGAGGTGTTCCGGGTGATGGGGTACCTGTTTTTGCTTTCGGTTCCTCTGGTCTTCATTATGCGGAGGGCCAAGTCCGCGCGCGGGGCCAGCGGGGCGCATTAGGGGCGGTCGGCGGCGGGATGCTCTGGGCTTACGCCTTTAGGACTCATGGCGGGGCCCTAAACCAAAGCTAGCCCGGAAAGCAGGCCAGGAGGCCCGCTCCACGGCTCCGGGCGGCGTTGCTAGATGCTGCACGGAGGGATGCCGACGCCGTCGTCTTCCAGGGCCGCCGCCACGCGCAGGATGGTCGCCTCATCGAACGCCGCGCCGGCGATTTGCAGGCCCACCGGCAAGCCATCCGCCGAGAGCCCGCAGGGCATGGAGAGCACCGGCAGGCCAAGCGTGTTGAATGTCCGCGTGAGCCGCGTGGCTTCCAGGCGCGCGTCCACCTCGCGCCCCTCCAGGCGAATGGCGGTTTGCCCGATGCGCGGCGCGGCATGGGGCGTGGTGGGCAGCAGCAGGCAATCCACCTCGCTCCAGACCTTGCGAAACTCACGCGCCAGCGCGCGCCGCAGACGCTGCGCGTTGAGATATTCCGTGGCCGGGACGAGCGTTCCCTGATCCAGCAGCGCCAACACATCCCTGCCCAGGCTGGCGCGGCGCTCGGGGCGCGGTTCGGTCACGGACGCCGCCTCGGCCAGGAGAATCACTCGCCCCACCGCATTCAGGGCCTCCAGGTCCGGCGTCTCCACGGGCGTGACCAGGGCGCCCAGCGCGGTGGACCGCGCCATGGCGCCGCGCACGCAGGTCTCCACATCCCGGCTGAGCCCCTCGAAATAGCGGGCGGCGAACCCAATGCGCAGGCCGCGAATCGAGCAGCCATCTTCGGGGACGAAGTCCACCACGGGATGCCGTGAAGATTCGGGATCGCGGCGGTCATAGCCGGCGATCGCATTCAACACCGCCGCCGCATCCCGCACGGAACGGGTCAGCGGCCCCATGTGGTCCTGGCTCCAGGAGAGCGGCATCACGCCATGGCGGCTGACGCGCCCATACGTGGGCTTCAGCCCCACCACGCCGCAATACGCCGCGGGGCAGCGTATCGAGCCGCCCGTGTCGCTGCCCATCGCCATGTAAACGAGGTTGGCGGCCACGGCCGCGCCCGATCCGCCGCTCGATCCGCCCGGGCTCCGTTCCAGATTCCACGGATTGCGCACGGTTCCGAAGTGGGGATTGTCGGAA
>DATKOS010000292.1:0-12085 GCA_035524535.1 Bryobacteraceae bacterium
TTCTTCGGGCGAGCTGGAGCGCGGATCTTCCCATTGACGTCGCCACCTGCTATGGCAGCCTCCCCGCCGGCTTTGATCCCGCCGCCACGCGCCTCTACCGGCTCAACGAATGCCGCGGCGCCGCGGCGCGTCTGCGGCTCATGCGGGAGATGGCGGCCCGGCCCTACAGCCACGTCGGAATCGTCTGCTCCGCCGAGCCCATCCTCGCCAGATGGAAGTGGATGCTGGCCCTGCGCTTGCCCGCCAAGGTCTTCATCATCAACGAAAACGGCGATTTTTTCTGGGTGGACCGCTCGCACCTGTCCTCCGTGCGGCGTTTCGCCGTGGCGCGCGCCGGCCTGGCCGGCATGGGCGCGGTCCGTACTCCGGCGCGGCTCATTGCGCTGCCGTTCACCCTTGCCGCCCTCGCCCTTTACGCCGCCGCGGTGCACGCCAGACGCCTGACCCGGCTGGCCGTCTGGCGCGTTTTCGGGTCGCCATGGCGGCCGGACAACCCGGACCGCGCTGCCTGAATCTCTTCCTGCCCCGGCTCCCACAGCCGCCTTCCGCGGCCCACCGCGTTCCGCCGGCCCGCCCGCAAAGGGTAAGCTGGAGAATAGACGCCCCTTCGGGCGCTGCGATCTAACGGAGAACCTCAAGATGAAATCGATTCGCGTGGCGCGCGTCGGCGGCCCCGAAGTCCTCGAACTCGCCGATAGTCCGACTCCCCAGCCCGCTTCCGGTCAAGCGCTTGTGCGCGTCGCCGCGGCTGGGGTCAACTTCATCGACATCTACTTTCGCAAGGGCGTATACAAAGCGCCTCTGCCCCTCACCCTCGGCCAGGAAGGCGCCGGAACCGTGGAAGCCGTGGGCCCGGGCGTCACCGAAGTCGAGCCCGGAGACCGCGTCGCCTGGGCCGTCGCCAGCGGCGCCTACGCCGAGTACGCCCTGGTTCCCTCCGCGCAGCTTGTCAAAATTCCCGCCGGCCTGGATGCCCGCACTGCCGCCGCCATCATGCTGCAGGGCATGACCGCGCACTACCTCACGCATTCCACCTATGCGCTCAAGCCGGGCGATACCTGCCTCGTGCACGCCGCCGCCGGAGGCGCCGGAGGCTTGATTGTGCAGATGGCCAAGATGCTCGGCGCACGCGTCTTCGGCACCGTCTCCACCGCGGAAAAGGCCGCTATCGCCCGGGCGCATGGCGTGGATGAAGCTATCCTCTACACCGTGATCGATTTCCAGGCCGAAGTGAAACGCCTGACCGATGGCCGCGGCGTGGACGTGATCTACGACTCGGTCGGCGCAACCACCTTCGCCAAGGGTCTCAACGTGTTGCGGCCGCGCGGCGTCATGGCCCTCTTCGGCCAGTCCAGCGGCGTCGTGCCGCCCATCGATCCCTCGGTGCTCGCCGCCAAGGGCTCCCTCTTCCTCACGCGGCCCACGTTGGCGTGGTACCTCCTCACTCGCGAGGAATTGCTCTGGCGCGCCGGCGACGTGATGCGCTGGACCATGGAAGGCAAGCTCAAGGCGCCGGTGGAACGCGACTATCCGCTGGCCGACGCCGCCGCGGCCCACCGCGACCTCGAAGAGCGCCGGACCAGCGGCAAGCTCCTTTTGACGCCCTGACATGACGCACAAGGCCAGGCTCACAATCGGCTCCGTGGCGCTGGCGACGCTCATCGCCGGAGCCATCTCCGCGGTGGACCTGGCCAATATCCTGCGCCTGCAATTCGACGCCACTCTGGAGCGCGCCAAGTTGATGACCAACGTGGCCTCGGAGCTGGTTCGCGGCGTCCTGAACCGCCAGCGCAGCGTGCCTCTGGCCGAAGCCCTCCAGGATCCCGAGCTTGGCGCCGCACTGGTAAATATTCTGACCGCCTCGCGCATCCTCGAAATTGAGGTCGTGAACCCCGCCGGCCAGATCCTCGCCGATAGCGATCAATCGCGCGTCGGCTGGACCGCGCCCAACTACCCTGATTTCGAAACCCTGGTGCGCGGCGCAAGCTGGTATGGAAAGGCGCGCTTGCTGGCCTCCGGCCAGACTACCTATTACCAGCTCCGCCAGGAGCTGGGCACGCCGGACGGGCAGCCGCTGCTCTCCGTCCGCGTCGTGGTGGCGCCGGCGCTCATCAACGGCGATATCCAGAAGAGCCTCTCCGGCAACGCCGCCGTGGCCCTCCTGGCGCTGCTTGGCGCGGTCTCCGTCGCGTTCCTAGCTTCCACCGTGGCGTTCCGCAAGTTCGGCCAGATCGGCCTCATGCTGGACCGCGCCGCCAGCGGCGAATTCGAGGAGAGCGCCGCGCCTCATGGCGCGGATGAGCTCTCCATTGTCGCGTCCAAGGTCAGCCTCCTCGGCCAACGGCTGCGCGGCGCGCAATCCGACGCCTCCGACCTTCGCGGCAACATAGACCGCCTCCTGCGCGACCTGGAAGACGCCGTCTTCGTCTTCAACCGCGAACGCCGCCTCATCTTCGCCTCCGGGTCGCTGGAGAAGTTCCTGGGCAAGGATCACGCCTGGTTCTCCGGCCAGGCCCTGGCCGAAGTCTTCCCCCCCTCCAACCCGCTCGGCCTCGCCATTGAGCAAACCGCGCGCACCGGCCGCCCCGTGCACAACCGCCGCATGGCCATGCCTTCGCCCGCCTCCGATGGCGCGCCGGCCGCCGCGTTGCTCTCCGTCGATGTGCTCGAGCGCCTGCCCGGCGCCGCGGGTACCGGCTCCGGCGTTCTCGTGCGCCTGCGCGATCCCGAAGCCCAGCGCAAGATCGGCCGCGAGCTCGGCGCGGCGGAGCGCCTGGCCGCCATTGGGCGCATTACCGGAGGCGTGGCGCATGAGGTCAAGAATCCGCTCAATGCCATCCTCCTGCACGTGGAAGTGGCCCGCGCCAAAATGGCCCGCGGAGACACGGACATTATGCCGCAGATGGACATCATCTCGCGCGAGATCGTGCGCCTGGACCGCGTGGTGAAAACGTTCCTCGATTTCACCCGGCCCGTGGACCTGCGCTTCGCCGCCCTGCCGCTTGGCGAGCTCCTGAACGAGATCGCCCTGCTTGCCCGCCCGCAAGCCGAATCTGCCAACATCAAAGTGGAGGTGCGTCTGGAAGACGAAACGCTGGAAGTCCGCGCCGACCGCGATATGCTCAAGCAAGCGCTCCTCAATGTCGTCGTCAACGCCATGGAAGCCATGCCCCAGGGCGGCGAACTGCGGCTTGAGGGGGCGCAGGGAGACGATGCCGCCGAAATCCGCATTTCCGATACCGGCCCGGGTATACCGCCGGAGCTGCGCGAGAAGATCTTCCGGCTTTACTTCACCACCAAGAAGGAAGGCTCCGGCATCGGCCTGGCCATGACGTTTCGAATTGTTCAACTGCACGATGGCTCCATCGATTTCACCAGCGAACCCGGGAAGGGGTCGGCGTTTCTCATCCGCCTTCCCGTGGCGGCCTAGTCCCGTGGCGAAACCGGCGCCCGCCGCCCGCCCTCGGCCCCTGCTTCTTGCGGCCGCGTGCTGCACGCTCAGCTTGTGCGCCTGCGCGCCGCACGCGCAAAAGGCCCTGGCCGTGGCCGCCCAGCCGGGCAAGCTCTCCGTGCCGCAAACGCAGGTTACTCTACCGCCGGCCCAGCCCGTCAATCCAGCCGCGCTGCCGCAGGATACCGAGGCCGCCCAAGCGCCGCCGCCCGCCGCCGTGGAGACTCCCCAGCCCGTTCCCTCGCCCGCGCTGCCGCCCGCGCGTCCGCGCGCGGCTCCGTCCCGTCCCGCCGCCTCTCCGGCGGCTCAGACGCAGCCCCAACCGCAGGCGCAAACGCCGCCCGTTGTGGAGGCTCCCGCCGAACGCCCGGCCATTCAGGCGGTCGTCCCGGCCGCCGAAATCAAGAAGTTGAAGGATTCCGCCGACGCCCGCAAGCGCGATGTGCGCGCCATCTTGGCCCGCATGAACTCGCGCCGCCTGAGCGCCGCCGATCAGGACTTGGTCAAACGCATCGAGTTCTTCCTTTCGCAGTCCGATGACGCCGAGAAGCGCGGCGATATGAGCCAGGCCGACGCCTTCGCGCAGCGCGCGCAGGATCTGGCCAAGGGATGGCAAAGTGCACACTAAACAAGACGCCGCAAGCAGCGCAAACGCGAAGCGCTCCGCTGGCGGCCCCGCGGCGGCCGTCTCCGCCGGGCTGGCGGGACGAAAACTAGACGCCTTTCTGGTCGCCTTGGGGCCCAACTTGCGCTACCTCTCCGGCTTCACCGGCAGCAACGGCAGCCTTTTGGTGACCCCCGAAGAGCGCGTTCTCTTCACCGATCCGCGCTACGCCATCCAGGCCAAACAGGAAGCCCCGGCGTGCCGCGTGGCCATCCTCAAGGGCAAGCTGACGGACGCGGTGGCGGCCGCCATTTCAAGCCGGCGGCTCACGCGCATCGGCTTCGAACCGGCGCGCACCACCTGCGACCGCCTGGAAGCGCTCAAAGCGCGTCTGCCCATGCGCGCCGCCCTCGAGCCCGTCACGGGCTGGATCGAGACGCTGCGCATGGTCAAATCGCCCGAGGAGATCGGCCGCATTCGCCGATCCGTGCTCCTCAACTCCCGAGCCTTCGAACAAGCCGTGTCGCGCCTCCACCCCGGCGTGAGCGAACGCGATTTCGCAGCCGAGCTGGAATACCGCATGCGCCGCCTGGGCGCGGAGAAGCCGTCCTTTGAAACCATCGTGGCGGGCGGCGTGCGCAGCGCCCTGCCGCACGCCCAGCCGGGTCCCGCGCCGTTGCGCGGCCTGGTGGTGGTGGATATGGGCGCCTTCGTGGAAGGCTACGCCAGCGACATGACCCGCATGATCCACGTGGGGGTTCCCAACGCCAGGGTGAAGCGCGCCTACAAGGCCGTGCTGGAAGCGCAACTGGCCGCCATTGACGCCGTTCGCGCGGGCGTCGCCGCCGAGCGCGTGGACCGCGCCGCGCGCAAGACTCTGAAGGCTTACGGACTGGACCGCGCCTTTATCCACTCCACCGGCCACGGCCTCGGCCTGGAGATCCACGAGCCGCCGCGCCTTGGCGTCCGCGAGAAGACTTTGCTGCGCGCCGGCATGGCCATCACCATCGAACCGGGAGTCTACATCGAAGGCTGGGGCGGCATTCGCATCGAAGATACCGTGCTGGTCACCGAGACGGGCTGCGAGATCCTCACGCCCACGCCGAAGTCTCTCCGCCAGGTGTGACCCGCGCCCGGCGCCTCGCGCAAAAAAAATCGTCTGCCTCGCCGGCCATGCCCAAGCCCGCGAAGCAGACGATCGAGTCCCGGTTCTAACAAACGCCGGGGTGAAACCGAAAACCTAGTGCGTCTTGCCCGCCGCGCTCGGGTCTCCCGTGGGCGGCGGCGCGTGGTCTTCCTTCGCCGGCGGCCCCAGAATCTCCGTAAAGATCGGCTTCAGCGCGTCCGCCCAAACCTGGTAGCCCTTTTCCGCCGGGTGCAGGTGGTCGGTGTTCATCATGCCGTCGAACAGCTTGCCTTCCGGATCCGCCAGCTTGGAGTTGATGTTCAGATAGCGGATCTGCTTCCCGTCGGCTATCTTCGCCAGGTTGTCGTTGATGCGGTTGATCACCGGCACTACCGCCGTGCCGCCATTGTCGTTGCGCGGGAAAATACCCGTCACCACGATGACCGCGTTCGGCGCCTTCTCCCGCATCACCTTCACAATCGCCTGCAGGCCCCGCGAGACGTCTTCCACTCTGGCGTCTTCGCTTCCCGGAGGCACCCGCCCGCCCACGTTATTCGTTCCCGCCAGCAGCACGATGATCTTGGGGTTTACGCCGTCCAGTTCCCCGTTCTCCAACCGCCACAGAATGTTCTGCGTGGTATCGGCGCCCCATCCGAAATCCCCCGCGTTCCATCCGAAAAAGTTCTGCTTCCAGTTCGCCAAATAGGCCGGATAATCGGTCGCGCCCCAGCGCCGCACAATCGAATCGCCCTCGAAGTAGATGTCCGTCCGTCCCTGTTTCGCCTTCTCCAGGAGCTGCTGGTGCGCCATGAGCGAATTCTGGTCCGTGCGCGGCGCCGGCTGGTCCGCCGGCGGCCGCTGGAATCCGCCTCCCGGAATGGGCAGCGGAATCGCCCCCGGGGGCGGCGCCTGCGCAAAACATGCAGACGCCATCGCCAGCCCAGAGGCCAAGGTTAGTGCGCGAAGGTTCACGGTTTGGTCACCTGCGCCATCGCTTTGTGCGCCGGAGGCGTGCGCTTGAAGAACTTATCCGCCCACGGGATGAAGTACTTCCAGTTCGGCCCGTCGGTGTGGCCGCCATCGTGCTGCCGCCACGCGAGCTGCCCGTTGAGCAGGCCCGCGTTCACCGGCGGCATCTTCGCCACGTGGTAGTCTTCCTTCACGCCCATGTCCTTCGCGCCCAGCAGCCGGAACACCGGTTGGGCCGCCACGGCCGCCATGAAGCTGCCCTGGTGGTCCAGCCACTTCGCGTCGCCCTTCTCCGGCACGCCATAGCTCACAAACGTAAGCCGCGGCGCGCACAGCGCGATCAGCTCATGCGAATCCACCGGCAGGTCGCCAGGGTTCATGCTGCCGAACGTCGCTTCCGAGGCGCCGTACTTCATGAAGTTGCCCGCCATCCAGTGATACTCGCCCGTCGCGGTCAGGTTCTCCACCGCTTCGCCCCAATTGCGGCGCGAGAGCTTGGCCCCGCCTTCGCCGGAGGAACCGATCAGCACCACCGCGAACCGCTGGTCGAACGCCATGGTCACCAGAGCCGCCTTGCCGTAGCGCGAAACGCCCTCGATGCCCACTTCCTTCGCGTTCACCGCCTTGTCGGTTTCCAGGTAATCCAGGCCGCGTCCCGCGCCCCAGCCCCAGGCCCGCAGTGAACCCCAGTCATCCGGCTTCCGCGGCTGGCCCTTGTTCACCAGGCCGATGATGCCCTTGGTCAGGCCCGCGCCGTTGTCCGCCTGGATGCTGCCCGGGTTGATCTGCGCGTATCCCCAGCCATCCGCGATTAATTGCTGCGTGGACGGAGGGTCGTTGCCCATCGCGCCGCCCGGCCCGCCCCGGCCCGCCGCCGCACCCCTGCCGGCCACCGCGCCTGCTCCAGGCGCACCCGCCATAGCCGGCGCTCCAGGCGCCCCACCTGCGGGCGCGCCCGCCGGACCCCGGCCTGCTTCCGCCGCCGCCGCTCCAGGGGCGCCCGCCGCGCCCGGCGCTCCAGGAGCCGCTCCCCGGCCTGCGCCGGCGCGTCCGCCGAATCCGCCGAAAGCTCCCCGCGCCGCCGGAGGATCGCCCGGCAGGCTGTTGCCGCCGCCGAACATCATCATCACCGGCACCGGACCCTTGGCGTCCGCCGGCGTCACCAGCGTCATCTGAATATCCACCGTGATCGCCGGGTAGGAGGAGTTGTCCACGTGGCCCACAAGCAGCTTGCCCACCACGGGGTAATCTCCGACCTTGTTCGTCACCGTTCGCGTGACCGTCCACGTCACCTTCGGCACGTTCGCCGGAACCTTGCCGTACATGTATTCATCGAAGTCCGCGACGATCTCCGGCCGCCGCTCGTTCCACCACATCTTCGCTGAAGTCACCTTCTTGCCGTTCTTCAGCGTCAGAATATCCGGCAGGTTGGGATATGGGTTGGCCTTGGACTCGTCGTAATTCGCATGGTTCGGCGCCGTTTCGGTGCCGCTCGGGCCCGGACGCAGCGCCTTGATCCCGAGCTGGTCCATCATATTCTGATGGTCCTGTTCCGCGGTCCAATTCATCGGCTGCGGTTCTGAGGATGAGTTCGTTTGCTGGCCGGTCAGGTTAGACGCGAACCAGAGTGTCGAGAGAGCTCCAACCGCCAGACAGGTGGATAGAGCGAACGGAAGACGTTTCATGGTCTCCAAAATCCTTCCGCGTGGCGCCTGCCGGCTAGCCGAGCCGCGCAAGCCCAAGCCATATTAGTTTGAAGCTTGAACTAATTGTACTCCCCGGACTGCGTAGAGCAATAGATGCGGTGAAAAAAATCCGAAACGTTTCCTAGGGCTCGCTGAAATGCTTCCGCAATACCACCGCCACTGTGCCGCGCAGCCGCGCCATGCCGTCTTCGCCCGTCGGCGCCACCACGGGAATGCGCCCGGATGCAAGCGCTTGCGCGCGAACCTCAGCTTCCACAATGGGACCGAAGCGCCGCCAGCATTGCGTCAGGTCTCCCACCACCAGAATCTTCTCCGGCGCCAGGCCGGCTACCACCATCCGCATGCCGCGTCCCAGGTGGTGTGCCATCCGCTCCAGAGCCGCCGCCGCGCGTATATCGCCGGCGTCCGCGCGGCCCGCCAAGTCCACGAAGCTCAGCCCGTCCGCATTCCCGCCGGCCTCGGCGTAGTAGCGCAGCGCGGCGCTGTTGGAGGCGAACATCTCCCAGCAGCCTCTGCCGCCGCAGCCGCACAACGGCCCCCGCGGATCCACCGGCACGTGCCCGAATTCGCCCGCCATTCCGCCCAGGCCGCGTACCAAACGCCCGTTTGCCAGCACGCCCGTGCCAATACCCTCGGAAACCGTGAGCACCACGATGTTCCGTTCCGCGGGATGGTCAAACCACATGGCCGCCAGCGCGCACGCATTGGCGGCGTTCTCCAGTTGCACTTCCAGGCCCGTCGCGTCCATCAACGGATCGCGCAGGTCCACCGCGCCCCACTTCAAGTTGGGTGCGAAAACCAGCCGGCAAGCGTTTGCATCCAGCCGTCCGGGCAGGCTCACGCCCACGCCCTCAATCTTCTTTCCCCGCGCAAGCCGCGCCACGCGCCCAACGGCCGCCGCCACAGCCGACAGCGCCGCTTTGGCCTCCGGCGGCGTGGCCAGCGCTTCCTGCGCGGTGAAAGCCCCGTTCACGTCGGCAAGCGCCACCGTGGTGCGCAGAGGCCGCAGATCCACCCCGATGATCACGCGCTCGTTGTTCAGCCGGAGATAGGTGGGGTGGCGTCCGCGCGGCAGCGGGCCGGTGGGGCCTTCCAACACCCACCGCTCCGCAATCAACTGCTCCACGATGAGCGAAATCGTGCTGCGGTGCAGACCCGATGCCCGCGCCAGGTCCGCGCGCGAAACCGGCTGCCGCGTGCGAATCAGATTGAGCACGATGCGCCGGTTGATGTCCCGGACAATCTCGGTGGAGGCCACCTTCGGCGCGCGCGCTTCGCCCCCCGTCTCTCCGCCGCCGGAAACGGCGCCAGGCTGTCTTCCGCCCTGGGACGAATCGCGCGTACGCGCCCTACTTCGCCCCGGCCTTGCGCGCCGCTTCTATTACGGCGTCAAAGGCCAGCTTGGGCTTGCCCTGCCGGTCGAACAAGAGTGGATAATTCGTTCGTCCCCGCACCGGGAAATCGTTCTTCCAGGAGTCCCCGTCGGTCACGCCCCAGAACGTCACGCGCTCCACCGTCCCGGCGTACTTCAGATAGACGCCGAAAAGATCCGCATACCGCTTCGCCAGCGCCTGCTGTACCGCGTCCGGCAGGCCGTTCACATAAGGATTCGAATTCGCGCCGCCCTGCGCCGTGGCCGAAACGTCCGCCGTTGGCTGGCGGCTCGCCTTCGGCAGCACATCCACGTCCAGCTCGGAGATGCTCACCTTCACGCCCAGCGCCTTGAACGCCGCGATCGTCGCATCCTGCTGCTCGATCGTCGGCCACTCCATGTCGTCGTGGCCCTGCAAACCCACGCCCGTGATCGGCACGCCCGCCGCTTTCAGCTTCTTCACCAGCTCCACCGCGCCGTTGCGCTTCGGCTCGTTCTCCAGGTTGTAGTCGTTGTAGTAAAGTTCCGCCTTCGGGTCCGCCTCGTGCGCGAACTGGAACGCCTTGATGATGTAGTCGTCGCCGATGATCTGCAACCACCGCGACCTTCTCATCGTTCCGTCTTCGTTCAGCGCTTCATTCACCACGTCCCAGCTGTTGATGCGCCCCTTGTACCGCCCCACAACCGTCATGATGTGGTCGTGCAGCCGTTGTAGCAGCGCGTCGCGCGTCAGCGGCTGCCCCTTGTCGTCCTGGAAAACCCACGCCGGAACCTGGCTGTGCCACACCAGGTTGTGCCCCACTATGAACATGTGGTTCTTCTCTCCGAACGCCACGTAGCTGTCCGCCGGTTCGAAGTTGTAAGTGTCCAGCTTCGGATGCACCCGCTCCCACTTCAGGTCGTTCTCCGGGCTGATCGTGTCGTATTGCGCCGCCACGATCGCCGCGCCCCGCGCGTCCCGTCCGTCGCACTGCGCCGTATTTACCGCGGCGCCGATGTAGAAAAACTTCTTGTAAGCGTCCTTTAGCGTGGTCTGGGCCTGCGCGGACAATGACAACGCCGCCAGCGCGGCAACGGCGAACGCAAACCGTCGAAAGTACATCATGACGTAAAAACTCCTTATCCTAATTCTGAGCCGAATTTCTTGCGCCGCTCGATCAGTTCATCGGCGATCTGCTGTGTCTTGGCCCGCGTCAGCGGATAGAAGATCAGGCAGACCGCGGTCGCGAAGTAAGCCAGCCCGGAATAGACGCTGGCTACCAGGCGGATGCCCATCAGCGAGCTGGCCGTCTGCGTGGTGTTCGCCACGTAACCGTAGGCGTCGAAGAGCAGCCCGGTAATCCAGCCGCCGAGCGCGAGCCCAGCCCAAAGCGCGAAGACCACCGCGGCGGTCACGGTCGCCGTCGCGCGGCGGCCCGTGTGCCACTCTCCGTAATCGGCCACATCGCCCATCATCGCCCACAGCACCGGGCAGGAGATGCCGAACGAGAACTGGCGCAGAATTTCGGAAGCGAAGATCGCGGCCGTCGCGCTGGCCGGCAGCACGAACAGGCTCGCGTTGAACGCCGCCGTCAGCAGCATGCTCACCAGGAACAGATTGCGCTTGCCGAAGCGCGCCCCCAGTTTGCTGGAGACCGCGACGCCCACTAGCAGCGTGGCCAAACCAAAGCCGTTGAACCAACTGAAGAGCGTCTGGTCCCCGGCGGCGTACTTAAAGAAGGGCAGCATGACGCCGCCGCGCATCACCACGGCAATGAAGTAAAAGAGCGTCGCCAGGAATAGCGCGATCCACGGGCCGTTCTTCACCAGGTCCGCGAGGTCCCGCACCAGCGACGACTTCTGCTTCGGGTCCGGCTGAATCCGTTCCTTGGTGGCCGCAAAAGCGACCACGAACAATACCGCGCCCAGCACGCAGAAAGCCCCCATGGTCCATTGGTAGCCCTTGGCCGAGTTTCCCTTGCCGAACAAAACGACCATCGGGATGGCCAGGCTCTGCACAATGAACCCGGCCGAATTGGCGAAGATCTGCCGCCACGAGGCGATGCTGGTCCGCTCATCCGGGTCGCTCGTCATCACCCCGGTGAGCGCCGCGTAGGGCACGTTGTTCGCCGCATAGACCAGGCGCAGGAGGCTGTAAGTGATGTATGCGTAAACCAGTTTGCCGCCGGGGCTCAAGTCCGGCGTGGTGAAAGTGAGCACCCCGACGACGCCGAACGGAATGGCGGTCCACAGCAGCCACGGGCGGAACTTGCCCCACCGCGTGTTGGTCTGGTCGGCAATCACGCCCATGATCGGGTTGAACACCGCGGAGCCGAGGCCCACCACCAGGAACAACGTCCCGGCCTGGGCCGCCGTCAAGCCGAACGTGTCGGTGTAATAATTCAGTTGCAACGCCAGCATCGCCTGGAAGACGAAGTTGGCCGCCATGTCGCCAACGCCGTATCCGAGCTTCTCGGACAGCGGAAGTTTCTCGATCATTTGTACGCCACCTCTTTGCCGTCTGCCGGTTCCGGAGCGCTAGCTCACCGTGAGAATCAGCTTCTGCAAATCGCAATCGCGCGAGGAGTTGCCGACCATGATTTCGAATTGCCCGGGTTCCACCGCGTACTTCATGTCGATGCCGTGAAATGCCAGCGAATCCGGAGTAATATCGAGCGCCACGGTCTTCGTCTCTCCCGGCGCCAGCGTCACCCGCGCGAAGCCCTTCAGCTCCTTCACCGCGCGCGTCACCGAGGAGACCAGGTCCCGCACGTACATCTGCGCCACTTCCGTTCCCTCGCGCGCGCCCGTGTTGGTCACGTCCACCAGGACGCGCGTGGAAGCGCCCGTCTTGATGCGCGTCCCCTCCAGGCGCGGG
>DATKOS010000293.1:0-2468 GCA_035524535.1 Bryobacteraceae bacterium
GATCGCGCCAATCGTCAGGACAATCCGGGCCAGCGAGGTCCACTGGAAGGGCGCCGCCCCGAAGCAGCACGCCAGGTACGGCAGCACCGCCCCGGTGATCAGAAAGACAGGCAGCCAACCCCTCGTCACGCGCTCACGCAGATCCCCGAACCCGGTGGCGAGATAAAACGGGTATTCCACCAGAAGCGCGCCCAGCGCCGGCGCCGCCACCGAGGCGGGAATGCCGCGAAGTTGCGCGTAGAGCGCGCCGCAGGCGCCCAACGCCATCCAGCCGGCGCCCAAAGCCGCCCGGAAGCCGTGGAGCGATTTCGCCATCCGCCCAATTTTAGCAGTGCCGCGCTTCCGGCATCGGCGGGCAATCTTGGGCGCAGGCGGGGGAAAGCCCGAATAATCCCGCGGTGACTCCATTTAGCCAGTCTGAAATACCCGCGCTTCGTGCATTCGCCCTGCTCCGGCTGGTAATATTCTTGGTAGAGATGCCCCGGTCCGCTCTCGCTTTTGGAACTCTCATTCTGGCCTTGCTTTGCGCTCTTCCCGTTTGGGGCGCCACGGAGATCAAGGATGTGTCCGTGCGCTGCGCCGCTAGCGCGAAGGACTCCAAGCTCGTCGAGTCTTCCTCGTCGCTCGTTCTGGACGACGCCGCTTCCTCCTTCACCATTCGCATGGAGCGGCCGCAGCGGCACGCGTATACCGTTCCCTACGCCGACATCCAGAAGGTGATCGCCGAAGTGTCCACCGCTTCGCGGGTTGTGCCCGGCGAGACCTCCGCGTTGCGGTATTATGCCTTCTACTTCGAGCGCAAGCCGGGCGTTTTCCCGGAGCGCTTCACCGTGCAAGCTTCCTCCGGAAGCGCGGAGCTGCTGGCGAAATTGCGCTCCGCCTTCGGCGCCCGCGTGCAGGAACTGGCATTCCCCCTGGCCGATGAGTCCGACCTTTCCAGGCTCTCCGACCTCAATACCAACTACACGGTCAAGGTGGAGAAGCCGGGGCCGGCCATACCCGCCGCCAAGAAGGAAAGCGCGCTGGTGGTGGTGGTTTGTCCGTGGGAAGACGATTCTAAGAAGGAGCCCATCAACCTGGACGCCAATGGCCGTGTGATTGCCGCCGAGATTCCCGGCACCTACTCGTTCGTGAATCTCGACCCGGGCGACTACACCATGGTTGCGCAGGCCGCCAACGCGCGCCAATTGCGCGTGAAGATGGAAGCCGGGCACACCTATTACTTCTTCCTGGACCCCGTGGAAGGCGGCTCCCGCACCAACCTCTCCATGCATTCCAGGGAAATGGCGCAGTTCGAAATCTCCGGCGCGGCCTACTCGGACTGGCGCCGCGACAAGTACTGAAGGCCCATTAATCCCGAGCCAGCGAGCGCCGCCGGAACGCCCAGGCCGCCAGCAGAAACAACACCAGCGCGTAGTCCAGACCGTAACACAGCGCGATGGCGTGCTCTGCCAAGGGCGTCTGCGTCACCCGTTCCCGTGAGATGGTCAGGAAGCGGCTCTCGGAGAGCAGCCCGGTTGAGGGAAGAACCGCGTAGACCGCGTTGCGCAGCCAGGGCAGGGGGAACAACCGCGAAAAGGCGCTGCCCGGACCGAGCGTCGACGCAAGGACGGACACCACCATCGTGATCGCCAGCGAAATCACCGGGTGCATCGCCGTCACCAGCAGCATCGCCAGCGCTCCATAGATCGCGTAGCGCACCATGGGATACGCGATCAGCGTCCATGGCTCGGACTCAATCCGGCTGCCGCCGATCCACGCCAGCAGATAGCTCATCGCCAGAAGAAACGCCGTGTACACCGCCATCAGCATCATCACGCCGAGATACTTCCCGAGCAGGAATTCCCAGCGGCGCACCGGCCTGGCCATCACAGCCAGAATCGTTCCGGATTTCATCTCGCTCCACACGGAATTAGCCGCTGCCCACGCGGCCAGCAGGCTGCCCAGCCCGCTGATCATGCCCATAATGGCGCTCAGGAAGCTCAGCCACGAACCGGCCAGCGCATCCGCCGATTGCGACACCGACTTCATCATGCTCAGCATGCCCACCATCAACAGAAGCACGCACAGAAACAGGGCGGCGAACACGATAAGCAGCTTGTCTCTCACCAGGCTCCGCAGCGTGTTCAGCGCGATGGCTCGAACCTTCATTTCACCGCCTCGTAATCTTCCACCAGCTTGAGAAATACGTCTTGCAGGTTATTCTTCACCGGGTTCATCGCCGTCACGTCGCAGCCCGCTGCCCAGAGGGCTTCCAGGATCTCGCGCTTCCGCGCCGCGTCCGCCAGGATGCGCGCGCCGCGGGCATCCCGTTCCACCGGCCCTCCCCAGGCCTCCAACTCGCGTTCCAGTTCTTCCGGCACGCGGTCCGCGACTATCTCCACCCGGTCGCCGCTTTCCAGCATCTCGGCCAGGCGGCCCTCCCGCACCAGCCGCCCGTGGTCCAGAATCACCACGCGGTCGCAAAT
>DATKOS010000294.1:0-7558 GCA_035524535.1 Bryobacteraceae bacterium
AGGCAATCAGCGGACGCTCCGCAGTGGCCCCTTCGCGGTACGCCTGCAGCAGTACGAACATGTCGCGGCTCTTGCTGAACACCCTCGTCACACTGGGTACCAGTTCCTGCCCATCGGCGATAAGCGGGTTTACCGGCCCGCCTTTGTCCTTATCCTTGGCGCTGAATAGCGCGTCGCGCATGTCCTGCCGCTGGCCGCTCAGAATCACCGAGCTGATGTGGATGCGCTGCTGCTCCTTGTCGAGGTTCGGAACCACGAACTTCGTCCAATAGGTGCCAATGCGCCCGGTCTCATCGTCGCGCGCCAGCACCTTCAGCGTGTAGGTTCCGGGCAGAATGGTGAAGGCCGTGCCGTACTGAATGGGTTGATGCTGGAGCTGCTGGGCGGTCTCGCCGGTGAGCTTCACGTCCACCTTATCCCGTACGTTGGCAATGGTCACGTTGTAATCGTCCTTCACCTCGCCGATGAAGTCGATCACCGTGTGCTCGGCGCCGCCGCGCTTGGCGATCGCCAATTCGCTGCCCGGAATCTTCATCATCACGGGCACGAAGTACTCCGCCGAGTTCAGTTGGAAGAAGTCCACCTCCGTCGCGATCGTGATTTCCGTGATCGGGTCCTGCAGCATCAGCGCGTCCTGCAATTGGCGCTCCTTGTCCGCCTGCGTGAACTTGCTGAATTGCTTGTCCGCCCAATAACCCTGGCGGTAATCCACCTTGGCCGACGAGTCGCCGTTGTAAGTCACTTTGATGCGCCGGAACTTGCCGTCCAGATTCTCATTCGCCGAGTAGTAGCCGATAATGTAGTAACTCGAAATCGATTTCTCCGCGTTCACTATCCCCTGTGAGAGATCGTTCGTATCCAGCAGCGCCTTCCCGCCCGTGTCGGATGCCAGCGAGTACATCGTGTCCTGGGAACGCTGGAAGTTGCTGGCGAAGGCCATCGCCGAAGCGCCCGAATACATGCCGATCCCGCCCGGGGAGCCGCGCGTCGCGTCGCCCATGGGCGCCTGCGCCACCAGGCCCCGCGAGTCCACCGTCCAGAATGCGACGTTCGCCTTGATCGCGGCGTTGGTCGTCGCGGCGAACTGCGCCTGGTTGTCGAGGCCGTTCAGGTTCAAATTGCTCGCGAAATAGACCAGCACCTTCTTCTCGTTCAGCCGGCCCAGCTTGTTCACCGCCGTCTGAAGCGCCGCAAGCTGGCGGTCGGTGTTGAAGAGGTTGAACTCGCTATCGTCCTCGCCGAAAGCGGTGCCGTAGTCGGCCGCGCTGCTGTCGTCGGCGGTTTCATCGAACCCTTGCGCCTCGCCGATAAACATCTGGTTGATCACGGAGAGGAGCTTTTCCCGATCGTCGGTGAAATCCTGCTTCACGCGCACGCCGTCGGAGAAGGACATGATCGCCACCAGATCCGAGGGAGTCATCTGCCTGGTGATGAACTTCTCCGCCGCGGACTGCGCGCGCACCTGGTCCTGAATGGGCATGGCGCCCATGTCGAAGTAGAGCACGATCAGGCGCCGGTTCTTGTAGTGGATGTCGCCGGGAAGCTCCGGCGCAATGTCGGTCTGCGTCACGGACGCCACCGCCGCCGGAGCGGGCGGCGCCGCAGGCGCGGCCTCCGGACGGCGCGAAAGCTCCGGCTCCGGCGTCTCGTCCATCGTCTGGAATTCGCAAAAGCTGATGGTCTGCGGCTGGCCGTCTTCCGTCACGGTGAAATCCTTGGCGGTCAGGCCCTTGATGGCATTGCCGTTCTTGTCCTTCACGCTCACCGCCTCAATCACCAGGCGGGCGCTGGCGCGGAACATCGCCGTGCCGTTGGATGGCGCGGCCGCGGGCGGCGGCGCCGCCGGTTGCTGCGCCAGCAGGCAGCCGGCCACCGCCAGAATGCCCAGGGCGGCCCGGCGCGGCCGCGGCCGCCATGCGGAACTTCGGGAACCGGTCTCAGGCTTCGCGCGCATATTAGAACCTGTACCTCACAGTAGCTTGCACCACGCGCATCGCGTTGGCGGTGGTGGGCAGGCCGAATTGGGCGCTGGTGATGATGGCGTTCCAGCTTGGGAAGGTCACATTATTGAGTACGTTGTTCGAGTCGAAACGCACATCGAGCCCGTTGAAGGAATTGCCGCCGCCCAGGGTGAAGGAACGGCCCATGGAGGCATTGAGCGAAAGCTGCGAGGGCCCCGTGATGGAGTTTCTTCCGGCGTTGCCCCACTGGCCCGCCGGCGGCGCCATATAAGCGCCCGGGTTCAGGTGGCGGCCCGCCGGCGCCGCATAAAGCGGAGCGCCCGTCGCATCCGGCCGGATGGGGCCGGATACGCCCGTGCCCGGTACCGTTTGCCCGTAGGCCGGCGTCAGCGGCAGGCCCGTGCCGGCGGTTAGCGTCGTGCTGAAAGTCCAGCCCTTCACCACGCGGCCTACCCAGCCGCTCAGCAGCGTCCCGCCTCCCAGGCCCATGCCCGACGTGTACTGCGCGGTCGCGCTCAGCGCGTGGCGCTGGTCAAAGCTCGAAGGCCCGCGCTCCGCCGAAAGGTTCAGCCAGTTCTGCGCGATCACCGCGCTTCCCTGCCCCCGGCCGCCCAGCGCCGCATCATCGAAGGAACGCGAGTAGGTGTACTGGCCGCTCGTGGCGAAACCATTGTGCATGCGCCGCCGGAGTTGGATGCTCCCGGCTTCGCGCGTCGAGTTGCCGTTGGAAGTCATATACAAATAGCCCGCCGTGCACGTCGGGCAGGGATTCGCCGCGCCGGCCGGATAAGTGTTCGGGAGAAACTCCTGCACCGCGTGCACGCCCTTCACTCCCAGGTAGGTCACCGTCATCACCGTGGAGGCCGTCAGGTCGCGCTGCAAGGAGACCTGCCAGTTGTGCGCATAGCCGGGCCGGAAATTCGGATCGATGGCGAACGTGTTGGGCGTGCTCGCCGGCGGCGTATAGAATCCGTTCGCCAGCGTCAGCGGATTCGCGGCCGAATTCTGCACGCTGAGCGACTTCGAAAGCGGCGATTGCTGCATCATCTGCGCCGCGATGCTCTGGTACACCGACGTGTTGTAGTAAATGCCATAGCCGCCGCGGATCACCATGGACGAGCCCGCCAGCGGATGCCACGCGAACGCCAATCTCGGCTGGAAGCCGCGCCGGTCCGGCCGCACCAGCGAGGCCGGGTATTCCGAATGGCTCACCGCGCCGTTCGGGTTGTTGCCCAGCACCGGCGCGATGGCCGTGAACCCCGGCGCCACATCCAGGTTCACCAGCCGTCCGTACAGCTCGGAAACAGGCGAGCTGTAATCCCAGCGGACGCCGATGTTCACCGTGATCGTGGGCCCCAGCCGCCAGTCGTCGGTGACGTAGGCGTCCCATAGGTTGCCTCTCAGGTACTTATCCGCGTTGCCGAAAGCGATGGACGCCGCGTCGGGAATGCCCAGCAGAAAATCCGCGAAGTCGCTGCCCGTCCCCGGAGTAACCACGCCGTTCACCGTTTGCCCCGTGGCCGCGCCCGTGAAGGTGAATGTGCCCCGCGGGTCGTTCTGCGAAAGGTAGTTGAACTGCTGCCGGCGGAAATCCGCGCCGAACGTGATGTTGTGCGGACGCGGCATCCAAAGTCCGCTGAAACCAAGAGCGTTGGTCTGGTTGCGGGTGAAGGACTCCTGGCCGTCGGAAAGCGCCGTAATGCCGCTCGCGGTGAAGTTCAGCGCGGGCGGTCCCCAGTTGTTGGGGGTGGCGTCCACGCCCGTGATTCCCGCATTGCCCTCAATGTTCCCGCCCGCGCGGTTCGCGAAGTACGGCGTCAGCCGCGTATCCAGGCGGCTGTATTCGTAATTCAGCGAGGCGTTGAAACGCGTCGTAAAGATGTGGCGCAGAGTTCCGTTCGCGCGCAGGCCGGAAGACTTGTTCGCATCGGTGAAGTTGAAGAGGTTCGGGTTGCTGCCGCTTGTGCCCTGCCACGAAAATTGTCCGTTGACGAAGTTCTTGTTGTTGAGCGTCCGGCTCAGGCGCGACGTGACGCCGTTGGAATCCGACGCGCTCACAATCGGTGCCTGGTAGTTGAACCCCGCGCTCTCCGCGAACCCCTGGCGCGGATACAGCTTGAGCAGCGCCTGGGCCTGCGGGCTGATGAGCCCGCTGATGTTGTTGTTCGGAATCGGCAGGTGGGTCGTGGGATCGTAAAGCACTACCGGCTGACCAAGCGCGTTCACCGCGCCGGAAAAATCGCCCCCGCGCTCCGCATCCGTGGGCATCAATCCCGATTGCGTGCTGGCGTTGCGGTTGCGCGTGTACTGGTAGCCGAAGTAGAACTGCCCGTTGGAGTGCAGCACGTGCGGAATGTAGAGCGGGCCCCCAGCGGAACCCATGAGCTGCACATGGCTGTTGTCCGGCTTGGGCGTAGGCTGCCCCGTGAGCGAGAACGGACTCGCGTTCAGCGCGGAGTTGTCCACCACCGCGCCAACGTTGAAGTTGTACATGGAGCGCATCCCGCGCCGCGCGTTGCCAATGGCGCGGCTTTCAATCCGATTGCTGGTGCTACCGTTCAGCACGAACGCGTCCGAGGCGTTGTTGCCGGCGTCTGCGGGAGCCAGGGACGACGCCATGTCCTGCGGCGGCGCCGCATTCGCCGAGGCATTCACGTCCGCGCGCTGAAAGCCCGCCTGCGAATCCGCCGGCGTGGCATTCGCGGATTTCTTGTTGTTCTTGTCGTTCTTGCTGCTCTTGGCGTTCTTTCCCCTAGCAGGAGCCGGCGTTTCGCCCATCACCGCCGCCAGGGATGGCGTAGGCGCCGCCACGGAGGATTGCTGGCTGGCCGCTGCCGTCTGTCCGGACGGCGGAGCAGGCGCGGGCAATGGCGGCGCCGCCGTGGCGGCCGCCTTCAGTTGATCGAGGGGCAGCAATTTCAAATCCCACACCGCGGCCGGCGCACCCGCCGCAACGCCCACATCGCGTTTCTCGGTCTTAAAGCAGAGCATCTCCACCGTCATGCTCCACACGCCATCGGCGAGATTCGAGAAATCGTAGGCGCCCTCGCTATCGGTGACCGCCACCAGCTTCTTATCCCCTTGCGTGGCGGTGACCGTGGCGCCGGGAACCGCCAGCCCGCCGAACCTCACCGCGCCGCGATGTTCCGCGGCGGACAGGCCGAGGACCGCGGTGCTCGCCAGAATGGCACCGAGAAAATAGGACCGGATGCGTTGGAATGCCATGGAAGAAATCGGGAATTTAGCCACCAAAGTATGTTGACGATATTGCGGGCCAAATATTGCCGGAAACGAACGCCAATTTAGCCTCCGCCGCGCCGAACACGGCCAACTGCGCGTCGCGCTTCTTGTTGAGACACCGTCTCCAGCATGCTTGTTTCAATTCTCCGTGGGCGTCTTTTCCGCATGGTCGATCACCAGAAATTCCGTTTGCGCCTTGCTGGCCTCCAGCTTGAGGCCCAGTTCCTGCTGCACGGCGGAGAATATGGAGGGCGCGCCCGCGTCCGCCGCCGCCTCCGCCGGATGCGGGTCCATCCCGGGTCCGGCGCCGGAGGGTGGAGGCATTCCCGGAGGCAGCGCGGGCATGCGCTCGCGGTCATCCGGCGTCCAGGAAAGGTCCACGTTGTAGATCTTCGTTAGCCCTGTCATATCCAGCACCGGCCGGTCCAGCACGTTGGAGAGCATAGTGGCGAGCGATGCGGTGGTCTGCATTCCTTGCATGTGGCGCGCGCCGCCGGCGCTCATGCGCATCATCATGGCCCCGGCCGGAAGCTTGCCGCCCGGCGGCGGCGGGGGCGGGGGCGCGCCATAGCCCGCCGCGTTGTTCGCCAGCGCCTTGGCCGCTTCCAGGTCGGCGGGGTCGGCTTCCTTCATCTTCGGACCACCCTTATCGATAATGAGGGCGTAGACCGGCAGGTCCTTGGTTTCGCGATGCAGGGTGAGCCGGAACCGGTCGGCAAGCAGCTTTTGAAGCATGGCGGGGATCTGGTCCTGCGAGGCGCCGGCGGGAAGCTTGGCGGTCACATCGAACCCCTGGCCGTCCATCCAACCCGGTCCGGAGACCTGGTAATCCTTGACGCTATAGGCCTTGGCGACCAACATCTGCAGCGTCACGTTCTGCCAGTTCACCATGCCCGGGTCGCCCCCCATGCGCCGCATCACCACGTTGCCGGTGGGCGGCGGCGACGCCTTCACGGAGGCTACTTCAAATTGGGGAACCGGCGGGGTTTGCGCCGCCGCCAGCGAAGCGAATCCCAGAACCACCGCACCGAGGTTCGCTACCCGCCTCATTTGTAGGAGTTTCGTCGATTTCATCATGCTTTCATAGCCCCGGCGCCTGGACTCACACGGACGCTTTTCTATATGACGTTATGACGGGCCAAACCGTTCGAAATGAATCGGCGCTCTATCCGCCAACCCGAAAAACGAAGCCCGCGCGAATTTCGCCTCGGAGCAAGACTTCACGCATCATCCATCCGGCTAATTCGGAGTCGGCATCTCCAGATGGTCCACCACGATGACCGGCACGGGGAGCTTTTTGCGGGCGCCCAAGTTCACGCTCAACCCAGCCTGCTTCTCGAATGCGGCCTTGAAGCCGGCATCGAAATCGAGTTCATTATTTAGCTGTTCGACAGGATCATTGCTGGAAGCATGAGGCTGAAACGGGACCTTCACGTCGATATCATACAGGCCCCCCAAGCCGGTGTTGTCGACCACGGGCGCGTCTTGCATGAAACCCTCCGCGATGTTGGCCATGGAAACGGAGCGTCCCGTGTACTCCCATGCGAAGTCCGCGCCGCTGTGCAGCAAAACCACCAGAACGCCGCAACGGTACTCATCGGGCGGCGCCTTGGCCGGATGCTGGAGGCAATCGCCGGACGCGGGTTTGAGCTTGAGCCCGCCCTTGGCGACTTCCAGCGCGATGGCGGGAAGCTCGCGCGTCTCACGATGCATGGAAAAATGGAAGCGGTCGGCAAGGAGCGATTGCAACATCAGACGGAACTGGGCGGTGGTGGTTTCCGGCGGAAACTTGGCGTCGATGTTGAAGGCCATTTCAGGGCCTTGGAACGTCTTCGGAACTCCTTCGACCTGATCCCACTTCACGTCGTAGGCGTCCCCAATCATCCTCAGAATATTGATGCGCGTCCAGTGATATCTTCCGTTGCCGGGACCGTGGGTGCCGGGGACCCAGTCGCCGGCGCCACCGACGATGCCGCTGTGGTCCTGCTTGACGGAGGCGACGTCAAAGCTGAGGTGCGGAGAGTCAGGGACGGTCTGGGCGCGGACGATGCCGATAATCGCCGGGACGGCCACCGCCAAGGAGGCGCTCAGCGCCAGCAGGGCCTTTTTCGCGAAGCTAAGGTCGCGCGTGAACCTGTGGCTCACGATGCCCTCGATTCGCGTCTTCAGTTCACCACCGGTGACTCCTGCCGCGCAGGGGACCGGCGAAGACAGGTAGAACTCGCAGACTTTCAGGATGCTTTCGGCGTAGGTCTGGGGGTGGCCACCGAGGCGAATCACTTCCTCATCGCAAGCCCGTTCCCGCTCCTCAGTCAGCCGCGCCCCCACCCACCAAACCAGAGGATGAAACCAGAACA
>DATKOS010000295.1:0-2670 GCA_035524535.1 Bryobacteraceae bacterium
TGCGCCTGGGTCTCGGGTTTTAGTAGGGTGCTAACGTGCAAACCCGCCGGTCCTTCCTGGCATCCAGCCTGGCGCTGTGCGCCGCGCCCAAAGTCCGCGTGACCCAACTCGAACTGATCCCCGTGCGCGCCACGGATCGCACGGTCTGGCTGATGGTGCGGCTGAGGACGGACCAGGGCATCACCGGGCTGGGCGAAGCATCCGATGCCTTCGGATTTGCGCGTACCAGCCGGCAGGACGCGGTTCGCATGGAGCAGGAACTGCGCCAGTTCTTCACGCTGGTGGAGGGCAGATCGCCGTTCGAGATCGAGGCCTATCGGCAGGGCGGCGAAGCCGCCGCGGCGGCGGGCGGGCTGATTTCGGCGACCGCCTACAGCGCCATCGAGCAGGCGCTCTGGGATCTTGCCGGGCAGGCGCTGGAGGTCCCTGCCTGCGCACTCTTCGGGGGCGAGGTGAGGGACACGCTGCCGGTTTATGCCAACGTCAATCGGGTAACGACGCCGCGGACGCCGCCAGGCTTCGCGGCCAGCGTCCGGCGTGCCGTCGCGGAGGGCTTCCGCTCCGTGAAGGGCGCTCCCTTCGATGGCTTCCCCAAGCCGGGCTCGCCGGCGGCAGAGGTCCGCGCGGCGGTCGACCTGGGGATTGCCTGCGTGGGGGCGATGCGCGAGGCGATCGGACCGGACGTGGAATTGATGGTGGACTGCCACAGCTTCTTCGACGTGCCGCTGGCGCGGACCGTGGCCGAGCGGCTGGAACCCTACCATCTGGCGTGGTATGAGGAGCCGGTGGCGCCGGAGCGGATCGAGGAAATGCTCGCGATCCGGCGATCCATTCGCCAGCCCATGGCGGCGGGAGAACTGCTCTTCGGCGTCAAGGGATTCTCCGCGTTGTGCCGGCGGCAGGCCGTCAACGTGATCATGCCGGACGTCAAACACTGCGGCGGTCTGCTGGAGATGACAAGGATCGCGGCGGCCGCACGGGTAGACGGCGTGGCCGTGGCGCCGCACAATCCGAGCGGTCCGGTAGCGACCGCGGCCAATGTGCAGATCTGCGCCGGCATGGCGAACTTCCGCATCCTGGAACTGCAATGGGGCGAGGTGGCGTGGCGGGGGGAACTGGTGATTCCCGAAGAGCGCTTCGAAGGCGGCGCGATTCGCGTGCCGCGGCGGGCGGGGTTTGGGATTCAGCTCAACGAGAAGGTGGCGCGGGCCCACCCGATTTGAGATTCACCGCGCACGACGGGGCCCTTCGAAACTACCGCGGACTGGGCGTGCGCACCATGCCGGTGAGGTCGTCGATCTTGTCGTCCAACTGGCTGAGGCGGCGGGACAGGGCCTGGATCTCCGACTCGGCGCGCCGGTTGACGTCGTAATCGAGTTCACCGCGCAGGCGGTCTTTCGCGTCCTGCCGGTTCTGGCTCATCATGATCACGGGCGCCTGCACGGCCGCCAGCATGGAGAGAAAGAGATTCAGCAGAATGAAGGGATACTGGTCCCAGGCCTTCCTGTCCAGAATCACGTTGGTTGCGGTGTAGACGATCAGGAAGAAGGCAAAAATAATGATGAACTTCCAGGAGCCGCCGAACCGCGCCACGGCATCGGCGATGCGCTCGCCAAACGTGGTTTTCTCCTCGATGACTTCGTTCGGGTTGCGGCCGGCGCGGGAGCGCGCCAGGTTTTGCGTGGCGTGAATTTGCCGCCCCAGCGTGGTGAGCAGATCCATTCCGGCGTGCGGTTTCCGCTCCAGCAGCACGGCGATGTCCTGACGCGAAATCTCGAGGCAGGTGGTGTCTTCGAGCGCATGGGCATTGGTCTGGTGGGGCGTTTGCTCCATCATCGACGCGAAGCCGAAGAAGTCGTGTTCTCCCGGTTCGTCGACCACCACCTCCTGATGGTCCTCGTCAAACGTGGTGACGCGGACCTTGCCCGAAATCAGCACATACGCCTGCGGGGCGGGCGAGCCCATGCGGTAGATTCGTTCGCGGGCGGCGAAGGTCTTCAGTTCCACCTGGCTGGCCAAAACGGCGAGTTCTTCGTCGTCCAGCAAGGCAAAAAGCGGAATATGTCTCAGGGCTTCCGGTTTGCACGCCATGCCTGCAATTAGAACACGGAAGTGTCACAATTCCATGGCGGTTCGCGAGGCCTAACCTACCGATGCCCGGATAAAGCTCACGATGCCTTCGAGCGAAGCGCCGGGCTGGAAGACGGCGGCCACGCCCTGCTGCTTGAGGGCTTCGGCGTCTTCGTCGGGGACGATGCCGCCCACGATCACCTTGACGTCCGTCATGTCCTTCTCGCGCAGCAGATCCATCACGCGCGGCACAATGGCGTTGTGCGCGCCGGAGAGGATTGAAAGGCCAATCACCTGGACGTCTTCCTGGAGGGCCGCGCTGACAATCATCTCCGGGGTTTGACGGAGTCCGGTATAGATCACCTCCATACCGGCGTCGCGTAACGCGCGCGCGATCACCTTCGCGCCGCGGTCGTGGCCATCCAGCCCGGGCTTGGCCACCAGCACTCGAATCGGTTGTGACATTTCAGATATGGGTCGTTTCCTGGTACGTCCCGAAAACGGCGCGCAGCGCGTCGCAGATTTCGCCCAGTGTAGCGTAGGCCCGCACGGCGTCCAGCAGATACGGCATCGTGTTCTCGGTGCCCTCCGCCGCGCGCC
>DATKOS010000296.1:0-16673 GCA_035524535.1 Bryobacteraceae bacterium
GCCGCGGGTTGCGCCAGTCCCAGAGCATAGAGCGGCGCGTATCCGCACAGCCGCGTAAACACCAGGTCCACCGGGTGCGCTCGCGTGTTCACCAGCCAATCCATCTCCGCGGCGCTGTGGTGCACGGCGTGGAAGCGCCAGAGAAACCCCACCGCATGCATCGAGCGGTGGCCCCAATAGAATCCGATCTCAGCCACCAGCATCGCGGCCGGGAATCGAATCCACGCCGGCCATGTCCCGGCCCACGGATGCGCAACCACGATGCCGCCATACCGCAGCGCCACCGCCAGCGCCGCCAGCATCGGAATCAGCAGCCGGTTGGGGAGCAGGCTGCTCAGGTAGTAATAGGCAACGTCGGTCCAGAATTGCCGCCGCAGCAGTTTGTGCGGCCGCGCCGCGAACAGCCGCTCCAGCGGCGCCGCGAGCACGAACAGAAGGATCAGCCCGTTGGTCAGCCGCACGGCGTCGAACGCCGCCGGCGGCAGCCTCTCCCGCAGCAGGCGCAGAAATTCCACGGTGGCCGGCTAGCGCCTGCGCAAGACCATGAGCCGCCGCGCCAGCAGCAGGCCGCCCGCGCCCAGCATCCAAAACGCCGCCGGCTCCGGAGTTTCCGTCAGGCTCACGCCATCCAGCGCGGCCATCGGAGGCACGCCCGTCCCCACGGCCAGGAAGCTCAGCACCTCGCTGGCGCTGGAGGCGACAAATGTCATCGTCTGCGCCTGCCAGTTGGAAACCGTCGGAATCGAGCCATCGGCGTACATCTGAGTCGAGGTCTGCGTGCCCGCGCCCAAGGCCACCTGCCAGTACGCGCTCACCGCTCCCGGCTGCGTCACTGGCTGGCTGTCCTGCGCCAGCGCCTGGTAGAACGAGAGTTGATACGAAGCGCCGGGCGTCAGTCCATTGATCGTCTGAAAGATCGCCGATGTCAGATAGTCCGAATCGGAGATGATGAAGTTCCCGCCGTCCGGACTCGTCGCCGGAAGCGGGCCCGCCAGCCCCACCGGCCCTATCGGTCCCGGGATGTTGAACAGATAGTTCCCATACCATGACGGAAACACCAGCGCCTCCGCCACGCCGCTGGCATCCGACCAGTTCAGCAAACCGGCGCCGGCCAGGTCGATGGCGTTGTCGCCGGCATTCGCCACGCTCCCCGTGTAATTCTCGAATGAGCCGTTCGCAATCAGGCTGGCGTGAGCCGCTACGCCCGCCATCGCCATCCCGCACACACACACGCCAAGGGATTTCCAGAGCTTGAATAAGTGGAACATGGGTGACTCCCCGATCCAGGGAATTTTGGCAAGCCCCCTCCTGGATTAGGTCAGTATACTCTCGAAACATCGGAGAGTGTACTCTTTCCTTGTCCCCATGTGACGCGCCCGCGGTCCGCCTGAAGCCGCCGATCAAACTCTTCAAATAACTTACTAACTCGCCCAGGAAGATGCCCGGTTAGACATAGGGCACTTACCCGTATCACCAATCCGAGTGATTGGCCGCGGCCGTTGCGCCAGCGCCGCTGGAAGCCGGCCCAAAACACCCGGCGGAACCCAAACCGGCAAGACTCACACGGCTACGGAGCCGGCGCCCGCACCGGGCGGAGGGGAGCGGTCCGTTTAACGGTCCGCTTCCCCATCGCCTCAAGAACCGCTGCGCGCCTCCATCCCCCGCCAACGGCCCTCTACTTCGTAAGCGCGGCCGCCGCGTTGCCCGCCACAACCCAATTGGCCGACCCCGCTACTACCGCTTCGTCTTCGAACCACAGGAACCCGAAGTCATCGATGCACTCCGGAAAGTCCGGCTTGATGATGATGTAGCCTGGTATCACCGCGCCCGGAATGAAGCTGTTATCCGCGCGGTTGTTGCTGTAGGTCTTGGTCTTCGAAACCGTTCCCACTCCGGCCACATACGAAACGCTCGACACCGGGTGCGTCCCCAGAATGTAGTTCACCGCCCGAAGCGTGTACTCCGGGCTCACCAGATCCGGAAACGCCTTGTGCAGGAAGTACATCCGTACGGCCATATCCACCACGCTGCCAGACCCGCCCCAAGTGCCCAAGCTGGGCGGCACGCCGAAGGGCGTCGCGTCCAGTTGCTTGTCCACGCCGGCCATATACTCCTTCACCGCCGCCCGGAGTTGCTCCTTGGCGCCGGCGTCCACATAGGGCAGCGCGCGGACCAGCGTCCATCCCCGTCCGCCTACCTGCTGCGCCGTCGCCATGGTTGGGAAGAGTTCCTTCACGCGGGAGAGATACGGCTCCGCGCCATTGGTGGCGATGGTCAGTTCCAGAGCCGCCGCCCAATCCTGCGCCGCGCCCGCGCCGCCGCGCCCACCGCCGAATCCGCCGCCAGCCGCGCCAGCGCCTGCCGCCGCGCCGGCTCCGCCGCGTCCTCCGCGCCCGCCCTGCGCCGCTTGCGCGCTCTGGCCGCCGCGTCCGCCTTGCCCCGCAGGCGCCCCCGGTGCGCCCGGCGCCTGTCCACCCGCGCCGCCCCGGCCGCCCGTCGTCTGCGTCGGATGCGCCTTCTCGTCGTTCCACGCCTTGATGGCCGTATCCAGGCAGTCCTTGGCCAGCGCGTCGTCCCAGCCTTTCAGCACGTCCGCCGCCGCCGCCAGTGAAGCAATGCCGCTCCACTGCTGGCCCGCATTCGTGTTGCTGAACACCCAGCGGTCGTCCTGCTTGCCGGAGTAATCACCCTTCACCTCGTTCGGCCCAAGCGACGGGTCATAAATGCGGCCGTCGGTCTTCGAAGCCCCATCGCCCAGATGCGTATACTGCCGCAAATCCGGCTCATGCGTCCCCCGGATCGTATGGCCGATCACGTGGAACTGCGCCAGGATCAGCAGCGCGCCGTGCTTCACTTGCTCCACCGCGTCCGGAATGCCGTCGGGACGGTGCATCTCTACTTCCCGCGCGGTCTCATCCACCGTGAGTTCGTCGTACTTCAGGTTGAACTCGCGATATGCCAAAGCTAGGCTCTGAATCACGTTCAGTTGGCTTGGTTCCTCTAGGTCGAAGTCCCCCGCGTCATACCAGCCGCCCACATTGAGCCCCGGAATATGGTCGCCGGGCTTGAACGGATCGTCCGTGCTCGGCCCCTGGCTCCATCCGTCGAACTGCTGTCCGATGACCGGCGCTTGCCGGGCGTCGTCCAGGTGCGAGGCCGCGTGCCAAACCCGGTAGCCTTCGCGCACCGCCACGTGGTCCATCTGCACCGCCAGGTGATGGTCCAGGCTGTCCTGCCAGATGTTGGCGTAGACGTCCTTATTGATGGGGAAAGGCGCGGTGCGCTGGCCGGCGTACTCAATCACGTACAAGCCTGGGTCTTTCACCGAAGTGAAATCGAATTTCGAATAGGTATACCGCAGCCACGGCGTGGACGCCGTGATGGGCCCCTCGAACACCTGCTTGTAAGCGCCGTCTTCCATCAGGCGCAGCACTTTTGCCGTCTTCGGCGCGTTGTACTTCGGGTCCAGCTCAATCACCGCCACTTTGGAGAAGTCCGGCGCATACCCCACCTGGCTGTGCGCCACCACCGGCGGACGCGTCCAGTTGGGAATCACGTCCGGATGAATGTGCCACACAATCGCGCCCTGGGTCTTGCCGGAGGGGATCAGCGTGCGCAGCACGAACCAGCCGTTCTGCGCCCGGTTGCGCCCGTCGAACAGCATCAGGTCGCCCGTATCCGATTTCACATTTAGCCGGGCCAGATCGTCGTCAATCCCCAGCGTAATGCTCTTCCCCTGGGCGAATGGCAGCGGCTGCGTGTACCCCTTGGCCTTGTCCCAATCTTCCAGGTAGTAGGCCTTCTTCGGTTCATCCGGCAGCGGCAGCACCTTGATCATCGGGTCGTTCGGCGTGCGCGGAAAGATGCCCGCCTTCGTCCCGTCCACCAGGTACGCCTTGCCCATATAGATGGAAGGCAGGAACTCCAGGTTGAAGCCCGCCCGTCCGGCCAGCTTGTCCGGCAGCGGCTTGTCCAGGTTCACGCTCACCCGCACGCCGCCCGGCTCCGCAGCCACTTCCAGGGTGTAGTTGAAATCGAATGTTGGAAACGAAAGGTCGGCCGCCAGCCGATTGTGCTCCTTATCCGGATGCCGCCCTTTCAACGTGGCCACCAGGTCCCACTGCTCCGGCGTGGGCATGAGCCGCACGTCGCCGTTGGTGGCGATTCGCTGGCCGTGGAGAATCATCTCCATGGCGGTATTTTTCTGGTCGATGAATACGGGGTGGTACGTGCTGTCGTATAGAAATACGCTAAATCCTTGAGTGTCCAGGTAGTTCTTGTCGGTCACCGTCATCGCGAAATCGGCGCCGTACAGCGTAAGGCCGGTAAACAGGGCCGCCAGGACACCCGCGCCAGTGCGGGTGTACGTAGACATATGGAGGAAAGTGCCTCTTTTACTCTTTTTATTATAAGTGGTCCAGGCGTCCGCGCGCCGCTTTTGGTAGTCCGCTCCAGCGGAGTGCCCGCTTTTTGACGCCCGAACCGCCCAATCCTCGCCCGCCGGCGCTCTGGAGCAGGTCGCGGAGCCCTAGATCGCGTCCGTCAACTCCCCTTCGCGGTACGCCGTCATGTACTCCACGCACCCCGGATCTCGTCCCAGCAGCGCGTCTTCCGCCAGCCGGTACGCCGGCGCGCTCTTGTCCGCCAGGAACACCCGGTTCAGGTCGGTCGCCACCGGGTCCACAATCCCGCTGTCCGCCCCAGCCTCCACGGCCAGGTTGATAAACACCACGTTGATCAGCTTCCGGCAGGGGATGCCGAAGGACACGTTGCTCAGCCCGCCCGTCAAATGCAGCCCCTTCCCGTACCTCTGGCGCAGGCAGCGGAACGCCTCCAGGCAATGGCCCACAAAGGCGCTGTCCACCGCCACCGGGAACACCAGCGTATCCACGTACAGCCGCTCCAGCGGAATCCCCTTCGCCAGCGCGGCTTCAATCATCCGCGTCGCGTTCTCCACCCGCTGCTCCGCGTCCGAAGGCATCCCGCTTTCCCCGGCCGCCGTCACCACCACCGGCAGCTCCAGCCGGCCGGCCGCGTACAGCGCCTCGATGCGCTCCAGTGACGCCGAGTTCAGCATCGGCTTTCCCGCCGTTCCCCGGCACGCCTCGATGCCGGCCATCAGAATCTCAAGGCTGGACGAATCGATCGATAGCGGAACCGACGATATCGGCTCCACCGCGCGCACCAGCCACTCCATCGCGGCCACCTGTTCGGAGCGGTTCCACGACAATTCATCCACGTTCAGGTCCAAGAAGTCTGCGCCCGTACGCACCTGCCGCTCCACCAGGTAGCGCAGGTACGTCAGAGCCTCCTGTGCGTCCGGCTGTTCTCCCGCCATGCCGGTGCGTACAGCGGACATCACGTGCTTCACCTTGCCCTCGGCGTAGTCCTGCCGGCTCTTGAGCTCCTCGAATATCGGCAGGTAGCGGGTCTCTCCCGCGCTCGTAACGTAGCGCACGGATTCGCGCCCGTCGGGCGCCGTGGTGACGAGTTTGCCTTCGCGCAGCACGACCCGCGTTGTGTGGATGTTTTCGCCGATCACGTGAAACGGCTGATTCAGTCCTTGTGGATTCATGATGAAGTGTTCTTGCGGCCGCGATGGTCGCGCCCCAGAAAAGCGTTCGCCCAGCCGCTTGTCCCCTTGAGCGCTCCGTCCTTAAAGACCCCGGGGCCCTCCAGCATTCGTTCTTCCTCGCCGTAAGCCTTGAGCCGGTTGTAGGCGCGCGACCAGATGCATTCCTTCTCGCCCACCTCGCAGCGCCCCTGGTGCGTTCCGCCGCAGGGCCCGTTGCGCTGGTTCTTGGCGCATTGCGATTCCGGGCACAAATAGGCGATCTCCGGCAGCGAGCAATCGCCGCAGTCGCGGCAGTCGAACACCGCCGCCTTCACAACGTGCTCCGCGCCATGCAGCGCGCTCGCCGCCTTCGGAGACCGCTCCGCTATCCGGTAGAGAGCCTGTCCCGCGCGGAAGCCCGCCGTCCCCTGCTCGAAAACCAGCCGGTGGACCAGCCGGTTCGCCTGGTAGGAGAGCGGCGCCGCCGGCGGGCGCTTCTTCGACCGCAAATAGTCCCGGCTCACCTCGGAGGAACTCAGCCCCGTATCGGCATCCGGCTCGAAGTAGTAGAACTCGCCCGGCTGCGCGAAGCGCAGTTCCCGCGCGAAGTCCCGCCAATCGTTCTCGCCGAACGAATCGATCAGCCGGAAGATCTTCTCGTAATCCTCCACGCGCAGATGCCCGCCCAGATACATGCCGCGGTATCCCAGGCCGCGCGCAATGGCGCACTGTTTGGCCGCAAATTCCAGGAAGAATGCCTTGCCGCGGTCCGGCGACGCGCCCTGCTTCTCCGCCAGCGCCAGCAGCTCGTCCGTCACCGTCACTCCCGGAATCTTGCCCGAATGGAAAAACCGGGCCACGTTGGCGCTCAGCAGAAAGACGTTGGCGATCACCGGCGCGCGCAGATCGTGCGCCGCCATGTAGCGCGCCAGTTCGTCCATCTTGCGGGCATCGTAGCCAATCTGGTTAACTAGGAACCGCGCCCCGGACTGGACCTTCTTCGCGAGTTTGAAGTACTGCGGCATCACCTCGCTCTCCAGCCTCTTATAGTTGTTCACCGCCGCGCCCGCGAAGAACTCGCAGCCCTCCACCTCGGAAAGCAGGCGCAGCAGACCCACAGAGTCGATGTCGAAAACCGGTGACGCCTGCCCGTGGTAGCCCGTCACCGGATAGTCGCCCGAAAGCGCCAGCACATTGCGGAACCCGGCGCTGGCCAGCATCCAGCACCGGCTCTCCAGCGCATTGCGGTTCCAGTCCTTGCAGGAGAGGTGGATGATCACCTCCTGCCCGCGGTACATCAGGTCCGTCCCCATCGCGTCCGCGCTGAGCATCGCGTGCCCGCCGGGGTTGTCCGTGATGCTCAGCGCATCCACCCTCGGATGTTCGGAAAGAGACCGCGCCAGCCCCAGCACCTTGCCCGCCGCGGTCTGCGTCATCAGCCCGCGCGTCGTGGCCAGCTCCGCGATGGCCACAAACGTATCCGTCCGGTCCAGAAGATGGCGCAGCGGCGGCTTGAGCCAGGGGCTTACAGCGGTCGAATTTGCCACGGACGCCCCCATACGCCGAAATAGTACGAGTCTCGAACTATATACCATCACGATTGCGGGGAGCGTGTCAAGAAGACCCGCCCCCCGCCGCCGACCCTCAAACCGAACATACTGCGGCGCTTCCGAACCGCCTCACCGCCCCGGCGCAATCACATAGGTGTCCTCCCACGAAGCCAAATTGCCGATAGCGTCCCCGGAGATCACAATCTCCACCCGGCGGTTGCGCTCCCTCCCGGCCGGCGTGCCGCTGTCGGCCACCGGCCGCTCGTTCCCGGAGTCCGCCATGGCGATCGATCCGGCCGGAACGCCGTCCCGCACCAGGGCGTCACGCACGGCCATCGCCCGCTCATACGCCAGGCGCTGCTCCGCCGCATCGTCCCGGGGAGCCGCATAGCCATCCACTTCCACCGTCAGGCCGGGGTGCGCCGCCAGAGCCGCCGCGACCCCCGCCAGGCTCGCGGCGGCCGCCGGCCGAGGTCTGGCCTCCTCGAAGTCGGATCCGGCAATCGTCACCGTCAAACCGCGCGGCGTATCCAGCGTAGGCGCCGAGCCGTCCAGTTGCCTCAAGAGCGCCTCGCGGAGTTTCGTCTTGTCCGGGTCCGCCAGGGTAGCCGGCGCCGGCGGCGCCGCCGGATGTTCCAGCGCCTGCACCTCCGCCTCCGCCTTCCCGCGCGCGGCCCGCTCCTGTTTGAGCGCCTGCTCGTCCAACAAGCGTCCCTGCTCCGCCGTCTGCGCCTCCGCCCGGGCCTGCTCCAGCGCCGCCTGGTCGGCGGATGCCCGCGCCTCCGCCGCCGCCTGCGCCTGGCGTTGCGCCGCGGCCTGCGCTTTGGCCGCTTCCAATTGCGCGTCGCGCGCTCGTTCCGCCGCAATCAGCCGCGCATCCTCGGCCGTCTCTTCCGCCTGCCGCGCCAGCGTCACCACCTGGTCCCGCCGCCCCTTGCGCAGGTTCAGGTCCTGCGCCTGGTTCAAGAGCGTCGCCGCCTTTTGGTAAACGTCCATGGCATAGCGCTCCGCCCCCTGCGACCGCGCAATCTGAATGGCATTCTGCGCCTGGTAGATCTCCATCGTCGTTTCATAGCGGCTCAGCGAAACCTTCGGTCCCGCCGGCTGCGTCTGGTCGGGAATCGTGTACGTGTATTCGCTGCGCGGCAGCAGTTCGTAGCGCGCCGCCACCGGTTCGGTCTGCCCCACCGTGTCCTTGCGGATTTCATTCTCCGCCACCACCACGTCGCTCGGCTGGCGCACCGCCGAGTAGGGCTCCGCCGTCACAATCAACCCGAACGCCTGGAGATCCGTGGTCACGTTGATGGACGCCGCGTCCGATCCTCCCGGTATCAGCTCCCCGAGGTTCTTCGCGTGCCCCTCCGGCGAGACCGCCCACAACACGTACGTCAGGAATTGCGCCCCGAACTTCTGCGGATTCGTCAGGTGTTCGAGCTTCGCCGCGATCTGCGCGCGGCCCGCCTTGGATTCCACCGTGGCTTCCCCTTTCGCCGCCGGCAGCAGAACCGTCCCCTTGAAGTCGATCTTGGTCGGTCCGTTCCGATACCGGTAATCCACCGCCCGCACCGTGCGTTCCACCACCGTCACCTTGTAAAGCGGCGACTTTTTGCCCGCTTCCGCCGCGTCCTGCGGCCTGGCCGGCCAGCCCAAAACCAATGCAAGAATAACGCCCAGAAGGGCTTCTCGAGCCATACCATTCCCCTCCCGGAGAACCACGTGCAAGCCGCTTGCCACCGCGCCAGGCCGCGGCGGTGCGCAAACACCCAACCCGCGCGCGAAGCCGCCGATTGACACCCCGCCGCGGTTTTTGTATAAAGACCGTCAGCCCGGCTCGGCCGGGCGCAAGGACACTCATGGACCTCCAACTCAACGGCAAGCTCTGCTTCGTCACGGCCGGCGCGAATGGCATCGGCGAGGCCATCGCGAATCTACTCACCGCCGAAGGCGCGCGTGTCATCGTCGCCGACAAGGATGAGAGGGCGCTCGCCGCATCCGCGGGCGCCTGGCACGCCGTGTTCGCCGCCGACCTGGCCGCCGCTCAGGGCATCGACGCCGCCGTGGCCTTCGTGCTCGAGAAGTTCGGCCGCGCTCCGGACATCCTCATCAACAATCTCGGCGTGGCGGATTCCCTACCCTTCGAGCAACTCTCCGACGAAGGCTGGGTGCGCTCCCTCAACGTGAACCTGATGGGCTGCGTGCGCACCTGCCGCGCCCTGCTTCCGCGCATGGCCGCGCAAGGCTCGGGGGCCGTGGTGAACATCGGCTCCGACCTCGGGAAGCAGCCCGAACCGGAAGTGATCGACTACGGCCTCTTCAAGATCGGCATCCTGCACCTGACCAAGTCTCTGGCCAAGGCCTACGCGCCCCACGTGCGGGTGAACGCCGTCTCGCCCGGCCCTGTGTGGACCGGCCTATTCTCCCGGCCCGGCGGCATCGCCGACCAGATCGCCGCGCAGTTTAACCTGGACCGCGAAGGCGCCGTGAAGAAGTTCCTCGCCGACCGCTACATGCCGCTGGGCTTCGGCGAGCCCGCCGACGTGGCGAACGCGGCCGTCTTTCTGGCCTCGCCGCTGGCCAAGTTCATCACCGGGGCGAATCTCGACATGGGCGGCACGCTGCGCGGCTTGATCTGAACGGCCTCAAGCCGGAACGAATGGCAGAGAGCGCAGCCCCGCCGGTCACCGACCCGGATGCAGCGTGAGCTTCTGTACCCTCCAGTTCAAAACCTCGCCCACCAGCAGTTCATTCTGCCCGCGGCAGTCCATCTGATTCACCGTGCCGAATTCCTTCGCCGATTTGCCTGCGCGCCCGAACTTCCCGAGCGCCGTCCCGTCCAGTTCCAGCTTGTAAATCTCGCCATCGTCCAGGTTGGAGGGGTCGTTGGAGTTCGAACTGTAGAGATACTGGTGCGCGCCCGGCGAGATGCAAATCGCCCACGGCGCCCCCACGCCCGCAATCTGCCGCACAAACGCGCCGTCCTTATCGAACACCTGGATGCGCTTGTTCCCGCGGTCCGCCACGTAGAGGTTGTCCTTGGCGTCCGTCGCTAGCGAGAGCGGCAAATCGAATTGGCCCTCGCCGCCGCCGCGCCCTCCCCACGACTTCAGAAACCGCCCGTTCGCGTCGAATTTCGCGATGCGCGCGTTGCCATAGCCATCCGCCACGAAAATGTCGCCGGCGCTGTCCCACGCCACATCCGTCGGGCCATTGAAATTGTCGCCCGCCGTGCCCGTGCCCGCCGCTCCCCGGCCGCCGAAGCCCGCGCCTCCCCGCCCCGCCGCGGGAGTTGCGCCGAAGCCCGGCGCTGCCCCGCGCCCGCCGCCCGCGCCGCCGCCGCGGCCTGGTTCCGCGATCGCCTCGGGCTTGCGCCCCATCGTCATGGCGATGCGCCCGTCCTGGTCGAACTTGATCACCATGCTGGACCCGCGATCCACCACCCAGATGTTGTCGCGCGCGTCGACCCGCACCGAACTCGCGAACTCGAACCCGTACACGCCCGGGCCGATTTCGCGCAGATACTTCCCGTTGCGGTCGAACTCGAACAGCCGCGACCCGCCGTGCGAAAATGTCCGCGACCCGCCCAGCGTTGCGTTCACGCTGCCCGTGCGCGTGTAGACGTAGATGTTACCGCGCGAATCGGTGGCCACGCCCGCCGCCTCGCCCATATAGATGCGCTCCGGCAGCTTGAGCAGGTCCGGCTGCGCATCGAAGGGGATTTCCGGCTGCGCGAGCAGCGCGCCGCCCGCCAATACCAGCGCCAGAAGCAGCTTCACGGCTGCCTCCTTGCGGCGCCCGCCGCCCCAATCGGGTGCAGGATCAGCTTCTGCACCCGCCAGGCGGTGATCTCCGCCACCAGCGGCTCGTCCGGATTGCGGCAATCGATTTCATGCACCGTGCTGAACTCGCCCAGCTTCTTGCCCGCGTGTCCGAACTTGCCGACAATCGTTCCGTCCAGTTCCATCTTGTAGATCTCGCCCGTCACCGCCGCCACCTCCGCGCTGTTCGAATCCGGGTTCGAGTTCGAAACAAACAGATATTGATGCGGCCCCGGCGAAACGCACACGGCCCACGGCGCGCCCACCTTGTCGTAAATCGCCTTGAAGTTCAAGTCGTCGTCGAATACCTGGACGCGGTTGTTGCTGCGGTCGCCCACATACACGTTGCCATGGGCGTCCGTCGCGATGGAGTGCGGCAGGTTGAGTTGCCCCTGCTGATTCCCTCGCGAGCCCACGGACTTGAGAAACCGCCCGTTGCGGTCGTACTTCACCACCCGCGAATTGCCGTAGCCATCCGACACGAAGATGTTGCCCGCCGCGTCCCAGGCCACATCGGTCGGCCGGTTGAAGAGATACGGCGAAGGGTCCGGCGGCGTCGGCAGCCCTTCCACCGGCTCCGGCCGCCGCCCCAGCACCATCGCCACGCGCCCCTCCGGGTTGAACTTGATGATCATGTTCGCCCCTTCGTCCACGGCCCAGATGTTGTCCTGTGGATCCACCCGCACCGCGTGCGCGAAGACGAATCCATACAGACCCTCCCCGATTTCGCGGACGAACTTGCCGGTCTGGTCGAACTCGAACAACTGCGTCGCCTGCCCGCGCGTGTAGACGAAGACATGCCCCTTCGAGTTCGTCGCCACCCCGATCCCCTCGCCCAGGAAAACGTTCGGCGGCAGCTTCAGAAAATTCGGCACGGACTCGAAGGGGATCTCCGGCGCCCCCTCCGCTTTGGCTTTGGCGTTAAGCTGCGCCCGCGTCAGCCCGCCGGCCGCGGGCGGCGCCTGCGCCATACCGAGCTCTCCAAAAATCAGCGCCGCCGCAACCCATGCGCTGGAGCGTATCGTCATGTACACCTCCGGCGATGGCCAGTATATCCCACCGGCGGGACGGGGCAGAGGGATTTCGGGATTTGGGGATGGCCGGCCGAATGGACCGGTGGAGTTCGGTTATGCACCACGCTCGTGGACCAAGCGCCACGGGGTGTGGGATTCGCGCAGTGGTGGCGTTAGCGTGCGGCGGTGCGGGCCGTTGGTGCGCCGGAGGGCGTGGATTGGGGCTGGATTCGGGGTTTTGGGTGGGGTCTAGTTCATCTTTGGGTTAGGCGGCTTGTTCGTTGTCGATGGGTTCGGGGGGATTCGACGGACGGCCTCCGAGCGAGACCGATGATTCACGGGCGGGTCCCTCGAATGGGCGGGGCGGGCGTGGCAAGGCTGCCGCAACTCTGCACGATGCACACGCCATGACGCGTAAAAGTTACACAAACCGCGCCGCAAAACTCGCGTTTGCCCGGGACAGAGCAATTGGCCCTCCAGGTGCATCTTGCCCCGGCTTAGGTACATTGGGAACAGGGAGGATGCGACACGTGTGGAACAAACGCAATGACGATCCGGCCGACCCGAGGCCGCAGAATGAACCGGCGCCGGCCACCGCCCCGGCGCTGGCCGCGCCCCGGCCCGCGCCGCCGCCCGCGCCGGCCGTGAAGGAGGCGAAGCAGCAAGCCGTGATCGGCGCTTCGATGGCCATCAAGGGCGAGATCCGCACGCGCGAGGACTTGCTGCTGGACGGCGAGGTGGAAGGCATGCTGGAGTCCCAGAGCCGGCTGACCGTGGGACCCCATGGGAAGCTGCTGGGCAACATCAAGGCGCGCGAGGTGGCCATCTACGGGAACGTCCGCGGCAACGTGGAAGTGTCGGAGAAGATCGCGATTTGCAACCAGGGGAGCCTGATCGGCGACATCAAGGGCGCGGGGATCAGCATTGACGACGGCGCGTATTTCAAGGGACGCATCGACATTGTGCGTCCCGGCGCAAAGAACGCCGGCAAAGCGGAACAAAACGAACCGCGCATCGTAGCGCCGGCCACATAGAGCCGCCGGGCGCAGTCCGCGATACCGCGGCGCCTGCTCCGTTCGCTAGCGCCAAGCCTCTACGGTTGCGCGCGATAATGAACGCCTATAGGACGTGAAGCTCCCCGCGACCATTGCCGCCGGTCTCTGCGCCAACTGCCGGCATGCGCGCAGCACGACTTCGGACCGCGGCGCGGTCTACGTCTTGTGCGCGCTTTGGAAGAACGGCGGATTCGCCAAGTATCCGCGCTTGCCCGTTTTGCGGTGCGATGGATGGCAGCCGGAGCAGCGGCGGACGGAACCCGCCGCGCCAGAGACATCGCCCGAGGCGTGAGCGGGAGGCGCTAAGATGCGCTTCGCGGAACTTCGGATACAATGGAAGCCATTTGAGAGTACCCATGCGCTTCCTGATTCCGCTTTTCGCTTGCGCCGCCCTGTTCGGGCAAGGCGGCGGCAACGTGCAGTTCCGCGACTGGACCCCGCCGGCCGCCACCGGAAAGCCCATCGCCGCATGCCGCCAGTTGCTGGGCCTCACCGGGCTCGACCTTTCGGTGGTGAGCGCGGATATGATCGCCGCCTCCAGCACGGCGCCGGAGCATTGCCACGTCTTCCTGATGGCGCAGCCCGAACTCAACATTGAAGTGAACCTGCCCACCGCCTGGAACGGGCGGTTCTATATGTTCGGCAACGGCGGCTGGGCGGGCGAATCCTTCACCAGCGCCGCGCGCGAGGCGAACCATGCCCGCGGCCTTCGCGCGGGCTTCGCCACGGCGTCCACAGATACGGGCCACTCCGCGGCCGAAGAGCCAGGCGCGAGCTTCGCCCTGAACCGCCAGAAGCTGCTCGATTTCGGCTTCCGTTCGCTGCACGTGACAGCGGATGCCGCGAAGCTGCTGGTGCGCAATTACTATGGGGCGCCGCCCAGCAAGTCCTATTACGACGGCTGTTCGCAGGGCGGACGCGAGGGCCTGGACTTCGCACAGCGCTTCCCCAACGATTTCGACGGCATCATCGCCGGCTCCCCTGCGCTCTACAATTCCGGCAACATGATCGCGCGGGCCTACTGGCTGCAGGGCCTGGACGCCAACCCGTTCCCCGCTTCCAAGCTGGGCCTTCTGGCGGACCGCGTCTACGCCAAGTGCGACCCCGCCGACGGACTGAAGGACGGCCTCATCTCCGACCCGCTTGGCTGCGGCTTCAAGGCCTCACAGGATCTGCCGCGCTGCGCCGAAGGGCAGAACAACACGAGTTGCTTTACCGCCTCCGAAGTAGCCGCGGCCGAGCGCCTCTATGGCGACGTGATGCGACAAGGGAAGCGGTTCTTTCCCGGATGGCCGGTGGGCGCGGAAGTCGCCGGGCCGAACGGCCAGAGCGGCTGGCTGGGGCAGGTGATTCGCGGCGCGAATGGCAACAGCGTTTGGGCCGACTACGCGGCGGACTTTCTGCGCTACATGCTGATGCCCGGTTCCGACGCGAAGAGCGACCTTGCCAATTTCAACATCGACCAGAACATGCCGCGCCTGGACTTCCTGCATGAAGTGATTGACGCCACCGACCCTGATCTCTCCACCTTCCGCCAGCGCGGCGGCAAGCTGATCATGTACTTTGGCTGGGCCGATCCACAGCTCAACCCGCGCGTGGCGGTGGAGTACTACGACCAGGTGAAGCAGCTCATGGGCCCGTCCACGGACGATTTCTTCCGCCTGTTCATGGTCCCGGGCATGTTCCATTGCGGCGGCGGCGTGGGCACGGGCACCTTCGATCCCGATACGCCGCTGGTGAACTGGGTGGAGAACGGCAAGGCGCCGGACACCATTGCCGCCAGCCAGGTTTCGCGCGGGCAGACCACGCGCTCGCGTCCGCTGTGCCCGTATCCGCAGATTGCGCGCTATAAAGGTAGCGGAAGCCCGGACGACGCGGCTAACTTCTCCTGCGCGGCGCCGTAGGAGCGCCGCCCGACAGCCGCGGCGCACGATAGCCCGACCGAGGCCACGCCGGCCGCCAGACGCAACCCCATGAACTACGACGCCGTATTGATCCTCTCCTTCGGGGGGCCGGAGCGCAGGGACGAGGTGATTCCGTTCCTCGAAAACGTGCTCCGCGGGAAGAACGTGCCCCGGGAGCGCATGCTCCAGGTGGCCGAACATTATTACCACTTCGCGGGCCGCAGCCCCATCAACGGCCAGAACCGCGCGCTCATCGCGGCTCTTCGAGCGGAGCTAGCCGCGCGCGGCCCCGCGCTGCCTGTCTATTGGGGAAATCGCAACTGGCATCCGCTCCTGGCCGATACCCTGCGCCAAATGCAAGCCGATGGCGTCCGCCGCGCGCTGGCCTTCGCCACTTCCGCGTTCGGTTCCTATTCCGGCTGCCGCCAGTATTTCGAAGACATTGAGCGAGCCCGGGCGGAAGTGGGCCAGGACGCCCCGGAGGTTCACAAGCTGCGCACCTTCCACAACCACCCGGCCTTCCTAGAAGCCGCGGCCGCGCAACTCGGGCTCGCCTTGGACCAGGTCCCCGCCGAAAGGCGCGGCGCCGCCCGCATCGTTTTCACGGCGCATAGCGTTCCCCTCTCCATGGCGGCGTCCAGCCCTTACGTTGCCCAGCTCGAAGAGGCCTGCGCCATGGTGTGCAAGATCTTGGGCCTTCCCTCCTGGACGCTCGTCTACCAAAGCCGCAGCGGCCCGCCCACGCAGCCATGGTTGGAGCCGGACATCAATGACCACCTCCGCCAACTCGCCGCCGCCGGCGTCACGGACGTGGTCGCCATCCCCATCGGATTTCTCTCCGACCACATGGAGGTCATCTACGACCTCGATACCGAAGCCGCCGCGCTTTCCCGGCAGCTCGGCCTGAACTTCTACCGCGCCCCCACCGTGGGCTCGCACCCGGCCTTCGTCTCCATGCTTCGCGAATTGATTCTGGAGCGCACCGAAGAGGCTCCGCGCCGCGCGCTGGGCGTGCTCGGCCCGGGCCCGGACTTCTGCGCGGCGGATTGCTGCGCGCTTCCGGCCCGCCCTACGCGTAGCGCAGCAGCGCCTTAAACCCGTAGTCCATGTGCTGCTGGATATGGCAGTGGAAGAGGGTGTCGCCTGGCTGGTCCGCGGTAAAATCCACAATCGCCCGGCCATAGGCCGGGACCACCACCGTATCCTTAATCAGTCCCGAAGTCTGCTTGCCGTAGATCTCCACTACTTCGAACTGGTGGCGGTGCAGGTGCAGCGGGTGCGCATCGTCCGTGCGGTTGCGGAACGTCAGCCGGTAGCGCGCCCCCTGCTTCAGCACAAATTCCCGGTCGTGCGGATACGGCGTGCCATTCACCGTGAACTGGTTGAACTTCCCCGCCCCGCGCGGAATCTTCAAGAACGCCATGTCCAGCGTCTCGGTGGGCGCGGCCGCGCCCGAAGGCGGCTTGGCGAAGATGGTGTAATCCCAAACCGATTTCGGCGGCGCCTGCCACTCCGGCGTCCTCTGCCGGTTGGCGTATTCGATCACCACCCCCAGCCCGCCTTCCCGCACCGGATCTTCCGGGGCGCCCATAATCCAGACGCCCGGCTGGTTCATTTCCACCCACGCGTCGATGCGCTCGCCCGGCCCCAGCATCAGCACATCCACCGCCGCCGGCGTGGGAACCGGATTCCCGTCCATCGCAATCACCTGGAACTTGTGCCCCGGCAGCGCCAGATGCCGGTTCTCCAGCGCGCTGGCGTTCAGGAAGTGGAACATCACGC
>DATKOS010000297.1:0-8962 GCA_035524535.1 Bryobacteraceae bacterium
AGCGCCCTCATCACGATGATGAAGGGATAAAACGCCAGCAGAGCGCTGGCGGCGATGGCCAGGGCATAAACATGCGCTTCCGTCTCAATCAGGTAATGAACGGTCGGCTTGCACTTGGTCCACCAGGGCCGAACCCGTTCCATCGCTTCCGTACGATTCAGCATTGCCAGAGTTTTCTTGCGGGGCCGTCCGCCAAGCCCCGCCTTGGTTACCTTCCCACGGCCAGCCGTCCGGCCAGAATTTCCGGCAGACCGGCGGCAAGGATCTTGCGCTGCGCTCCTTCCACGTCATAGGCCGCGCGCCGGTACGTCAGCACGCCGGAATCCGAATTGTAAATCGCGAACGCCGTCCTCGGATCGCCGTCGCGCGGCTGCCCCACCGAACCGGGGTTCACCAGGTAGGCGCATTCGGCTTCCATGCGCATGTCCATCCGGTTGTCGCGCCCGGACGGTCCCGCGATGGTCTCCACGCGGTCGCGGTTCCAGACGTAGCCACCCTGCACGTGGGTGTGCCCAAAGAACACCAGGCGGCTTTCGATATAGGAGAACGCGTCAAAAGCCTCATCCGGCGTGAGCACGTACTCGTCTTCGTCGGAAGTGGACCCGTGCGCCAGTTCGAATCCATCCCGCTTGGCCGGCCCCTTCGGCAGACCGCGGAGGAATTCGCGGTTGCCGGGAGTGAGCGTGAGCGCGGTCCACTGCGCGGCCGCGCGCGCCACCGGGTTGAACCATTCGAGCTCCTCGATCCCCGCGCACGCGCGGTCGTGATTGCCGCGAATGGTGAGGGCGCAATGCGCGCGCACCCATTCCACCACCGCGTTGGGATCGCCGCAGTAGCCGACCAGGTCGCCGCAGCACAGGGCCTGGTCATAGGCGCCGCGGGCATCCCGCGCCACGGCGTCCAGAGCCTCCCAGTTCGAATGAATGTCGCTGAGGATCAGATAGCGCACGGCGGCCCGGGCCTATGCCTTTCTCAGCCGCAGCACGGCGATCTCCGGCGGCGCTCCCAGGCGCACCGGAATTCCCAGCGTTCCAATGCCGCGCGTGACGTACGCCGCGGACGCGCCGCGCTCGAACAGACCGTATACGTACGGCGTGAAGAAGCGCGCCGGGTTGATGCCCTGGTCCAGAATTTCCACGTTGACCTGCCCGCCGTGCGTGTGTCCGGAGAGCTGCAAATTCCAGCCCTGCCGCGCCGCCGCGGGAAACGTGTCCGGATTGTGCGAAAGCAGCAGGTTAAAGGCGCCGTGCTCCCGCAGCGCCCCCGCGCCCCGGAGGTACTCTTCCTTGTGGCGGAAGGACTGGTAATCTACGCCGGCCAGGTTCAGACTTGCCGCGCCGAAAGCCAGCCTCTGGGAACTCTGCCGCAGGAAACGCACGCCCGCGGCGGCCGCGGCCCGTTCGGCGTAGTCTTCGGCCCGCGCCATCTTCTCGTGATTGCCCATGCAGCCGAAGACGCCCGCATCGGCCTTGAGCCGCGCGATCTGCCGGATGCAGGCATCCAGCGGGTCTCCCGGGCCGGTAATCAGATCGCCGGTGACCACGGCCAGGTTTGGACGCAGTTCGTTGGCCGCGTCCACGGCCCGCGCGAATTCGGATTCGCTCAGGAACGCGCTGAGGTGGATGTCGCTCAGTTGCACGATGCGCAGGCCGTCCAGGTCTTGCGCCAGCCCGCGGATGGGCACATCCACCTCGCGGACATGGAAATCGATGCGCTGCACCAGCGCTCCGTAGCCCACGGCGGCGAAAGGACCGGCGGCCACCAGGGCGCCGGCCGTGTTCAGCGCGTGGCGGCGCGAAGGATCGGTCTCCGCGTTCAGATGCTTGCGAACGGAGCGCAGCGCCAGCCACAGGCACAAGCCGCCCGTGGCGCAAATCGCGTAGGCCGCCGCCAGGCCGCCCAAAACAGCGGACAGCCATTCCGGCAGCCACGCGGGCGTCCCCGCAGGCAGGCAACTCAGCAGGTCGCACGCCACCACCGCCGCCCCAAAGCCGTGGATGGCGGCCCGCGCCGCCAGCAGCTTCCTCCCCTTCCAGTGCGCCGCCGCTTTTCGCGGCAACGTCCGCGATATCCACGCTTGCGTGAACAGAAGGGCCAGGAAGCCCAGGTAGGTTAGAGAGCTGCGATCCACTAAGGACTATTGTAAGGGTCCGCATCGGCGGTATCCCGCGCCCGTCTCCCGCGCCGGTCCGGCGCGGCTGCCCGCTGGATAGTTCATCGTCCGTTCATTCAAGGTGGGCCATAATATCGGCTGAACCCCGAGAGGAGAATACTGCATGCGACGAGTTTGCCTGGGAGTTTCCCTGTGTATCGCGGCTTGCGCGATCTTCGTTTCCGCCGCCCTGGCTCAGGACGGACCTTACAAGGTGCTGAAAGCCGCCAAAGTCGGCGGTGAAGGTGGTTTCGATTACGTCTACGCCGATTCCGCCGGCCGGAAGCTCTACGTGCCGCGTTCCGGCAATCCGGGCCGCGTCTCGGCCTACGATCTCGACGCGCTCACCCTGATTTCGGAGATCCCTGATGTCAGCGGGCATGGCGCCGCCGTCGACCCGAAGTCCCACCATGGATTCGTGAGCAGCAACCCGGTGGCGATGTTCGATAGCGAGTCGCTCAAACTCATCAAGACCATCCAGGTGCAGGGCGGCCCGGACGGCATCCTGTTCGATCCGTTCAACCAGCGGGTCTGGGTATTCAGCCACCGCGCCCCGAACGCCACCGTCATCAACACCGAGGATGGCTCCATCGCCGGAACCGTGGACCTGGGCGGCGCGCCGGAACAGGCCGTCACCGACGGCAAGGGCAAGCTCTACGTCGATCTGGAGGATAAGAGCCAGATCGCCGAAGTGGACGCGGCGGCCATGAAGGTGCTGCGCACCTTCGACCTCGGCGGCAAGGGCGGCGGCCCCGGAGGCCTGGCGTTCGACGCGAAGAACCACATCCTGTTCGCCTCCTGCCACGAGCCCGCCACCATGGTGATCCTCAATTCAGAGACCGGCAAGGTGCTGGACGCGCTTCCCATCGGAACCGGCACGGATGGCGCCACCTTCAACCCGGCCACCATGGAAGCCTTCAGCTCCAACGGGGATGGCACGCTCACCATCATCAAGGAGAACAGCCCCACCAGTTTCGCCGTGGAGCAGAACCTCAAGACCATGACCCGCGCCAAGACCTTGACGCTGGACGCCAAGACCAACCACATCCTGCTGATTGCGGCCGAGACCGCGCCCCCGCCGGCGGCGCCGGCCGGCGAAGCGCCCGCGGGACAGGGCGGCGGAGGCCGCGGCGGCTTCGGGGGACGAGGCCGCGGCGCCATGGTCCCTGGCTCGTTCACGATTCTTGAAGTAGGCAAGTAGGTTTAGCACGGTCCAGGCGGGTCCTAGCGGCCCGCCTGGGCTGGCCCGCGCGCCGGGCGGCGCACCCTGCCGCTACGCTTTCCCCATCTGCGGGGATCGCGGCATGGCGGCACCAGTGGGTTTCATTCCTTCCCAGTTTTGTCCTAATTTGAATTCCCGATTTTTCTTTCTCGGTGGTAGGATTAATCGATATGCGCTTACGCGCCACGTTCGCCTCGGCCGCGATCGTTGCGTTCGCCGCCGTTCCGCTTTCCGCGCTCGACGCGGACCGCGATTTCTCGGGACGCTGGGTTCTTGACCCGCAGGCCAGCACGCTGCGCTCCCTGCCCGCCCTTCCCGAGCGCAACCTCACCGTGGAGCAAAACGAGAATTCGATTCACTGCACGGCTACGTTTGACGACCATTCGGAATCCTCCTGGACCTTTACCGCCGACGGCCAGGAGAGCCGCTACACGCTCGACAAGGAGCAGCGCAAGACCGTCGGCAAGTGGGAAGGCGCGGCGCTGATGCTGGACACGCTGGTCGCCGCGGGCTCCTCGAACTACACCATCATGGACCGCTGGCAGCTCTCCAAGGACCACCTGTCGCTCACCATCGAGCGCCAGGTGATTGCGTCCAGCGGCGAATCCGATGGGACCATCGTCTACCACCGCGATGGCCAGACCCAATTGATGTGGCGGCCCGCGCCGCAGCCGCTGACGGCGGGGACCTCGGGTCCGCGGGAGACGCCGGGGGACATGCCGCGGCTCAAGACGCCGCCGGCCGCTCCGCCGGCGCCGGCTGAGTTCGTGGTGCACGCGGGCACGCGCATTCCGCTGACGCTGGTCAACGCGCTGAATACCAAGCAATCCCACGATGGCGACGGCGTGTATCTGCAGACCGCGTTTCCGATTTTCGTGAATGGCCGCGCCGTGATTCCGCGCGGCAGCTACGTGCAAGGGACCGTGACGCGCTCGCAGCCCGCCAAGGGCAAGGACAAGGGCGAGCTCTACATTCGCTTCGATTCGCTCACGCTGCCCAACGGCGTGGCGCGGGACTTCCTGGCCCGGCTGGATAGCGCGGACCGCGGCAAGGTGGACCAGAAGGAAGGGACCATTACGGGCGAAGGGCGCTCCGGCGCGAGCCAGGCGGGAACCGTGGTTCGCGACACGGGCATGGGCGCGGGCATCGGCTCGCTGGGCGGCCTGGCTGCGGGGCACATGGGCGCGGGCATCGGCATTGGAGCGGCGGCCGGAGGAATCGCCGGGCTGGCTTCCGTCATGGGCCACCGCAATGACGGCGTGGTGCTGCCGAAAGGCACTTCCATGGAAATGGTGCTGGACCGCGACCTGATTTACACGGCCGATGAGTTGCGCTTCTGAGGCGCGCCGCGCCGCTATGCCATAATCCGGGAAGATGGCCCTGGAAATCGTACAACGTGAGAACGAAGGCATCGTGGTGCTGGATCTGAAGGGACGCATCACCGTGGGCGCGGAATCCAACGCGCTGCGCGAAAAGGTGGGCGCGCTCTCCGCCGCCGGAGTCCGCACGTTCGTGCTCCAACTGGAGGATGTGGATTACATCGATAGCACCGGCCTGGGCGCGCTGGTGATGTGCGCCACCTCCGTGCGCCGCTCCGGAGGCAACATCAAGCTGGTGAATCTCAACCGCCGCAACATCGAGCTGCTGGTGATGACCAAGCTGGAGACCGTATTCGAAGTCTTCGCCGACGAGCAGGACGCGGTCAACAGTTGCTATCCGGGCCGCAAGGTGAAGACCTTCGACATTCTCGATTTCGTCAAGAAGATGAAGGCCTCGGGAGAATAGCCGCCCATGGCCTTGCTGGTGGTGGGAGGCGTGGCCGCGGGCCTGAGCGCAGCCGCACGCGCGCGCCGCATTGACCCGCGCCTGGATATCACCGTTCTCGAAAAGGGCCCGGTCATTTCCTATAGCGCCTGCGGGCTGCCGTTTTTCGTGGATGGGCGCGTGCGCGATGAGCGGCAATTGCTCGGCTACACGCCCGAGTATTTCCGCCGCGAGCGCCGCATCGAGGTCCGCACCGGAGCGCGCGTCGTGGCCATTTCCCATCCGCGGCGCGAGGCCATTCTGGAGTCCGGCGAGCGCGTGCCTTACGAGCATCTGGTTCTCGCCACCGGCGGACGTTATGACCGTTCCGCCATCGCCGGCGCGCATCAGCCGCACGTCTTCACGCTGCAAACGCCGGAGGACGCCGCCCGCATGCGCGCCTTCCTGCGGGAAAAGCGGCCGCGGAGCGCCGTGGTGATCGGCGCGGGATACCTCGGCCTGGAAGCCGCCGATGCGCTGCGGCGCAATGGGCTGCGCGTCACCGTGCTGGAACGCTCACCCTATGCCCTGCGGCGCGCGGATCACCAGTGGACCGCCGCCGTGCAACGCCACCTGGAGGCGCACGGCGTGGAGCTGCGCCGCGGCGTGGAAGCGCGCGAAATCGCGGCCGACCGCGTGGCTGACGTGGGCTGCCAGATGGTGGTGATCGCCGCCGGCTTCAAGCCCAATGCGGAGCTGGCAGCCGAGGCCGGCGTGGCTCTGGGCCGGACCGGAGCCATCCAAACGGACGACCGCATGCAAACGAATCTCAGCGGCGTCTACGCGGCGGGCGATTGCGCCGAGGCGATGCACGTGGTCACCGGCCGCCCCGCCTACGTCCCGCTGGGAACCACCGCGAACAAGATGGGACGCGTCGCCGGCGCCAACGCCGCGGGCCGGCGCGAGCGCTTTGCGGGAATCGCGGGCACCACTATCGTCTCGCTGTTTGGAATGGGTTTTGCCGTTACCGGCCTTTCGGAGAGCCAGGCCCGCGCCGAGGGCTTCTCACCCGCCGCCGCCAGAATTGAGGCCAACTCCAAACCCGCATATCTCGGCGGCCGGCCCACGTCGGTGGAACTGGTGGCGGACCGCGGTACGGGCCGTCTGCTGGGAGGCGCCGTGATCGGAGAAGAGGGCGCGGCGGGCCGGATAGACGTCATCGCCACGGCCCTCCACGCGCGGCTTAAAGTGGAGGACTTCGAACAACTCGACCTCGCCTATTCCCCGCCCTTCTCGCCCGTCTGGGATCCCCTCCTCGTCGCCGCCCAGCAGTTGTCAAGGGAATTGTAAGATCCGCCGGCGCGCCTCGGCGCCGTGCCACGTTTTCCGCGCTGCGCGTCTTCTTCCGCTCCGCTCAAGCAACCATCGCCGGACGCTCTCGGGACGTTATGATGTTTTCCTGTGAACCGTTCACGCAGGACCGCCGCTCTCCTCGTCTCCATCTCTTTCGGCTGGCTCCTGCTCTTCGCCCACAACGGCATCCGCGCGCCGTTCTCGGGCGACGACCTCATGAACCTGCACGGCTATCTGAGCCAGCCGGCGTCCGCGCTGCTGCTGGACAACCTGCGCTTCTGGTCCACGTCCTACCGGCCGTTGGGCGGTCTGTTTTACGTCTCGCTCTGGGACGCGTTCGGCTTTAACCCGCTTCCGTTTCGCCTGGCTTGTTTCGCTCTGCTGGCGCTCAACCTCGGCCTTCTGTGGCGCTTCACGCTGCGACTCTCGGGGTCGCGGGAGATTGCCTTTCTGGCGCTTCTTCTGGCGGGCTATCACGCATGGTTCGTCGATCTCTACTACAGCACCGGCACGGTGTATGACCTGCTCTGCTACGCCTTCTTCCTGGGCGCGTTCAACTTCTACCTGGGAATCCGCGGCCGCGGGGCGGGGCTGAGCTGGCGCCAGACCGGCATTCTGACCGCGCTCTACATCTGCGCGCTGAACGCCAAGGAGATGGCCGTTACGCTGCCGCTGCTGCTGGCGGCGTATGAAGCTGTTTACCAGGCTCGCGCGGTACGGGACGGCCGGCTGGCGTGGCTGGTACGCGAGGGCCGCGGCGTACTCATCTGCGGCCTGGCCACGGCGCTTTACGTGGCGGGCAAACTCACCGGCCCGGGGAGCCTGGCGGAAGTCCCGGCCTACCACATCAGCATCTCGCCCGTTCGCTATCTGCACACGTTCTTCATTTACCTGAATCCGCTGCTCTACCAGGACCACGTATTCCGCAGCCCCAACACCTCGCAGCTTCTCTTGGCGATGCTGGCCGCCGCGCTGCTCCTGCGCAGCCGGCCGCTCCTGTTTGCCTGGTGCTTCGTGATTTTCAGCCTGCTGCCGGTGGCGTTTATCGCGCACTACGCGGGCTTCTTCCTTTACCTGCCCATGGCCGGGTGGGCGCTCTACGCCGCCGTGATGCTTAGCAAGGCGCGCGCTTTCCTTCTAGCTCTCCTAATCCGCGCGGCGAAGCCGGGCGAGACCTGGGCAGCCCGGATGCGCATGGCTTCCATTGCGGCGCTCCCGCCGCTCCTGGCCCTCTTTCTGGCCCCGCATCACTGGAGCGAAAGCGCCAGAACGCTGCGCCTCTTCGAAAGCGTCCAACCGCCCACGCGCGAGCTTTCCACCGAACTGCTGGCGCTGCGGCCCAGCCTGCCCAAGGGCGCGCGCGTCCTTTACCTGGACGATCCCTTGCCCAAGGACGGCTACACGCTGCTCTTCCTCACGCGCCTGCTCTATCACGATATGTCCATCGCCGTGGAGCGCGCGCCGCAAAGCCCGACGCCGCGCGGCGGCTTCGACGCCATCTTCATCTTCCGCGACGGCCGTCTGGCGGAATGGCCCGGACCCGGCTGATTCCCGCATCCTGTAACATCGAATCATGGCCATCTGGAAACGCCGCAAGCTGCTTGAGGCAGGCGTGCGCGCTCCCGAGTTCCAGCTTGGATTGCTGACGGGGGGCGAGACCTCCTTGCATACCATTACCGCGGCGGGCCCGGCCGTGTGCGTGTTCTTCAAGATCTCCTGCCCGGTGTGCCAGTTCACCTTACCGTTTCTGGAGCGTATCCACGCGGCCGGCGCCTTGTCCGTCTACGGCATTTCGCAGAACGGACCGGAGGATACGCGCGACTTCTGCCAGCGCTATGGCGTGACCTTCCCCATGCTGCTCGATCGCGAAGAGAGCGGCTTCCCGGTGAGCAACGCCTTCGGCATTTCGAGCGTGCCCACCATCTTCCTGGTGGAAGCCGCCGGTACGGTTTCGCACGTCATCGAGGGTTGGCGCAAGTCCGAAGTCGAATGGCTGAGCGGCAAGGCCGGCGTCCGCACCATCCGCCAGGAAGATCACGTACCGGAATGGAAGGCTGGTTGAGGGTCCCGCAATTAGGCTCCCGGCGGGAGCCACGGTAAACTGGAATCAAGTATGGCCAACACTCTAGAGGAAGTTTTCGGCGCGGCGGCCGCGGTCGCCAAGGGGATGGGCGTCACCCTGAAGGAGATGCTGTCTCCCACGGTGACGGAGTATTATCCGGATGAGCCGCCGAAGTTCGAGGAGCGCTTCCGCGGCGTCCACGTGCTGCAGCGCGACGAGAACGGCCTTGAAAAGTGCGTGGCCTGTTTCCTGTGCGCGGCCGCGTGCCCGGCCAATTGCATTTACATTGAGGCGGCGGAGAATACCGACAAGGTGCGCATCTCCGGCGGCGAGCGCTACGCCAAGGTTTATAACATCGACTACAACCGCTGCATCTTTTGCGGCTATTGCGTGGAGGCCTGCCCGACCGACGCCATCACTCACGGCCACG
>DATKOS010000298.1:0-5799 GCA_035524535.1 Bryobacteraceae bacterium
ATGAATCGCGCCCGTGCCTTCCACATTGGCCGGCCGGGTTTCCATGCGCGCCACGTGCTTCTGCTGCAGCCGCAACTCGGCCGCGTCTTCGATAGTCACAATGCGCTCGTCCTCGGGAATGTAGGACGAAAGCGCGTTGAGCAGGGTGGTTTTCCCCGAGCCGGTGCCGCCGCAGATCAGGATGTTAAGGCGCGCCTTGACGCAGGCTTTCAGGAGGTCCAGCATGCCGGAAGTCATGGAGCCGCCGCCCACGAGGTCTTCGCCCTTCAGCGCGGTGCGGCCGAAACGGCGGATGGAGAGCAGCGGCCCGTCCACCGCGACGGGAGAAATGGCGGCGTTGACGCGGGATCCGTCCGGCAGGCGGGCGTCAACCAGCGGCGACGATTCATCGACGCGGCGTCCCACGCGCGAGACGATCTTCTCGATGATGCGCAGCAAATGCGCGTTGTCCTTGAACTCGACCGGCGTGCGGTACAGCTTGCCGCGCCGCTCCACGTAGACCAGGCGGGGGGTGGTGACCAGAATGTCGCTGATGGCCGGGTCTTGCAAGAGCGGTTCCAGGGGGCCGAGACCGAAGACTTCATCGAGGATCTCCTCGATGACGCGGTCCTTTTCCACCAGGCTGAGGGGTGTCTTTTCCTCTTCGACCAGCTTGGCGACGGCGGCGCGGATTTCAGCGCGCACGCGTTCGCCAGCCATGGAGGAGAGCGCCTCCAGGTTGATGCGGTCCAGGAGCTTGCGGTGAAGCGTGAACTTCAACTCCTGGTACTCGGGAGAATAGCCCTCATTCGTGAAGAGGCGATTTACCCAGCCGCCGTCACGGCCTTCTCCGAGTCTTGGCGCGTTTTCCATTGCGGGAAGCATAGATTACCCAAAGAGCCCAAATCGCTTTTTAGCCGTCTTCTCCTCGGCCTGAACATTGGCCAGCTTCGAGGCAAGGCGGGCGATGCCTTTACCCAGCTCCGAGCCGCGATCCAGCATGCGGCCCTCGGCGTAGGCTTCGTACAATGCCGTATATTCGTTCGGAATCATGCAGTAGATCGGGATGGAGAGCATCCGCTCCAGATCGCCCGGCGTAATCTCCAGGCGCTTGGGCGTGCGGTTGAGGATGAGGCGAATGCGATTCTTGCCGAATCCGCTGTCGAGTAGCGTCTGCACGATTTGCTTGGCCTGATGCAGCGCGGGAACTTCCAGGGTGGCCACCAGGCAAGCTTCGTCAATTTCTTCGAGGGCGACCATGGCCATGCGGCTCAAGCTGCGGCCCAGGTCCACCAGGGTCCAATCGTAATGCGGCTTGGCGAAGGCCACAATCTGGCGCAGTTGGTCGTCCTTGGGTTGCTGCTTGGAAGCGAGCGTCAAGGGCGAGGACATGATCTCCACGCCGGGGATTCCGTTGGAAACCAGCGCCTTCCAGAAGTGGATATCCAGGCGGTGTAGGTTGTTGACCGCGTCCAGAACGGAGAAGACCGATTTCGTCTTGGTGATGAAGCCGACCATGCCGGCGTCCAGGTCCAGGTCCGCCAGCAGCACCTTGTGTTCCTGCCGGCCGAGTTCGGCGGCCAGGTGGCAGACCACCGTGGTGGCGCCGCAGCCGCCCTTGGCGGAGAAGAAGCCGAAGGCCTTGGAGGAGCCCTTGGAACCGCCCGCGCGGCGGCGGCTGCGCTCCACCGAACGCTTCTCCAGAGCGCGGCGCAGCGGTTCGCCCAGGGGAGGGAACACGTATTCGTTGATGCCGGCGCGCAGCGAGGCGAGGATCGCCTCGGAATCGGCGGCGTTGTTCAGCGCCACGATCATAGCGTCGCCGGCGGCGTTGCGGATGCGGGCCACCAGCGTTTCCAGGGGTTCCTTGAAATGCGCGATATCCACCAGCACCACGTCCGGGCGCATGCGTTCCAGGCGCTCGGCGAAACCGCTGGCGTCGGAGAGATCCTGATGTTCCACGGTGACGCGGAAGGGCAGTTCGGCGAGGCAGGCGCGCGTCTCCTCGGCGAGAGCGCGGTCCTCGATGGCCAGCCCTATGGTCAGCGGATACATCTGTCCCCTCCGGCCGGACGCGTCATTGCTGCGGCCCTCCGGCGGCGGCGGGAGAAGCGGCCGCGGGCGCGGCGGCGGGGCCGGCCTGCTGCTGCTTCTGCGCCTCATCCAGCAGCGTTTCCACCGGTACGGTAGGCTGCGGCGGGGTAACCGGGACAGGGCCCGTGGAATCCATGCCGGGTTGGCGCAACGGCGTCTTGGTGTTGTCCGGGAGGAACGTCTGCGGGTATTGCAGGTCGGGAACGGGATTGCCTTGGGGAATGGGCCGTACGAGTTCCGGCGTCACAATCACCAGGAGCTCGCTGTTGGTACGCGAGATGACTTTCGATTGGAAGAGCTTGCCGAGGATCGGAAGATCTCCGATGCCCGGGACCTTGGAGAGATTGTCGGTGGTCTGGTTATCCAGCAGGCCGGCGATCACGAAGCTCTGGCCGCTGGAGAGCTCAATCTCCGTCCTCACCTTGCGCGAGGAAAGCGCCGGTATGCTGGTTCCGGCCACCGAGATGACGTGGGAATAATCGAGCGAGCTCACTTCCGGGGCCACTTCCAAGTGGATTGTGCCGCGCGGCGTGATGGTGGGCAGGAAGTTCAGGCGCACGCCATATTCCCGCCACTGGATGGTGACGGCGCCGGCGGTTCCGTTGGATCCCGGCTGCACCATGGGGAAGGGGAACTCGCCGCCCGCGACAAAGCTGGCGGGTTTGCCGTTGTAGGCCGGCACGGTGGGCTCCGCCAGCATCTGGATGAGGTTCTTGCTGGCGAGGGCTTGAATGGCGGCGCTCAGGTTGATGTCCGGGCGGAACAAGAAGATGTTGACGGCCGAGGAGAGCGAGGCGGTCTTATTGCCATCCAGGCTGAACGGCTGGTCCGGGCCCACCGCGCTGGTCTGGCCGAGGGCGCCCGAGGCGAAGTCGATCGACAGATTGCGGCTGGCCGAACGGTCCACATCGCAGAAGCGGACCTTCACCAGGATTTGCGGCTCTTCCTTGGGAACCTCCACATGAAGCAGGTTCACCACCTTGCCAAGCGTGGCGGCCATGGCGGCGACGCGCTCGGCGGTATTCAGATCCTTCACCGTGCCGCGGACGAAAATGGAGTCGCCTTCGGGGGCGAGGGAGACTTCCGAGCCGGGGAACTCCAGCTCGATCTGTTGGCGCACGGCGTCCATCTTGGCGGGGTTGGGGCGCACGATCACGTCGTATTGCAGGCGGCTGCCTCCGGTTTGCCACAGGAAGACGGAGGTTTCGCCGGGCGCCTTTCCGTTGATGAGCAATTCCTTGGGCGAGATGCCGACGGCCTCCACCACGGTGGGGTCGGTTACGTCGACGCGATATATGGGCAGCGGACTATCCACCGGGATGGACTTGCCCACGGTGACGAACCAATCCTGCGGCGCGGCGGACGGCGCGGGCGCCTGGGCTGGCAGCGAGGACGCGCAAAGCCAGCAGACGGTGGCGGCGTACTTGACGAACTGGCGGGTAAGGGCCATTTCAGCGGCTCCCTCCGGACGCAGCGAACGTGTGTTCGGTCTTTTGGCCGCCCGCAATAATCTCCATGACGAACTGGGGCGGCTGCGCCGGCGGCGGCGCAACGGCCGGTGGCGCGGGCGCGGGAGGGGCGGCGGCGGGCGCGGCGGCCACCTTGGCTGGCGCGGGCGCCGAGGCGCCATGGAAGAGGGAAGCCAGCGCCACTCCCGGCGTCTTCACCTCTTTCCGGTCCAACGGGTTCCGCAGCACCAACTGCACGCTGGTCTGATTGGCGGCGAGAATGAGTTTTTCCGCGTCCTCGGGCGAAACCAGCAGGTTCACCACCTGGGACACGATGGGCTTGCCTTCGGCATCCTTCTTATAATCCTGTCCGGCGGAGAGCACGGTGACGTCCTGCAGCAGGGTGCGCGCCTGTGAGCCCTGGGAGGCGTCCGCGTCCGGCGCGTTGCCATTAATGACTACGTCCACGCGCTGGCCGGGGGTCACGAAGCCGGCCACTCCGGCGACTTCATTCACGCGCACAGCGAAGGCGCGCATGCCGTCGGGGATGAGGGCGGCCAGACCGCCGCCGGCGCCCTTGGCCGCGAGGCGCGACTCGGTGACGGGCTCCTTGGCGAAGATGGGGGTAATGACGCCGCGGCCCACCAGGTCCTCCGGTTTGGCTGTGGAACCTTCCGGCACGGGACCGGCCCAATCGGTCAGCTTCAGGTCGTCGGCCGTGAGGAGCTGGCCCGTCTGAAGGTCGTGGGCGGCAGTGACGATTTTCTCCGTCGGCTGAGCCGCGGTCTTCGGAGCGTGGTTGATGAGTTGCCGGTAAGTGACCAACCCGCCCAATGCCGCCACGATGAACGCGAAAATCAGAACGCCGAGGAATCGTTTGTTCATTGTCTTAAGACCACAGGTCAGTCATCGGGCTCGCGGTTACCGGCATGACGCCGCTGAAGGGCGGCGGATGACTGACGCCCGGTGAATCGCGGTTAGAGCGGGACGGCGGCGGGTCGCTCCCGCGCCACCGCCCGCCCGTTACGTCGCCTAGCTGGCCGAGTTGGCGGACGCCAGGTTCACGGCCGTCTGGGACCAGATGCCGGAAATGCTCTTCCCGGCTCCCAGGAACAGGGCCGCGGAAGCCAGCGCCACGAATGCCATGAGCAGGGTGTACTCAATGAGGTCCTGCCCTTGATCTTCCCGAAGGAAATTGCGCAAATACGTCATGTTCGTTCGCTCCTATGTGCTATTCAGCTTGTGCTGTGTGTGTTGGAGTGATCGGTGGATCACACGATGCAGTCTTCGTGATCTCGCGATCACGGCTCAGTCCTCGGGCGAGTACGCCGTCGGAACTCTTAGGCTCTTCGGAAGCGGCCGTCTTGAAGACCACGGCCACGCCGTCGTCGTAGACAAGATGCCAGCGGCTGGATTGCTTCAACGCGCCGGCAAGGGGCGTATCCGGGGAGAGCAAAATGGTGTTGACGCCATAACGGCCAAGGGTCTTTTCCCAGTCGTACTTCACGTGCTCCACGTCCAGAGCGGCTTTCTCGAAATCGTCTCCGTAGAAATCGCTGCGGCCGTCGAGGAACACGCGGGTGCGGGGATAGAGGCGATAGATAAGGTAGTCGCCCCATTGATCGTAGGCGAAGATCCGCGCGGAGGGGTCGGCGCTGAGGGTGTCCACCGCGCCCGCGGGAAAGGACTTGGGGTCGAACTGGGCCCGGAAGTTCTTGGGCGGGTGCGGCGCGAACAAGAGGGCTGCCACCACCAGCAAGCCAAACGCGCTTGCCAGGCGCCAGCGTGAGATGGAGTCCGTCTCCGCGAATTCGGCGGCGAAGGCCAGGTAGCGCTTCGATGCGGCGCGGACCCACCCGGCGGCTTGGGAGAAGGGCAGGGTGGAGATCCAGCGCTGGGCCGCGGCGGCAACCGGCGGCGCCGCGACAATAGCGAAGATGGGAATGTTGCGGGCGGCCAGCAGCGCGCCATGGGCCCAGAGCGCGATGAGGACCGGATCGATGAAGTTGCGGCGCGACAGGTTCCAGGCCGCCGTAACGGCTCCGGCCACCAGCAGCGCTTCAAAGAAGATGGCGACGGGGTGATGGAAGCTGAGCGTCAGGAATTCGAGGACGTACTCGGATTCGAAGGGGTCGCGCAGATACTGCACCACGTGCACATGCAGGTGATAGAAGTAAGGATTGATGAGGCTGGCGGCCAGGCACGCCGCGCCCGCGAGCATGTAGCGCCGCGCGGCCAGCCACGCGGAGAGCCGCTCCGCGGCGGTTGCGGCGAATGC
>DATKOS010000299.1:0-6515 GCA_035524535.1 Bryobacteraceae bacterium
GTGAGCGCCAGCGCCAGCGACGTCAGCAGCGCCATCCCCACCGTCACCGCCAGCGCCCGGAAGAACACGCCATAGACGCCGGTGAGCGTCGCCAGCGGAAGGAATACCACGATGGGCGTGACCGTGGAGCCCACCAGCGGCACGCGGATCTCGCGAATCGCGCTGCGGATGGCCTGGGCCCGCGATTGGCCCGCGTCCCGGTGCGTGACGATGTTCTCCACCACGACAATGGCATCGTCAATCACCAGGCCGACCGCGGCCGCCAGTCCGCCCAGAGTCATCATGTCGAAGTTCTGGTGCGCCATCTTGAGCGCAATGAAGGTGACGGCGATGGTGGCGGGAATCACCAGGCCGGCCACCAACGATGTCCCCCAATCGCGCAGAAAGACCACCATGATGAGCGACGCCAGGATCAGCCCGATGAGCACGGCGTCGCGCACGCTGGCGATGGAGGCCGCCACCAGGTCCGATTGATCGTAGAACGACCGCAGGTCCACGCCGCGCGGCAGCTCTTTCTTTAGCTGGGCGATTTCATTGTGTACGCCGTTGGCCACGTCCACCGTGTTCGCGTCCGGCTGGCGGTTGATGTTGATGAGCACGGCCGGCTTGCCGTTCGCCGTCACGATGGTGTACTTAGGCTCGATGGATGGGCCGATGGAGGCGATATCGCCAATGCGGATGGGCGCTCCGGCGGGCGTGGTCTTTACCACGATATCGGAGATCTCCGCCGGATTCTTCACTTGCCCGGTGACCAGGCTGAGAATGAGCTCGTGGTTCGCCTCAATCAAACCGGGCGAATCGATCAGATTGCTCCGCCCGATGGCGTCTAATATGTCCGGCACCGTCACCTGGGCGCGCACCAGCTTGCCCGGATCGGGCTGCACCTGAAACTCCGGAATCTGGTCCGCCTGAACCACCACCGTGGAGACGCCTTTGGCTCGATTGAGACGCGGCTTCATGGTGTAGTTGGCGAACTCCCAGAGGTCGGTCTGCGGCACGGCGTTCGAGGTCAGGCTGTAGCCCATGATCGGAAACGCGGCGAACGTCATCCGGTTGGCTTTGATGGTGACCGTGGGCGGGAGGCTGTTCTGGATGCTCGCCAGCGCCGCGTTCACGCGTTGGAGCGTGAGGTTCATATCCACGTTCCAATCGAAAAACAGGTTGATTTCGGCGTCGCCGCGGCTCGTGATGGAATAAACGCGGTCCAGGCCCTGCACCGTGTTGCAGGCTTCCTCAATAGGCCTGGTGACCGTCACCAGCATCTGGTTGATGGGCATCACGCCGTTGTCCACGGCCAGGACGATGCGCGGGAAATTGGTCTCCGGGAACACGGCCACCGGGACGTTGAAGGCCACATAAACTCCAACGGCCACCAGGGTCAGGATGAAGAAGATCACCGGCTTGCCGAAGCGGTCTGTCCAGTGGCGCTCCTCGGCTCCGGGAGGGGGAATCGCGGCGAGGTCGCTCATTGGTCGTCGTCGCTTTCCTCGGGTTGCGTAAGCACCTTCACCTTGGTCTTGTCGTCCACGCCCAGGCCGCCTACGATCACCACGGAATCGCCCGGCGAGACGCCGTTCAAGAGCTGCACCTTGTCGCCTTCACGTATTCCCAGGTCCACCTTGCGCTGATGCGCGATGGAGTCCGAAGTGATCACCAAAACGGCCGTGCCTCCCTCGTCTCCAGGCAGAATGGCGGCGGCCGGAACCACCATGGCGTTCTGCGCCGCGTTAGTCACCACACCCACGTGGACGCTGGCGCCGGGTTTCAGCTTTTCACCAGGGTTATCGGCCTGCACCCACACTTGGACCGTCGTGCTGCTGGCATCCGTGGCGGGGCTCACCACGGTGACCTTGCCTTCTACCTTTTCGCCCGTATCGGTCAGCGTGATGGTAGCCGGCTGGCCTACTTTCACGGGCTCGGCCAGGGCCTGCGCAATATTGACGCGCGCCACCACGCGGCTGATATCCATCACGGTGAAGAGCGTCGTGGTGGGGCTGGCCATTTCACCCGGCCACAGGGGCCGCTCGGCAATGACGCCGTCCATGGGGCTGTAGATCTTCGAGTAACTGAGCTGCGCGCTCAGGTCCTGCTGATGGGCCACCGCCGAGTTGACCTGGGCCGTGGCGGTCTTGACCTGCTCTTCCTTGGCCACCGCCTGCAGAACGCGCAAGTGTTCCTGCGCCGCGAGGTATGCGCTATTGGCTTGAGCCCAATTGACCTGCGCCTCATCCACCTGGCGGCGCGCCAGGGCGCCGTCCGTAAGCAACTGCTGACGGGCGTCGAGAACGCGCTTGGCGGCGTCCACGGCCTGCTTATCCGCGTCGACGTCGGTCTGCGCGCGGACCACGGATTCTGGGATGGCGGCATCCGAAGTGGCGCGCAGGTTGGAGCGGGCTTGCTCCACCGCTCCCTGCGCTTCCGCCACCTGCGCCGTAAGGTCGCGGTTCTCCAGTTCGGCGAGGAGTTGGCCCTTCTTAACGTGATCGCCGCGGTTCACGTGGAACGCCTCCACCGGCGCGGTGATCTTGGGCATGACGCTCGATTGATCGTAGGGATAGAGCACGCCATCGCCGCTGACGACGTTGTGGATGGCGGCCTGCGTCACCGCGGTCACCTGAACCGTGGGGGGCTGCTCAGCTTCCTCGGCTGCCTTCTTGGAGCAACCCGACGCCAGCAGGACCGCCGCGGCCAGCGCGGCGCAAGCGGCGCCGCGCGCCAGCGGGTCAAGCTTGCCCGCGCGCCCGCCAAATAGCTGCATCATTTCGACCATTGCCTAAAACGCTCCCGTCAGAGTCTGAAGATTGGCCAGCGCCACGCGGGAACGCACAAGGCCTTCGTCATAGGCGTTGCGCGCCTCGGCCAGGGTGGATTGCGCATCCACCACTTCCAGCGCCGTGCACTCTCCGGCTTCATATTGTTCCAGCGTGAGCTTCACGCTGCTCTCCGCCAGATCCTGGGAATGACGCAGGGAGGCGATCTGCGCGGCGGCGGTGGTTGCTTCCCGGTAATCCGAGTTCAGGTCGGCCAGCAACTGGCGCTGCGCGAAGCTCAAATCGCTCTTCGCCTCCCTCAGGCCGAGTTCGGCCTGCCGGATCCGGCTGGCCAGCGCTCCGTTGGTCCACAGCGGAATCGTCAATTGGGCTTGCGCCGCCGATCCGTAATTTCGAAAACCATCCGGGGTGTGCGCCGCAACTTGGTTGGCGTTCAAACCGAAGAAGTAGTCGAAGGAGAGCGAGGGCATCCGCTCGGCGCGAGCCGCCTTCAGGTCCCAGTTCTGCATGTCCAGGGCAGCCTGCGCCGCGCGAATATCCGGGTTGTTCTTCGCCGCCATCGCCTGGATGGCCGCGAAATCGGGCAGCGAATGAGCCGCCTCCAGGTCGTCGGCCAGTTCGTAGTTCTCGTTGAAATCCGGGAAGAGCAGGATGCTGAACTCCAGGCGGGCCTTATCCACTTCAAGCTGCGCTTCCTGCGTCTCGCGCCGGCGCTGCTCCACTTCAATCTGGGCCTTCACCACGTCGGCGTGCGCCACTTCGCCGCCCGACTCTTGCTTCTGCGTAATGTCCAGAAAATGTTGCGCCTCGGTCAGAGTCTGGCGGGCGTTATCGGCCTTGCGCACGGCGGAAGCCAGTCCGTAGAACTCGGCCACCACGGTGGCGGTCAGCCCGCGCGCGGCCACTTCCGACTTGGCGTGCATGAGGGCTTCCGCCATTTGCGCGCGGTGGTATCCGGCGATCTTGTCCGGCGCGTAGATATCGCCGTGAACGACGGCTTGGTCATTGTAAACATGCACGCCGTCGTTGGAGACGAAAACGCCGCTCGGGTTGCCGTTGGCCTGCGTGTAGATGTATTGGCTGTAGCCGCTCACGCTCGGCAGCAGGCCGGCCTTGGCCTGCACGGCGTCCTCGCGCGCGATGAGCGCATCGAGGTTGGCGCGGAGCAGGTCCGGACTATTGGCGCGGGCGCGAGCCAGCGCATCGTCCAGGGTAAGACGCAGGGGTGCGTTGGGCGGCTGCCCCGGCGGCGGGTTCTGCGCAAGGGCGCACAGGGCCAGCCCTAGCCCTAATAGCGGGAGAGAACGTGACATTGCGGAAGGTAATAGTATAAGTGCCAGCAAGTGAATGGAGGATGAACCAAAGATCGCCCGCGAACGCGCGCACCGGCCCGCCGCAAACCTGTTGACGGAGATTCGGAACTGACCCCGAAGCGCCGATTAGTACCAAGGTACTATTGCCGCCGCGGCCGCAACTTCGGGTACTCGCGCGGTACTTTCTAGCGAATCCACCTCTGGTGCGGCAGAGGCATGTCGCCGATCATATATAGGAAGCCACATGCCCGAGATCGAGCTGATCCAGGGGGACCGCCGGGACTGCGAGCGCTTTGCCGCCGAGATGCCCATGCGCATCTTGTGGAAGCGCGATGGCGTGCAGTGCGTGGCCAGCGGCCGGACCACCGATCTCTCCCGTAAGGGCGTTCGTTTTCTAACAGATACGCCTCCACAGCCAGACACGGCGGCGGAGCTGCGCATCGAGTGGCCGTTCCTCCTGCAGGGCGTCTGCGAGCTGGAGTTGCGGGTGTGGGGGAGAGTGGTGCGCACGGACGCCGAAGGGACCTTCGTTAGCCTGGCGAAGTACGAGTTTCGAACGCGGGGGACCAGATCCTTCAATCAGGCGAGCGCCGGCGCGGCCAGATGGAGCATGCTGGCCTGATGACAGCACGCAAACTGAAGTAAATTAAGAGTTTTTTGACTTCCGGTCAGGCCCTGCAGCAGGCAGCGCTCCGACCCGTTCCAACCTTCCACGCGAACTGCGGTTCCGCGCCGCATCACTTTATACACCGCTACCGCTCCGAACTCAGCCGCGGCGCCGGGCAGCGACCATCCCGAGGGCTCGATCATGCGGAATCCGCCCTGGCGGTCCAGGATCAGGAGCTTGTCTTCCGCGCTGGCGCCTTCAGCGGTGGCAATCTCCAGGATCTCCTCGGCGCGGCGGAAGAACGCGTTCACAAGGAGCTTATCGGCTCCCGCGCGAGGAGTTTAGGGGGAAATTCGGCTAGAAGCCGGCGGCTAGGCTCGAAAGAATCTGACTCACGTACTGCTGGGTCTCGGGAATGCGCGGCACGCCGCCGGAATCGTCAACGCGGGAGGGTCCGGCGTTGTACGCGCCCAGGGCCAAGCTCGCATCGCCGCCATAGCGCACCAGCAGGCGCTTGAGAAAGGAAGCGCCGGCATCCACATTCTCCTCGGGGTCAAATGGGTTCCAGGCGCCGAACTCCGTGGCGGTGGCGGGCTCCAACTGCATAAGTCCCATGGCGCCCTTCGCGGAGACGGCGCAGGGGCGGAAGGCGGACTCCTGGCGCATGACGGCGCGGAGCATATTCTCGTCCAGATCTTCGCGCGCGGCCGCCTGGCGGACAAGGGAATCGATTTCCCCCGCGGACAACGCCGGGCAAGAGGGAGCGGCCGCCACGGCGGCTGGGGAGGCGCCGATGAAGCCCGGCGGCGGGCCCAAGCGCGGCGGCGGAGCGAGTTGGAAGAAGGGGGCGGGCTTGCCGGCCGGTTTGCGCTGCTTCTCCACGGCCGCGCGCTGGCGCGCCACGGATGCCTGCATGGATGCAGCCGACGCCCGTTGCTGGAGGACGGAGGCCTCCAGACGCACTTGCGCGCTCTCCGGCTGGGCATGCACTCCGCCGGCCGCAACCAGGGCCGCCAAGAGGGCCGCAACGTGTGAATGGCGCATTAGAATCTCCCTCGAATCCCGAAATTTTCCTGCCGATGTGGTTGTTGTAAGTACCAGCGCGGCTTCGCCATGGAAATCAGACGTTTAGATCGGCTCCCGGCAGGTTCTCCCGCCAGCACGGCTCCCCCGAGCGGCTTGGAGGGACAGCAAGTGGCCGCGGTGCGCGGATCGAACCGGGCCGAATCGCCAGAGCAAAGCCGCGAGTTCCGGCTGCGGCGGCGGGTTCCCCCGCGCCGGCCCGTGCCGGAACCCGAGGAGAGCGATAGCGCTGAAGTGGTGGACCAGCTTCCCCCGGTGGAAGTCCTGCGCATGGCGGCGGAACTGGAGAAAGAGCGGGAAGAGGAGCTGTAGCCCAGATGCCCAAAGACCCTTACCTTGAAAGCCGCATTCTGGCGGCAGACCCCGTGGAGTTGATACACATCCTCTACGAGCACGCCATCTCCCAGGTGAGGATGGCGAGAGCCGCCCTTCGCTTGGGCGACATTCAGACCCGGGCCACGGCCAGTTCGAAGGCCATGGCGGCCATTGGCGAGTTGGAGGGAGCGCTGAATTTCGATGCGGGAGGCTCCATCAGCCAGAACCTCGCGCGGCTCTACCGGCACATGCGGAAGCGCATTGTGGACGCCAGCGTGAAGCGCGACGATCAGCCGCTGGCGGAAGTGGAAACTCTGCTGCAAACCCTGGACGAGGGCTGGACGGCCATGCAGCACGCCAAGCCAGCGCCGGCCGCGAGTCCGTATTCCGCAGCGGCGGAACCTGTCTCTCATTCCTGGAACGCCT
>DATKOS010000300.1:0-3853 GCA_035524535.1 Bryobacteraceae bacterium
CCATTCGCAGCAGGAAGAAGAGGAAAAATGTGCCGAAAGCGAAGCCGATAGCGCTGGTCAACTGTCCGATGAGTCCGGACGCCATGAAGCGTACGCCCATCAACTGGTCCACGCCGCCTGGGTTGGGCACGCCGCCGCGGGCCTGGTCGTGCACGAAGGCCAGTTCGAGAATCACGATCCAGAAGAGGCCGAACGCCACCCCGATCAGGATATCGGCGCCCACCAGCGGGTCGCGCAGCTTGCCGCTGAGGATGCGCGTCCAGGAGACGATTGTCCGCGGCCAACGGCGCCTGACGAACGGCTCCACGGCCAGGTAGAGCAGCCAGACAATCGCGGCCTGGAATAGCGCTTCGGTGAGGGCATAGGCGATCTGGGTAAGTTCGCCGTCGTTGGGCAGGTGGTACATCGAGAGCACGGCGGTGAACGCATTGGCGGCGCACAGGAAGCCGGCCAGCCGCGCGGCGCCGCGCACGTCGGCCCGGCGGAGGTTGGTGTTGCGCCTGGCCATGAGGCCGGAGCCCACGAACAGGATTACGATGATGACGAGTTCCAGCAACTCCCGGGCGCGCGCCGCGGCACCGGTGGCGGTCTTCTCCATGCGCCCCGGCCGCGTCCATGGGGAAACCAGCTTGAAGAAAACGGGCTGACCGCGCCAGGACGCCGCTTCCACCCGCAGCGGGATCTTCGGCGCGGCTGGATAAACGCCCGTCCACGCCGCGCGGGTATCGAAGGCCGCCAGGGGCGTCCACTGCGGCTCGGCGGCCTGAAACTTCGCAGGGTCGAGGCCGGCGGCGGCGAAGAGCGCATTCCAATCGGCGGGCGGCGGCGGCCCCTTGGCCTCCTCTTTCTGGGGAGGTACGGACCTGAAAAGGATCAGGCGCCCGGCGGTATCCACCGAGACTTCCACCTCGCCGGAAACGTCCATCACGGGCAGGTCTTCGTCCACCGACAGTTCGCGCCGCGGGGCGAAGTAGCGCGGGCTCTGCCGGTACCAAAAATAGATGAAGGCGGGCTGCCCGGCGCCCATGTTGGCCCAGCGTGTCCTGGCTGGGTCAGACTTAGCCAGCCAATCGGAGTAGTCCCCGTCGGTGGCGTAGCCGCTGGCCACTCCTTGTGCGGGCTGCGTATAGCCGAGGCGGCGCGCCAGATCGCGCGCCTTCACCGCCAGGGCGTCCGGCGGCGTGTCGAAGGGGATCTTGTCGAGCGCGGTAGTTTTTCCGGTGAGCCATGCCACGGCAAGCAGGCCGATCGCCACGCCCGCGAGCAGAGCGATGGCCACCCGCGGGCGCAGCCCTTCGGTTTCGCCGGACGCCGCCACCATGTCCGGAGAAGGCGTTTCGCCGGCCGCCAGCGCCGCAGCTACGGGATCGCCGCCGGGCAGCGCCGCGGCCACGGAAATGGCCGACACCGGGCGGTTGCGCGGGTCCGGCGCCAGGCAGCGCAGAATCACCCGCTCCACGGCGGGGTCTATGTCCTTCACCATTGTGGTGAGGCTCAACGGCGCGCCGCTCTCTTCGAGCTTCATCAGCTCCGCCATGCTGGCTGCTTCAAAGGCGCGCTTGCCGGTAAAGATCTCGTAGAGCAGCAGGCCCAGGGCGTAGATGTCGCTCCTGACGGTCACTTCCTTGCCCGCCAGTTGCTCCGGAGCCATATAGGCAGGCGTTCCGTGGCGGATCTCGTGCGCCTGGATCTGCCCGGATACGGCGGCCAACCCGAAATCCGCGATGAGCACGTTGCCGCGGCCGTCGAGCATCACGTTGGCGGGCTTGAGGTCGCGGTGCAGCACGCCCTTATCGTGGGCCGCGGCCAGGCCCGCGCACACTTTGCGCGCGATTTCCAGGGCCTTATCCGCCGGCACCCGGCCGATGCGCCGGAGCAGGGAAGCCAGGTCCTCGCCATCCACATATTCCATGGAGAGGAAGCGATGCCCGTCGATCTCGCCGATGTCATAAACCCGGCAAACGTTGGGGTGCGAGACCTGGCGGGCGATGCGCACTTCATCGAGCAGGCGCTGGAGGGCGCGGTCGTCGCGGCCTACGTCTTCGGGCAGGAATTTCAGCGCCACCGGCTGGTTCAAGGTGAGGTCCGTGGCGCGATAGACTTCCCCCATGCCGCCGCGTCCCAGCAGGGCCACGATGCGGTAGCGGTCCAAAAGGAGCGTGCCCGGCATGAAGCGGCCTTCGTCGGCCGAACTGGTGGTGGAACTCGGTTTGGAATGGCGGCTGGGCGGCGCGGAGGCAGGCCGCGCCATGGTCATGGTGTCGGCGCTCACGCCGCCGGAATCGAGAGGCGCGGCGCAGTTGCCGCAGAAGCGGCTGGAGTCCGGATTGTCCGTCGCGCAACTAGGGCAGCGCGCCATTCCAGGTAGTGTAGCAGCGGGCGCGGCGGCTGGAAGGGCGTCCCGGCGTTCCGCTCGGGCACGCGATTCGAGCCCGCCAAGCCCGCCTGGCGGCGCCGGGTACTTGAGGTTTCCGCCGGTACGGCTTGCGTTGCCGGCGCTTGAACTTAGCTACACTCGTTTTTAGCCATCGGAAAGGTCCTCATGAGCGAACGAATCCGTTTTGGAGTGCTGGGAGTAGCGAACATCGCCGTCAAGAAGGTGATTCCGGCGATGCAGAAATGCGAACGCGCCGAAATCACCGCCATCGCTTCACGAGAGCTGGGCAAGGCCCGGGAAGCTGCTCAGGAGCTCGGAATTCCGAAAGCCTACGGTTCGTACGCCGAACTGCTGGCCGATCCGGAGATCGACGCCATCTACAATCCCCTGCCGAACCATCTGCACGTGCCGTGGTCCATCAAGGCCGCGGAAGCGGGCAAGCACGTGCTCTGCGAGAAGCCCATCGCTCTTTCGGCGGCCGAATGCGCCAAGCTGATCGCCGTCCGCGACCGCACCGGCGTGAAGATGGCGGAGGCGTTTATGGTGGCAACCCAGCCGCGCTGGCTCAAGCTCCGCGAGATGATTCGCGCCGGCAGGCTCGGCAAGCTGCGCTCCATGGTGGCGCATTACAGCTACTTCAACACCGACCCGGCCAACGTGCGCAATGTGCTCGAATGGGGCGGCGGCGGCGTGATGGACATTGGGTGCTACCCCATCTTCTTCTCCCGCTGGATTTTCGGGGAGGAACCGGTGAAGGTCTTCTCGGCCGTGGAGCGCGACCCCGCTTTCAAGACCGATATTCTGACTTCCGCCATTCTGGAGTTCTCCTCCGGACGCGCCATCTTCACTTGCGGCACGCAGCTTGTGAATCACCAGATTGTGCAATTCCTCGGAACCGAAGGGCGCGTGGAGATGGACTGGCCCATGAACACCCCGCCCGACAAGCCGAGCTACCTGAAGATCTACGATCGCGCGGGCATGGTGGAGACTCTAGAGTTTCCGGCTTGCGACCAGTACACGACTCAGGGCGACGCCTTCGCGAAAGCGATTCAGGAGAACGCCGAGGTTCCCGTCACTCTCGAAGGCGCCTACAAGAACATGCAGGTGATCGAGCGGGTCCTGGCCGGAGGAGACCGCTAGGATCGCCGCCTAATCCAGAATGATGCTCATGCAGGTGAGCGCGCCTTCGGCCTTCTGAATTTCGGAGATGTCCACGGCCACCGTCTTCCAGCCGGCCTCTTCCAGAATCCGCCTCGTCCTCGGAAATCCGGCGTGCACAATCGCCGTCTCGCCGATGGTCAGCACGTTCGCAGCCCAAGGCTCCTCCGGGGCCACATCGAGGACGCGCAGATCGCGGAACGGCCCCATGTTCAGCCAGGCCCGGTTCGCCAGGATCGTTCCCCTGCCCAAATAGGTGCACCCGGATTTCATGTGCAGGCAATCGTGGATCTCCACCGCCGTGACCGAATATCCGAA
>DATKOS010000301.1:0-7805 GCA_035524535.1 Bryobacteraceae bacterium
TCCCAATCGCATTCTGAACATTCATCCCTCCCTGCTTCCCGCATTCCCCGGCCTGGACGCGCAACACCAGGCCTTCGAACATGGCGTTCGCGTGAGCGGCTGCACCGTGCATTTCGTCGACGAGCATCTGGATACCGGTCCCATCGTGGCGCAAGCCACCGTCCCGGTCCTCGATACGGACACGGCCGATACTCTCGCCGCCCGCATCCTCAACGAGGAGCACCGCATTTACTCGGAGGCGTTGAAGATCGTGATTGGCGGCAAGTACCGGGTCGAGGGGCGCAGAGTCATTCGGGGGTAGGGGAAGAGAGCCGCGGCGAGTCTTACCGGGGCGGCTCTCCAGCTATTTTGCGGCCACCTTGGTGGCATTCCGCTTCACAGGCCAGCCCGGACGGAAGTCGTAAAACTGCAAACGGCAAAACGGGCACCACCAGATAGGCGCGCCGATGAGTCCCTGCAGCAGACTGATGGGATTGAGATACAGCGGGTCTATGTGATCCCGCTTGCGGAGCTTCTCCAACTGCGGCCCGCCGCACTTGGGGCAAGTCCGGTGAAGCGATGCCACATAAATCGCGGGAAACCGGGCGATCTTGGTCTTGCGCTTGCACTCCGGGCATTGATAGATGACGGCGTAGAGCCACCGCTCCATTCTGTTCCGCCGTACACGGACTACAGCTTCGCCACACCAGTCACATTGCATAGTCAGTCGGAGGTACGGGACGCGAGAGTAAAAGACATCTTAGTCCGTTTGCGAAAATAAAACAAGCCTCGACAAGGTGGTCAACGGGAATCTGATTGGCTGTGATTGGGTGGCCGCGCCGGTGCATCAGGGTTATAGCTCTTCCAGACGGTCGAAGACTCGTCTGACTTCATCCAGGGGATTCGCCAAGCCGGGCATTTCCTTCAATTCGAGCAGCAGCGGTGCCTGCTCGCCGCATTCGCGCAGCAGCGGCATGGCGTTGTTCCAGTCTATCGAGCCGGAGAACGGGAACATATGCGCGTCCTCGGTCCCATCGTTGTCGTGGATGTGTGTGGAACGGATGCGGTCTTTCATCAGCGCGAAAGCTGCTTCCACGTTGCCCGCGATGTGCGCGTGGCCAATATCGAAAACGTAGTTCAATCCGATGTGTGTGAGCTCCTGGAACTCTCTCAGACGCCCCGGGCTGGCCAGGTCGTTGGGAATGTTCTCCAGGAGGATCTCCACGTCGATCTGCCGCGCGAAGACTCGCAGCTCTTCGAGCGCCGTGAACGCCGCGTCGAATTTGCGCGGATCGAACTCCTCGCCGCTCACGCCAATGTGCTGGATCAAATACCGGAACGGAACAAACTCGGCGATCTCGATGGCCCGCTTGATCTCGTCCACCATGGGCATGCGGCGCGACTTCACGAGCTCGGCGATGTTAACGACGGCGTGCGGCCCGGAGCGGCCCCAGACGTCGTCCGTGTAGATGGGCGCATGCACGGAACGCAGCTTCAGCTTGGAATCGCGGAACCAGTGGCCCAATTCGGCCACTTGCGCGCGGTCGCGATGGTCCAGATGCTGCTTGGCGCAGAAGATCTCCACTTCGGGGATGCCCGTCTGCTCGACCTTCGCGAGCAGGCTGGTGGTGAGTCGGTGGTTGGCCCAGAGGTGCGTCGAGAGGGCGTGGTTCATTGGGGTGGCGCGATTCTTGCGCTGCGCCGGTGAGCGGCGCGGCGCGGTGTAATATTCGATTCTACTATGCCGGGCGGGCCGCGCGTCTCTTCCATTCGAAGAGCACCACGCCGGCGGCCACGGACACGTTGAGGGAGGAGATCTTGCCCGCCATGGGGATGCGCACCAGGGCGTCGCAATGGCGGCGCACCTGCTCATGGAGCCCGGCGCCCTCGGCGCCGAACACCAGCGCGGTGGGTGTGGCGAAGTTCACGCGGTCGTAGGGTTCTTGGCCGCGCTCGTCCAGGCCGTAGATCCAGTAGCCGCGTTTCTTCAGCTCTTCCAGCGTCCGGTTGATGTTCGTTACGCGCGCTACCGGCAGGTGCTCCAGCGCGCCGGCGGCGGCCTTGGCCGCCACGTCGGTGACGCCCGCCGCGCGCCGCTCGGGCACAATCACCGCCCCGGCGCCGGCGGCATGCGCCGTGCGAATAATGGCCCCGAGGTTGTGCGGGTCCTCCACGCCGTCCAGCACCACCAGCAGCGGCGCGGAAGCAACCTCATCCAGGTCGGCGTAAGGCTTGGCCGCCCCTAGCGCCACCACGCCCTGGTGCGTCGCGCTGCCGGCCAGGCGGTCCAGCGAGGCGCGCGGCTCGAAGCGCACGGGAACCGCGGCGCGGCGCGCCAGGTCTACAATCTCCTGGACGCGCGGCCCGCCCGCGCCCTTGGCCACCAGCAGCCGCTCCAAGGGGCGCCCGGTCTTGAGCGCTTCGGCGATGGGATGAATGCCGCTGAGGACAGGCATATCCTAAAGCGCCTTGCGAATGGCGTCGTCCAGATCGTTCGGGCCAGTGAATCCGATCAGGCGGTTCGCTTCCTTGCCGGAACGGTCGTAGATCACGGTCACGGGATAGCCATCCAGCGCGAACTTATCTCCAAGCGCTTCATCGCCAATCACCACCGGATAGTCGATCGGGTGTTTCTTGAGGAACGGCGCTACCACCGACTTGCCTTCGTCGTCCATGGCGACGCCGACAATGGTCACGCCCTGCTGCTGAAACTCATGAAAGGCGCGGTTGAAACCCGGCGCCTCCGCGACGCAAGGCACGCACCAGGTGGCCCAGAAATTGATCACCACCACCTTGCCTCCGAGGGAAAGCTTGTCTCCGCCCAGGGTCTTGGTGGGGATATCGGAAAGGCTGCCCTTGGCGGCGGGCGCGGCGGCCTGGGGCGGATTGGCGGCCTTTGCGGCTGCGCCGCCCGGCTGGCTACCCTTGTTCAGAAACGCCAGGAAAGCCTGGGGATCGCGTGTGGCGCCGGCCGAGGTGGCAATCACCTTCTCGTCCGCATCCATGATGGCGTAGAAGGGCTCGGCGCTGGTCTGGAATTTGTCGAGCTCCAGCTTGCCGTTGGCGTCGGAAGCGGCGTCCGTGCCGTCCGTGTAGAGATCCACCAGCACATACTGCCCCAGCGCAGCGGCGATTTCCGCGCGTGGGAACATGTTGGCTTCCATCCAGTGGCAGTTGGCGCAGGCGTAGCCCGTGAAGTTCACGAACACCAGCTTGCCCTCGGCGCGCGCGCGGTCCAGCGCGCCGCGGTAATCATCCTTCATCCAGGCGAGCGCCGGGCCGGCGGAGCCGCCGAGGCTGGACGAGCCCGATGCCGCTTCCGGAACGTAGGCGTCCAACTCACCGAGTTTGCCGCCAAACATGCCGGGAGTCAGGCTCAGCGCGAACACCAGGAACGCCATGCCGGTAAGCAGCCGCCCCAATCCCAGAGGCTCATCCTCCTTGACGCCTTCCAGGCGCAGGAAGCCGAGCAGGTAGAGCCCCGCCATGGCGAACAGTACAATCCAAATAGCCAGGAAGCGCTCCCGCGTCAGCAGGCCCCACTGCGCGGCCTGATCCAGGCTGCTCAGGTACTTCAGGCTGGCCGCCAGGATCACGAAACCCATTACCACCTTCACGCGCGCCATCCAGCTGCCGCTTTTCGGCAGGCGCTTCAGGTACGCGGGGAAGAGCGCCAGCAGGAAAAACGGCAGCGCCAGGCCCGCGGCGAAAGTCACCATTCCGGCCAGGGGACGCGCGCCGCCCGAGCCCGCCGAGGCCGCCAGCAGCGTGCCCACGAACGGCCCCACGCAGGCGAAGGATGCCAGCGAAAAGGTGAGGCCCATGAGCAGCGCGCCCGCAAAGCCTCCGCGCCCCGACGATTCGTTCAAGCGCGTGAGGATGGAGGAGGGAATCACAATCTCAAAGGCGCCCAGAAGGCTGAGCCCGAACGCGATGAACAACGCGGCGATGAATCCGTTCACCCACGGGCTGCCGCCCAGCCGCGAAACCCCGAACGGCCCGAGGATGGCTGTTACCAGCAGCCCCAAGCCGCTGAACAACACCACGATCCCCAGGCAGAACACCACCGCCTGCGTCACCGAGTCGCGCCTTTCCCCGGACCGGCGGTTCAGGAAATACGACATGGTGATGGGGATCATCGGAAACACGCAGGGCGTGAAGATAGAGGCCAGCCCGAATCCGAAGGCCACTAGCAGGAACGCGGCCCAACCTTGGCTGGAGACATCCGCCGAGCCCGTCTCCGCGGCGGCCGGCGCCGGCCGCTTGGCTTCGGCATAACCGGCGGGGATCACAGGCGCGGCCTTGGCGGAGGCGTCGATATTCACAGCCGCCGTGCCCGTCCACCGGCCGGGGATGCATTCGGTGTCGTTACAGGTCTGGAAGCGGGCTCTCACCGTGAGAGGCAGAGACCCCGCTCCGGCGTCTGCCGGTATTTTTATCTCAAGAAGAAACTTAACTTCATTCTCGTAAGTTTCTGCCTGGGCATGAGATGTAGGATCAAGAGCCTTCTTGGGTGGAGGCTGGAGCACGCGCGAGATGCTTCCGGGGTCCACCTGGAAAGAGGCCGGCAAGCCGGAGGGCGAGGATGCCGAATAGAGGTGCCAGCCCGGCTGGATCCTGGCGTCCGCGTCCAGGAGCGCCAAGCCTCCGGGCGCGGCCGGTCCTTCCGGGGTGAGAGTCCACAAGACCCGATCCTGGGCTTGGGCGCCGCAGGCTAGGGCTAGAGTGAGAATGGACAGGAGAGCAAAGGCGACCGTCTGTCCCGGCGGTTTCATTAGGTTAGACGTTTTCCGGTTGGGGGCGCTCGGTATGGACGCCGTTCTCGCCGAAGGAGGAACGCGCCAGTTCCCGCTCGATCAGTTGGTTCACCTGGCCCTCGGAGAACTCCTTAGCCACGCGGATGGCATTCCGTATGGCGTTGGCGTTGGAGCGGCCATGGCAAATGATGCAGACGCCGCGCACGCCCAGCAGCGGCGCGCCGCCGTATTCGGAATAGTCCAGGCGCTTGCGGAATGCGGTGAAGGCGTTCTTGGCGATGGCGTAGCCGATCTTGCCGGTGATGGAAGCCTCCAGCGACTCGCGCATGACGTTCTTCACCAGATCCACCACGCCTTCGCTCACCTTGAGCGCCACGTTGCCCACAAAGCCGTCGCAGACAATCACGTCCACGTCGCCGGAATAGATGTCGCGGCCTTCCACGTTGCCGATGAAGTTCAGGTCCAGGCGGCGGAGCAGCGAAGCGGCCGCGCGCGTAAGATCGTTGCCTTTGTGCTCCTCTTCGCCAATGGAGAGAATGCCGACGCGCGGGTTGGGGCGCGAGCGGATGATCATGCGGGAATAAATCTCCGCCATCACCGCGAATTGCGCCAGTTGGCGCGCCGGGCAATCCACGTTGGCGCCCACGTCCACTACCACCACGGGCTTGCTGTTCATGGTGGGGAACACCCCGGCCAAAGCCGGCCGGTCCACGCCCGGCACCACGCCCTGCACGATCTTCGCGGTGGCCATCACCGCGCCGGTGTTCCCGGCGGACACTAAGCCGTCCGCTAGACCGTTCTTCACCATGCGCGAAGCTACCCGCAGGGAGCTGTTGGGCTTGTTGCGGACGGCGCGCGCGGCGCTGTCCTCCATGGTGACCACATCGGGCGCGTGGGCGATTTCTATGGGTAGGCTGCGATGGTCCTCGTATTGGGCGAGTTCCTGGCGGATGACGCCCTCCTGGCCGACCAGGACCACCTTGACCTCCAAGCTCCTAGCGGCCCGGACAGCCCCTTCCACTTCGGCTTTGGGGGCGTGATCTCCACCCATTGCGTCGACGGCAATGGTCTGCATGGTGGGAAGAGTTTACTCCTGCACGACTTCGACTACTTCACGGCCCTTATACTGCCCACAGTGGGGGCAAACCCGGTGAGGCAGCTTGGGCTCGTGGCAGTTGGGGCACTCGGCCAGGCCGGAGGGCTTCAGCGCGTCATGCGCCCGCCGGGTGGCGGTGCGCCGCTGGGAATGTCTGCGTTTGGGATTCGGCATATCTTTACCTCAACATATCGAACGGGGTTGCGGCCAGGTCCGAAGCTCATTCGGACGACAAATTACGCAGCGCCCCCCAGCGATCGTCGGCCTTTTCCGCCGAGCAATCGCAGGCAACCTCGTTGCGGTTGCCGCCGCACACCGGGCAAATTCCCTTGCAGAGGTCGCTGCAAACCCGCTGCATCGGCAAGGCCAGCAGCACCTGCTCCAGGAGTATCTCTCCCAGTTCGATGCCCTCGCCTTCGTAAAACCCGATCTCTACTTCACCTTCGTCAATCTCTAGTTCTTCCTCGGAAACCATCTCCGAGCTGGGCCGGTAGTACAAATCGAAGGACGCATCCAGGGGAAACCGGGCGCGGCCCAAACAGCGGTCGCACTGCGCCGTCATTTCCACCGAATAGCGGCCCTGGATCCGAAGCTGGCCCTCCGTCTCCGGCAGCAACTCCGCGGACCCGGTCACCCGCAAAGGGGAACCCTGTTCCAGGTCCTCTTCCGAAAAGTCGATCCGGCCCGCTTGGAAGATCTCGTCAAAACGAATCTTCCGATGCTCCATCTCTTTGACGCTAAGGAACATATGGGCAAGGCTCGTCTTTCGGGATGAAACCACCCCATTATAGCACCGCGGCCGGAGGCCCCGAAGCCCAATTCCTATGGGTTCTATTGGTAACGCAGAGCGGCGGTGGGGTCGATTCTGGCGCCCCGCCGCGCGGGGATGGCGGCCGCGGCCAGGGCCGCCACGGCCAGCAACGCCAGGGCCGCCAGGTAAACGGTCCAATCGTGCGGCTGGACGCTGAAAAGCAGCGAAGCGAGATAGCGGCTCAGCACGTACGCCGCGGCCAGCCCCGCCAAGCCGCCGCAGACGACCAGCCATCCCGCCTGGCGGAGCACCATCGCCAGGATTTGCCGCGGCTGCGCGCCCATGGCGATGCGAATGCCCAGCTCCGGAGTGCGCTGGCTGACGGCGTAGGAGAGCACGCCAAAAACGCCGATCACCGCCAGCGCCACGGCTAGGGCTGCGAAAGCCGTCAGCAGCAGGGTCTCGAAGCGGCGCTCGGCGGCGGAAGCGTTGATGATTTCCTCCAGCGTGCGGACGTTGGAAACCGGCTGATCCCGGTCCAAAGCCCAGACTTGCTGTTCCACCGCGCCCACCAGCGCATGTGGGTCTCCCGAGGAGCGGATGGCGAAATCCGCTAGGCGTACCGGGTAGCCATCGGTCTGCGCAGCCGGCAAATAGAGCTCCGGCAACAGGGCGGCGGCCTGACCCCCGCGCCGGATATCGCCCACCACGCCTACGATCTCGATCCGCCGCGAATCCCGCAGAATGCGGCAGGTCATGGGATCCGCGTTCTTGAGAAAGACCCGTGCGAAGGCCTGATTGACCACGGCTACTCGTGGCGCGCCGTTGCGGTCTTGCGCGCCAAGCAGGCGGCCGCGCAGCAGCGGAATACCCAGCGTGGCGAAGTAGCCCGGGCTCACGGCCTGGGTATCGGCTTCAAGGTGCTCATCCTGCGAACTCTCCAGGCGGAAGCCGGAGGACCAGCCGCCGCGCATGGGCATGCGGTTGGCGAAAGCCGCCGATTCGATTCCGGGGAGCGCGGAGACGCGCCGCTCCAGCTCCTGGAAGAAGCGCAGCCGCAAGTCAGGCGTCTGGTAGCGCAGCGCCGGAAGGTCGATATTCATGGCGATCACCCGGCTGGGCTGGAAGCCGAGGTTCACTCCCGCCAGCAGGACGAAGCTCTTGAGCATCAAAACCGCGCCCACCAGGAGGGCGGTCGAAAGCGCCACTTCCGCGGCGGTGA
>DATKOS010000302.1:0-17482 GCA_035524535.1 Bryobacteraceae bacterium
CCAACGGCAAATCCGGGGACTCCGTCGCGTTCGATCGCCCGCCCGACACGCGACACGTTTCGGCGGCCGTTCACCGGGGGGAGAATTCCGTTGTGCTGGCACTGGGCGTGAAGGATGTCGAAGTAGCCGATTACCACTACCGCCTCTACAACGCGCTGGCGGCGGTAGTTTCGGACCATTGCCCGCAGGAAGTGCAAGAACGTTTTCAGCGGACCATTCGCGAGGAACTCAGCGCCGAGGTCCACGGCGAGGTGGATGAAAAGAGCTGGCACATGAAGCAGGCGCTCATGCGGCGGCAGACAAACGTGCGCAAGGAGACCAAGCTCTTTCTCGATTACGCGCGTCAGGCCTATGAGGACACGATGACGCTGTACCTGCATGGCGCGTGCTGCGATATCGACGTGGAGACCGGCCCGCGCCAGATGCCCAGCCGCTATCTGCGCCGCAGGCTGGAACTCCTATCGGGCCTGTTCCCGCCGCCCGAGGGCTACGCGGTTCTGCCCGAGCAATTGAAAAGCAGATAAGGCGCGAGACCAGCGCCGCGCAGCCGCGTCTTTAACCTGAGGCGGGATTCGCCGGCCGGCGGAGAGTGCCTGGCGGCGCAATTTCCGGGCGCTGCTGGTAGAATTGATTTCCGGCGCGCAAGACGCGCCAAGAGGGGGAGATGATGAAATCCGTGATGATTTGTGGGCTGCTGGCGGTTGCGGTGTGCGCCGCATCGGACCAAAGCCCCTCCGCCGTGGAGTCCCAGAGCGTGGGCGGCAAGACGATCCAGATCAAGTACTGTTCGCCGCGGGTGCGCGGCCGCGAGGGGAAGATCTTCACGAAGGACGGCCTCATCGGCGGCGACGGCACATACCCGGTGTGGCGCGCGGGCGCGGACTCGGCGACACTGCTCCACAGCGACGCGGATCTGACTATCGGCGCGCTGACCGTGCCGAAGGGCGACCATACGCTCTTCGTGGATATCTCCGACCCGAACAACTGGGTGCTGGTGGTGAACAAGCAGACGGGCCAGTGGGGGCTTACGTATAACAAGTCCCAGGATCTGGGCCGCGTGAAAATGACCATGAGCAAACCGGCCAAGATTGTTGAGGATCTGAAGTATACGATTACCGACGAGGGCGGCGGTAAGGGCAAACTGGAGCTGGCCTGGGAAGACCACGTTGGCGCCGTGAATTTCACCGCGAAGTAAGGTACGGGCGGAGCGCTTCACTTCAGGCGAAGACTATTGGCCACCACGGTGAGGCTGGAGACCGCCATGGCCGCGGATGCCAGCACGGGCGAGAGCAGGCCCAGGGCGGCGAAGGGAATCGCGACTACGTTGTAGGCGAAGGCCCAGAAGAGGTTCTGCCGGATGGTCCGCATGGTGCGCCGGGAGAGGCTCAGCGCTTCGGCCACGCGCCGCAGGTCGCCGCTCATGAGGATGATATCGCCGGCCTCCCTGGCGATATCGGTTCCGCCGCCCATGGCGATTCCGATATCGGCTTGAGCGAGGGCGGGAGCGTCGTTGACGCCATCGCCGGCCACGGCTACGCGGCGGCCCTCGGCTTGTAGCTGTTTCACGCGCGCGGCCTTGCCGGCGGGCGGAACCTCCGCGAAGACCGTTTCGATGCCGACCTGGCGCGCGGCTGCCTCCGCGGCGGCGCGGCTGTCGCCCGTGAGCATCAGCGCCTGGATGCCCATTTCGCGCAGGCGCCGAACGGCGTCGGCTGCTTCGGGCTTGACCGCGTCGGCGATCTCGATTGCGCCGGCAAGCGCTCCGTCCACCATGACGCTCACGCCGGGCTGGCCGGCGGCGCGGCCCACCCACACGGCGCGCCCATCCACGGCGGCGCGGACGCCGCGCCCGGCTTCGGAGATGAAGCCGGAAGACGGCTGCGTCGCAAGTCCGCGGGCCGCCGCCGCTTCAACGATGGCGCGCCCCAGGGGGTGCTCTGAATAGCTCTCGGCGGACGCGGCAAGAGCCAGAAGTTCCTCCTCGGCGAAGCCGGCGACCGGCTCCACGCGGGTGACGCGCGGCTTCCCCTCGGTGATGGTGCCGGTCTTATCGAGGAGCACGGCGTCAATCTTGTGGGCCCTCTCCAGCGCTTCGCCTCCCTTGATGAGAATGCCGCGCGCCGCGCCTCTGCCGGAGCCCACCATGATGGCCATGGGCGTGGCCAGGCCCAGCGCGCAGGGACAAGCGACAATCAGGACGGCCACGGCGTTCACCATGGCGGTGGCAAAGGGGGCGAAGCAGAGCCAGATGGCGAAGGTGAGAGCCGCGGCGGCCAGCACGCCGGCGGTGAAGTAGCCGCTCACCACGTCGGCCAGGCGCGCCACCGGGGCGCGCGACCCTTGCGCCTGGCGCACGAGCTCGATCATCTGCTGCAACACGGCGCCGCGCCCCACCTTGGTGGCGCGGAAGCGGAAGCCGCCGGAGCGGTTCATGGTTCCGGCGAAGACGGCGTCGCCCGGCCCTTTATCCACGGGAAGGCTTTCGCCGCTGAGCATCGACTCGTCAATGGCGGATTCGCCTTCCAACACTTCGCCATCCACGGGGATTCGCTCGCCGGGCCGTACCACGATCACGTCGCCGGCGCGCACCTCCTCCATGGCCAGTTCCAACTCAGCGCCTTCCCGAAGCACGCGGGCGGTGGGCGGTTGAAGCTCGCTGAGCGCGCGGATCGCCTGGGAAGCGCGCCCGCGCGCGCGGGTTTCCAGAGCCCGGCCTGTGAGCACCAGCGCCAGGATCCAGGCGGAGGCCTCATAGTACACTTCGCGGCCGCCCCGCACCGTCACGTAAAGCGAATACAGGAAGGCCGTCGCCGTGCCGAGCGCGATCAAGGTGTTCATGTTGGCCGACCGATGGCGCATGGCGCTCCAGGCGGCGGCATAGATCGGCCCCCCGGAGTAGACGATCACCGGCAGAGTGAGCGCCAGTTCGATCCACGCGGCGTGCGGCAAGCCATGCGCCATGCCGGCGGCCATGGTGGCGGCGGCGAGCAGACCGGCCACCATAAGGCGGGCCTTCCACGGGGCCTTGAGTTCCGGCGCGCGCCCGGCGGGAACGCCATAGCCGAGGCCTTCGATGGCGCCGATAAAGTCGCCGATGGCGGCGCGGGCGGGGTCGTACTCCACCGTGGCTGTGTTGGTGGCGAGGTTGACGTGGGCGCGCTCCACGCCCGGCGTTTGCGAGAGGGCGCCCTCAACCGAGCGTGCGCAGGCCGCGCATGTCATTCCGGTGACCGGAAGATCCACGCGTTCGGCGGCCGCGGCTTTCATGGGCGGGCGTCGTACCCCAGCTTGCGCACGGCGGCGGCAAGCGTTTCGGGGTTAGTCTTGCCGGGATCGTATTCCACGGCTGCCTTGGCGCCCTCGAGGTCCACGGCGGCTTTGGTAACGCCGGGCGTAGCGGTGAGGGCGCGTTCCACGCCGCGGGCGCAGTTGGCGCAGGTCATGCCGAGGACGGCCATATTGAGAGTCTGGACGGGCATACCTATATGATGCAGCAGCGGAGTCCTCCGCACTCAGGATTCAGCGCGGTTGCCGGTTGTCGGACCGTCCGGCTCCCGTCTCCTTGCGTTTGCCGGCGTGGGTCCGGCGCCGTGCGCCAGCAGATATACTTGCTTCAGACGCAGCCGATGAGCCGGATCAAGCGGCGATTCCTCTATATCGGGCTGGCCATCGCCACCACGCTGGTGGTTGGAACGGTGGGCTTCATGGTGGTGTCGGGCTATCCCCTGTTCGACGCGTTCTACATGACGCTCATCACGATGACCACGGTGGGCTATGCGGAAATCCATCCGCTGACCCAGGCGGGGCGGGTCTTCAATTCCTTCCTGATCGTTTTCGGAGTCACGACGATTTTCATCGCGGTGGGCGCGATGACTCAGACCATTGTGGAGATGGAGTTCGGAGACGCCATTGGAAAGCGGCGGAACAAACGTATGATCGAGAAGCTGAAGGACCACTACATCGTGTGCGGGTATGGCCGGGTGGGCGCCGGCGCCGCGGCGGAACTGCAGCGGGCGGGCGCGCCGTTCGTGGTGGTGGACATACGGCCGGACCGCGCCGAACTGGCCCTGCAGGCCGGTTTGATGGCCGTGGCGGCGGACTCCACGCGCGACGAAACGCTGCGCGGCGTGGGCATCGAGCGGGCGCGCGGATTGGTGGCGGCGCTGGCCACCGATGCGGATAACCTCTTCGTTTTGCTCAGCGCGAAAGGCTTGAATCCGCACATTTACGTGGCGGCGCGCGCGGCTGAAGAAGGCGCGGAGGAAAAGATGCGGCGCGCGGGAGCGGACGCGGTCTTCGCGCCGTATTCGATTACCGGGCACCGGCTGGCGCAGTCGCTGCTACGCCCGCACGTGGTGCAGTTTCTGGATTTCACCACCAAGGGAATCGGCATTGAGGCCAGCATCGAGCAAATGCGCGTTCCGGAAGGCAGCTCGATGGCGGCCCGGACCATGCGGGATATGCAGATTGGCCGGGATGTGGGCGTGATTGTTCTGGCCATCCGCCGGACGGACGGGGAGATGCGCTTCAACCCGCCCGCCGATACCGCGGTGCAAGGCGGAGACACGCTGATCGTAATGGGGAAGCACGAGAACTTGCGCACCCTGGAGGGCATGTTGAGCGCGCGGTGAGCGCGGGCGCCGGAAGCGCTAGGGCGCGGAAGCGGGCGGCAGCATGGCGGCGCCGTGGATCTTTCCCGGCCCCTGATCTTGCACGAAAACCACCACACGCTCGGCCGCCGAGCCGTAGGGCAGTCTCACGGTTTGGCTGAAGGAGGAATCGCGCTTGATGGCTCCAATCTTCCGGATGCTGCGGAGCACGGCCACATGGCTCAATTCCACGCCCTTGTTCTCGCCCGCGGAGACCTTGGATTCGTCATGATCGTCCGCGAGCGCCAAATAGACGCCGCCGGCTAGGGATGACGCCGCGGCGTCCACGCGAATGGAATCGCCCGTGCGCGTCAACCGAAGGTCCACCTTGGGCTGGCTGGCGGCCATCGCGATTTCCTCCACCGAACGCTTCGTCATGTCGCCGCCGAACTCCACGGCGCCGTCCACCACCATATCTGGCGTGTAGGGCGCGTCCAGACTGAAGCGCTTGCCATAGGCGGCCTGGCGCGCGGTCCACTCTTCCGAAGAATATGGGTCCTTCCAGCCTTCCTGGTTCCAGTAAGTGACATGCTCGCTGAGAACGACGGCCCGCGAGTCGAGTTGCTGGAGGAGGCGGTCAGCCGGCGGGCAACTCGAGCAGCCCTCGGACGTGAAGAGCTCCACCAGCACGGGAGCGCGCGCGGGCGCTTCGGCGGGCCGCAACGCCGCAGTGGCCAGCAAGGCGCATAGCAGATAGCGCAAACGAATTCACCCCCTGAGCAACATTCTAGCGGGCCGTTTGAGGAGCGCACTATACTGGAGTTCGGGAGGCGGAGCGGAGCCACGCATTGCGCTCCCACGTTTTTCCAGGCGCAAAATAATGCCCTTCGCACAATTGCCAGGCCTCCGCGTCTACTACCGGTTGGAGGGCGACGACAGCCGGCCGGTGGTCATGTTCGCTCATTCGTTGGGTGTGGATCACGGCCAGTGGTTTCCGCAGGCGGCCGCGTTGCAGGACCGTTTTCGAATCCTCCGCTACGATATACGCGGGCACGGCGCGAGCGAAGTTGCGCCGGGCGAGTACACCATCGAGATGCTGGGGCGCGACGCGCTGGCGCTGGCGGATGCGCTGGGCATAGAGCGGTTCGCGCTTTGCGGATTGTCGATTGGCGGCATGATTGCCCAGTGGGTGGCGGCGCACGCGCCGGAGCGCGTGCCTCGGCTGGCGCTGGCCAACACGTCGGCGCGCACGGCGGACCCCGGTCCGATGGAGCAGCGGCGCCAGACGGTGCTGCGCGAGGGAATGGCGGCAGTGGCGGATGCCGCCATGGGGCGCTTCTTCACGCCGGAGTCAATCGCCGCCGGCCTTCCGTCCGCGGCCACCACGCGGCGTACCGTGCTGGCGACGGACCCGGCGGGTTACGCGGGTTGCTGCGCGGCGGTGCGGGACCTGGACCATATGGATCTGCTCAGCGGCATAGCCGCGCCGACGCTGGTGATTGGCGGGGAGCGCGATTCCTCCACGCCGTGGAGCGCCAACGGCGCGGTAATCGCGGCGAAGATTCCAGGGGCCAGGACGGCGGTCTTTCCCTCGGCGCACCTCTCCAACCTGGAATGCGCGGAGGCGTTCAACGAAGTCTTGACCGAATTTCTAGCGAGTTGAGCGCCGGGGAAGGCAGGACAAGCTCTCTCTCACGCGCGCGGCCCGGGAGTGTGGAGCTTAGTTGGCGCGGCCACCTACTCCTTGTACATGTACTTGATGGCTGGTTTGTACAGGAGCAGGTTAGGGCCTTCGGTCCGATTGACCTTCAGGCAGCACTTGTCGTACCACTCGATAACGCCGTGCAGTGTCTCCCCATCGCGCAGCACGAAGACCATGGGAGTCTTGGCCTGCATTTGCTTCACGTAGTAGAAGTTCTCCGCGTTGGTCTGGTCCGGTGGAACGGGCTTCTTTTGCGCGGCGGGCGGGCGGCGGGGAAGCGCGATCTGTTCCTTGATTTCGTTCAAAGACGGACGGATGAGTTTGCGGTTTACTGCTTCCATGGATAGGCCATCCTTACGGCGAAACTTTATGATAGAGCGCTGCTATAAACCCGAGCGCGCTTAAAGTTGGATGATTGGTCCGACTTGAAATCATTGATAGCACAATGAACTCTCCTAAGCAACGAGTGTTTGCCCCAATTGGCCGGTGGAAACGACTCACTCCCAGCGCACCGGGGCCAGGCGCGCGACCGCACGCTACAATCAGGTGCTAATGGATTTGACAGTTCCGGTAGTTTCCCGATTTTCGGCTCCGCTCGATATGGGATTCCTGCCGGCGTCTCTGTGGAACCGCGCCTACCGGGAGCTGGTGCGCGAGAGCGGCGGCGGGCGGCCGGTGAAGCTCGCCTTGGAGCGCGGGCGCGGCGCGGTCTGCGTGTTTGAGACCGCCGTGCTACCAGAAGGCGCTCCAAATTCGGCGCTCAACCGGCGATACGTGGAGCGGTTGGTGAAATTCCTGCTCTGGCAGAAGGGCGGGTACCGCCTCACGGTGGCCGGCGCGCCGGAATTAGCGCAATATTTGCGCCGCGTGTATTCGGTGGAAGGCGCGCGCGCATTCGATAGCCGCTTCATGGCCGAACGGATCTACGGCCATCCGTTCGCAGTAGAAGACCGTGCGTATGCGGACGCCCCGGCGCCCAGCGAGGACGCGCTTCCACTGGGCCGCCACCTGGACGGGTATCGCATCGGATTCGACCTGGGGGCGAGTGACCGAAAGTGCGCCGCAGTGGCGAACGGCGAGGTAGTTTTCAGCGAGGAGACGCCCTGGAATCCCGGCGCGCAGTCTGACCCGCGGTACCATTTCGACGGCATCCACGATTCCCTGCGGCGCGCCGCCGCTTGTCTGCCGCGCGTGGACGCCATTGGCGGCAGCGCGGCGGGTGTGTACGTGGCCAACGAGGTGCGTGTTGGATCGCTATATCGCTCGGTGCCGGCCGGCCTGTTCGAGACGCGCGTGCGGCGGTTGTTTTTCGAGTTACGCGAAGCGTGGGGCGGGGTCCCGTTCGAGGTGGTGAATGACGGCGAAGTGACGGCGCTGGCCGGGTCCATGGCGCTGGGCGACGGGGCCGTGCTGGGCGTGGCCATGGGCAGCAGCCTGGCCGCCGGCTTCGTGACGCCGCGGGGCGCCATCACGAGCTGGCTCAACGAACTGGCCTTTGCGCCCGTGGATTACCGTGAGGATGCGCCGGTGGACGAATGGTCGGGAGACGCGGGCGTGGGCGTGCAGTACTTCTCCCAACAGGCTATCGGCAGGCTGATTCCCGCGGCGGGCATCGAACTGGCGGAGGATCTGGCGCTGCCCGCCAAACTGGAGCGCGTGCAGGAGCTCATGGCGGCGGGAGATGAGCGGGCGTGGCGGATCTACCGGACGATTGGAGTGTACTTCGGGTATACGATCGCACACTACGCCGAGTTCTACGACTTCCGCAATCTGATGGCGCTGGGTCGCGTGATGACCGGCGAGGGCGGCGGCGCCATCCTGGAGGCGGCCGGCGAGGTTCTGCGCGCCGAGTTTCCGGAGATCGCCGCCCGCGTGCGTTTTCACATGCCCGGTGAGAAAGAGAAGCGCCACGGGCAGGCCATCGCGGCGGCCAGCCTGCCCGCGATTCGCCAAGAGGAGACTGGCCATGCAGTTCCATAACGCAAACGCCGATTTCTACGTTCCCGATGCGTTGGAGGGCGCGGCGGCGCTGGCGCGCACCACGCACCTCTGTATCGCCGCGCACCAGGACGATATCGAAATCATGGCCTACCACGGCATCCTAGAGTGCTTTGGCCGGACAGACGCGTGGTTCACGGGCGTGGTGGCCACGGATGGCGCGGGCAGCCCGCGCAATGGCATCTACGCGGCCTTCAGCGACGAGCAGATGAAACAGGTGCGCGTCATGGAGCAGCGCAAGGCCGCGATTGTGGGCGGCTATGCCTGCCAGGCGCAGCTCGGATTCTCCAGCGGGGAAGTCAAGGATGCGGCCGCCGTCGGAATAGTGGAGGACCTCACGGCGATTCTGCGCGCCGCGCGTCCGGAGGTTGTCTATCTGCATAATCTGGCGGACAAGCACGATACGCACGTGGCGGTGGCGCTGCGGGCCCTGGCGGCGCTGCGCGGGCTGTGCGACGAATACAAGCCCAGGAAAGTCTACGGCTGCGAGGTGTGGCGGGGCCTGGACTGGCTGCAGGACGAGGACAAGATCGCGCTGCCGGTTTCGGGAAGGTCCAACATAGCGGCGGCGCTGGTGGGCGTATTCGATTCGCAGGTAAGCGGCGGCAAGCGTTACGACCTGGCTACCGCGGGCCGTCGCCTGGCCAACGCCACCTACCTGGCCTCGCATGGCACGGATGAAGAAAGCGCGTTGAGCCTGGCCATGGATCTCACTCCCCTGGCGCATGACCCCAAAGCGCCGGTGGCGCCGTATGTCCTCGGCTACGTGGACCGCCTGCGCGCGGACGTGGCCAATCGTCTGGCGGCGATGGGCGCCTAGAAGTCGCGACGGTGTGGGCGCCCGCCCGGGACTTCCAGCGAATTCGGCGGGGCGGATTTCCAGAGGATGACGGGATTTTCGACACCCCACTGGATTCAGATAAAGAACACCGATTATACTGGAAGTCATCCATGAGCCTTTCCTTTCAAATCGTGGTGTGCGGGAGCCTTGTCCCGGACCCGCTGCAAACACTTGAGCCGGTTATAGGTTCCACCGGCCCGTCGCTGAAGAACGAGATGATGCTTCCGGCCATTCTGGACCCATGGGCCGGCCATGCGCTTTTTGAAGCCGCCAACCTGGCGCGCCAGGCGGCGGGCAGCAAGGTTTGGCTGGTGAGCCTGGGGCCGAAGGCCAAGCTGCAGCAGGTGATGATGACCGTGGCGCAGAAGGTCCCGTTCGAGCTGGTGGCGCTGGACGGGCCGTCGTCGGGGTTCGCGGATTCGTTTGAAACCGCGGCGGCGCTGGCCGGAGCGGTGGAATCCATCGCGGGGCTGGACAAGTCGCGGCTGCTTTTGTTCGGGGGCTGGGAATCGGCGTCCCGCGGGGCGGGGGCCACGCTGCAGATGGTGGGAGAGCGGCTGGGCATCGGGGAGCAGTTCTTCGGGGTGGATAGCCTGAGGGTGACCGAGAGCGGAAGCCTGGAAATCCTGGAGCGGATTGAAGGCGGCAAGCACCAGGTTTCGGTTTGCGACGGGCCGCCGGCGGTGCTCGGGTGGGCCACGGGCAGCCTGCCGGAGCCGCGCAACAATCCGCAGGTGGGCATGGTGAACATGCGCGCGATCATGCCCGCGCTGCAACGCGCCAAGGCGGCGCCGCTGGCCAGCGCGGGCTTGAGCTACGCCTCGGTGCAATTGCCCAAGCAGCAGCGTCAAACGCGGGTGGTGAAGGACATGCCGGTAGATGAGATCGCCAGGGAGATCGTGGCCTGGATCAAGGGGGAGGAATAGCATGGAGAGCATTCTGGTACTGGCGCACGTGGAGGCGGATGGGGCGCTCGGCAAGCCGGCTCTGGAAGCGCTGACGGCCGCGAAGAGCCTGGGCGGCGAGCTTCTGGTGGGGCTTGCCGGGGCAGCCACGCAGCCGGCCGCGGATCAGATTGCGAGCTGCGGCGCCGCGCGCATTCTGGCGGTAAGCGGAGAAGCCTTCGCCGAGCCGCGCTACGCGACGGACGCGGCGGCGGCCGAGGCGCTGTGCCGCGCCTCGGGGGCGGGCCTCGTGATTGCGCCATCCACGGCGCGCTGGGCGCGGGCGCTGCCGGGCGTGGCATACCGGCTGGGCGGACGCATAGACACGCACGCCACGAATCTGGCGGAGGCGGGAGGCGCTCCGGCCGTGACGCGCTGGTTCTACCGGCAGCGCATGGAGGCCGTGCTTTCCCGCGCGCAGCGGCCGTGGATGGTGTTGGTGGATTCCGGCTGCTTCGCGGTATGGAGCGGAGCGCCGGGCTCGGCGGTTGTGGAGGCCGTGGCGGCGGAACTTCCGGCATGCCGCACGCGCGTGACCGGCGTGCGGGCGCCCAAGGCCGACGAGCAAACCATCCGCCCGGATGCCGCGCTCCTGTTTGTGGCCGGCGCGGGCTGGACCAAGAAGCAAAGCGACGGCGGCAGCCACGCGGCGGACGCGGCCGAGTTGATTCTGGGCTTCCTCCGGGCGTCGAAGGCTTCGCTCGGCGGGAGCAAATCGCTGGTGGACCAAAGCGGCGAAGGAGAAGCGGTACTGCCGTTCATGACGCACCTGAACCAGGTTGGGCAGACCGGCGCGACGCCCCGGCACCCCAAGGGGCTCTCCACTTGCTGCCACGGTGAGGAGCCGCACGTGGTCGGCTGGAGGTTCGTCAATGAGCGCCGCGCCGTGAACCTGGACCCGAATTGCGGCTGGGCCCGGGGCAAGGCGGACGTGGTGTACGTGGCCGACGCCTTTGAGGTGATGCGCAAGGTGAACGCGTTGCTGGGATAGGGGAAAAGAGCGAGGGGGCAGGATGGCCCGGCGCCTGCGAGCGCTTCTCCGAGGCGTGCGGCTGGGGATGCGGGCTAATCCGGGTAGTATCCCTCTCTTGCGCGCACCTTTCGGCCACGGGGGGACTTGAGGACAACTTCGAGCGATCTCCAGGCGTCGTCCTCTCCGGGCCGCGGCTGGATCGCCAGAAGATAGCCGTGAGTCAGATCGCGGGCGACGTTGGCGAAGACCGCGGGAATATCCGAGGGGGCCGGGGCTAGAAACGCCTCTCCGCCCGTGGACTTTGCCACGTTGCCGAGTTGGCGAACCAGTTCCCGGTTCTGCATAGCCTCACCGAGCGCGATGGTGTAGACGGGAACGCCGACGGTCTTCGCGCGGCGGATCGCATCGTCGCCATTCAATTCGCTGAGGTTGTCCGCGCCGTCCGTGAAAACGATGAGCGCCTTCTTGCCGCCGCGTCCGGCAAGATCGCGGTTGACGCGCACAATGGCGTTATAGAGCGCCGTCTTGCCGAACGCACGCGCGCCCAGGACCGCGCGCTGGGCCGCGGTCTTGTCGGTGGTGAAGGGCTGAACGAGGTGGATTCGGTCGCTGAAGGTGTAGATGGCGACGGAATCGATGGGCCGCAGTTCGGCAATCAGCTTCATGGCCGTACTTTTCAAGATGGGAAGCGCCGCCTGCATGCTGCCGGTGGTATCCAGCAGGAGTGCGCAGGAGATGCCGGAAGCGCGGCTCTCGAAGGCGGCCACGGGCGATTCAGCGCCGGCATCGAGCACGCGGAACTGGTCGCGCTCCAAGTCGTCCACGTAGCGCGGGCCTTCGGTGACGGTGGCATAGATTTCCACTAGGCGGGCGCTGGTGCGGAAAACGGCCTCGGGCGCGGGGGGGCCGGGGCTTGCGGCGGAAACGGCCGCGGCCGGTCTCGATTCGCCACCGGAATCGACCTCGCTCCCCGGAGCGTCGGCGGGGCCCCCCACGGCGGCGCTCGCTATTGCCAGGCGTCGCGCTTCCTCGGCGAACCCCATAAAGCCACCGGCGAAGTACGAGGACGGGCCGACGACGAGCTCGGACCTTGGGAAGATCTCGCCCGACTCACCGCGAACGAACTGGTGGCGGAGCGGCAGTCCGGGTTCCTCCATCACCAAGAGCTGGCCGGGCTGAAGCAGGGCCGCGTAGACGAAACCGCTCAGGGCCGCTGCCACCTGGGCGTGCGTGGCGGCTTGGGTAAGTGAATCCAGGCGCGGAATCCGCTGGAGGGCGCGCACCTCATCGAACGCGGCGCGGCGCGCGGGATCCAGGCGCAAGAGATTCACCAGGCCATCATCGAGATTCCCGGCGCGGGAGATTGCGCGGAGCGTATCGAGGAGCGTGGCGGGGGCGTCCCGCGCGGAGAGACGTTCGCAAGCGAGGCGGAACCAGTGGGCGCTGGAGGGGGCGTCGAGCGATCCGGCGCCGGAAGAGAGAACGAGGAGTTCGACCAGCGAGTGCCATTGGCCCAATATCGAATTGCGGCTGGAGGGCGGCTGTTTTTGAACGGCCGCGGCGAAGGCCGCCAGCGCCTGAAATTCCTCCTTGCCCAAACCGGGCAGCCTCTCGAAATACGGGAAGATTTCGCGCCAATCGGCGTAATGGTTCGCCAGCAGAGCGGCTGAGTCCGCATCGAGCGGCGCGTGGCGCTGCTGCTCAACGCGGGCGACGGGGACCAGCGCGGCGATTTGCGGCGCCGCCGGCAGAACGTCATCGCTGGGGACGGCGGCATTGGTCCAGGCGCCGGCGCCGCCCGGGAAATAGATATGGCCAGCGGCGTCAAGCGGCGCCTTCGAGAGGAACTCCGCGCGCCAGGCGCCGGTGGCGCGGATCTTGCCGAGGATGACTTCGCCCGAGTCCCGATACCACGCGTAGAAGCGCTGGGCGCGGGCGGGCGATTGGGTGAAGAACCGCTGGTGCGCAGCGTCCGCGCGCGCGAGCAGGTAATAAAAGGAAAGCAGGCCGCCGCGGTCCTTATCGAGGAGAGCGCGGAAAAAAGCCGCGGGCGTATGCGGATTGGCGCCGGCGAGAGCGCTCCAAGCGTCCTCGGCGGGCGCGCCGCCAGGGACGATGGCGGCGCCGTTGGAGACGCGGAACGCATCCGCATAGAGCCAGAGCAGTTCGGCGTACCTGGAGGCGGCGGCTTGCAAGCCCGTGCCGCGGACCACAGCCGAAGCGGCGTCAGCGCCCATGGCGGTCAAGCCGGCGTAAGCGGCGGCGCTGCGCCAATCGCGGGTGAACGCGTCAGCCAGGCCGGCCTGGGGATTGCCGCGGAGGAGGGTTCCCCATGCGGCCCCGCCGAGGAGCCGCGCATTGTCCGAATGGACCTCAAAGGAGAAATCGCGCCCTGCTTCCAGGGTCTCTTTCATGGCGATCTCCGAGATGCCGAGCGCCGCCGGGATGGCTTGCCGTAGACCGTCGGCCGGTTGGTCACCGGGCTCCACGCTGTATCCCGCGGGGAGCCGCGCCAGCCTCCAGCCGAGCAACTGGAGGGCGCTCTCCGTGCGCGCGCGGGCTGGGTCATTCGCCAGCGAGAGCGTCACCACGGATGTTGCCTGGTCTTTTCGGACGCCGAGCGCCGTCAGTTCCACAACAGCGGTCATAAAGGCCCGGAGGCCGGCGTAGTACTGCGGGATGAGTTGGCTCTCTTCCGGGGCGGCCTGGGCGGCAATGGCCTGGCAGAACTCGTGAAAGAAATTCGACGCGTCCGGATCCTTCAAGCCAGCCATGGCTCCCAAGGCGGCGACGCCTCCGGGAACCCAGGTTTCGCCGGCGGGCGCAAGCTGCAGGTTGGACGCATCGAGCGCGTCTGAAACGTCGCCGCTTCCGGGCTTGCCGAGGTTCTCGATGCGGCGGCGCACTTCGTCCGCGTCGGCGGCGTTGGGCTCCAGACGCAGGTACTCGCGCATCCTGGCCTCGGCGGCTGCATTATCTCCCTTGGCCGCCTCCAGCATGCCCAAGACATACTCCGCGCGGGGGAGTTCGTGCGCCGTATCCTGGCGAATCTCCTCGCCGGCGCTTGCAATGGCATCGTCCAGGCGGTTCCGGTGGTAGAGGATCACGGCGCGATCCAGATGCGCCTCGCGATAGAGGCCGCGCGTATCCGCCGCGATGAGCGCGTCCGCGGCGCTCTCGGCCGCCGCCCAATCCTTCAGCTCCATGTCCAGGCGCATTAAGCGGAAGCGCGCGGGGAGCGGCTTGGGGTCGAGTTCGACGGACTTTTCGAGGGCTACGCGCGCTTCATCCATCTGCCCCTGGTTCACCAAGGCCAGCGAAAGGGCGCTCCATCCCAAGGCGAACTTCGGGGCGGCGGCGCAGACGGCGCGGAGTTGGGTGGCTGCTTGCTGCCAGTCGTGGGCGTCGAGGGCCTTGACCGCGCGCCCCCACGGCTTTGCGGCGGCGCGGGGCACGGCCTTTTGGGGATCGATTTCTAGAGTCTCGTTTCCGGCCGGGCGCCGGATCACGAGGTCGGGCAGATGTGGATTCTGGGCCAGCCTCTGGTCCGTGAGATCCAGAACCGAAGAGACGTATCCTTCGAGCACGGCGCGCAAAGAACACTTCTGGAGATGAACTTCGCGCAGTTGGAAGCTCTGCCCGGCGGGGTCCAGCGGATCCAACTGCATCGAGGTGGCCTGGGGGCCGGCGCTGAACGCGGTGCCCTGGTAGATCCAGATGAACGCCCCATTCTTACCCGTGACGGCGACCACCCGGGCCGCGCGGCCGGTACAATCGTACTCGACGGCGACCGCTTTGGGCGGCTGCGAGCCGTCGGCCATGGTGACCCTGCCCTGGAACACCACGCTATCGGCGCGGAGCTGCGCCTGCCAGATGAATACCGGCGCAACGGCCAGGAGCAGGACCGCCGAACGGTCTCTCATGGGAGATAGAGTATAGCAAAACCACGACTCGACCTTGGGGGCGGGCCTTGACAGGGCGGGACGACAGGACAGGCGGGGTCCGCCAACGGTTGGCGCTCGCGACTAAGTCTTGAGCAATGTACGCGGACGTAGTATGCGTGAATACCTAGTCCGGTTTCTCACCTCAATGGCCGTACACCGAACGCGGCCGCACCGCGTCCCAGCCAACGAGCAGGTTCTAACGAACCAGCGGTTACAACATTGCGATGGCTTACTGACTCCGGCGCCGCCGGAGAACACGGGCGACGTTAGTTCATGAGAGCCGGAGCCGACTCGGACTCCGACCAAGCCCGTGAGCATGTGTCCAAGTTAACAGGGTCGGAGTTAACGGCATGCCGGGTCAGTACGCCTACGAGTCGCGCCTTTTCGCGGAGTTAGCGCCGCCCACGCGGCCCAGATACCCGCAGTTAGTAAGCGCCGGGCTGCACCTGTGCGCCATCGCGATGCTGGTGCTGGTGGCGCCGGTCATTCGCGAAGCCCCCGAACCCGTCCGGCCGCCCCAGCACATCTATCTCACCGAGCTGGCGCCCCCGCCTCCTCCGCCCGCGCTACATCTGAGGGCCGCCCCCAGGAAGGTGACATTGCCGGCGCCGCGCGCTAAGGTGCGGCCGCCTCGGCGCTTTGAAGCGCCGCACTTCGCCGCGCCGCGCGTGGAACAGGCGTTGCGGGCGCCGCAGCCTCCGCCCCTGCCGGCGGAGCAGCGGCCGCGAATCGAACTGCCGGAAGCCGCTACGGCGATTCCGCATCCCAACCGGCCGCCCGGGCAACCCGTGCAATTGGGCAGCTTCACGCAGCCGGTGGTGAAGACATCCAGACTTGCGCCGGTTCCCGCAGCCTCGGGGGCGTTCGCCGGCGCCGCCAAGCTTGCCTCCAAGCCGTCGCTCGGCGCTGCGGAAAGCGCGGGGTTCGGCGAAGCCGCGGCGGCCGCGGGCCAAACGTCCAGCAACCGTGTTGTGGCGGCTGGGTTCGGCGCGGCCACGGCGGGGCACGGAGGAAATTCAGGAGGGTCCGGGCCAACGGGCCCCGGTGGATTCGGCGATGCGGTTGCGCGCAGCGAGACGGCGGAATTGCGGCCAGCGGCGGAGTCCGGCGGATTCCAGGGCGCGCGCGCGGTTGAAGCGCGGCCGCCGGCCTCGGCGGACCGGCAAGCTCAATCGCCGGTCGCCATCCTCGACAAGCCGCGGCCTGCCTATACGGAAGAGGCCAGAAGGCTCAAGATCGAGGGCGACGTGGTGGTGGAGGTCCTATTTCCAGCTTCGGGAAGAGCGCGAGTGCTGCGGGTGGTCCGGGGCCTCGGACATGGCCTGGATGAAAGCGCCGTGCAAGCGGCCGAAGCCATTCGATTCCGCCCGGCCACGCGAGGAGGAATACCCGTGGATACCGTCGCGCAAGCGCACATCGTTTTTGAATTGGCTTATTAAGTGCAAGGGCAGAGTGAGTAAGTAGCGGAGCGTATATGAGAGCACCAAACCTCTTCTTCGTCCTGTTTGCGGGCGGCCTCACGTTGGCTCCTGCCGCGTTCGCCGCAGAGCAAGCGAGCGAGATTGTCGACAAGATCGTGGCGGGTGAACAACAGTTTCTCGACCAGATGAAGGACCAGCAGCCCGTTCTCGAGGCCTACATTCAGCAAATGACTCCCGCCGACACTGTGCTGCGGGACGATTACATGCTGATGCGGCTGGATATGGCTACCAACGTGGACAAGCCGATTACCGAAAGCTCGGACTTTCACAAGCCGTTCTTCCGCCTGGATTTCACCGGCCACAAGCTGTGGTTTCGCCCGGCGGGCTTTGTCCGCATGGCCTTTGTGGATTTGAAGGACTTCACCTCCGACTCCTATCAATTCGAGTATCTGAGGCGAGAGTTCCTCGGGGACGTGCGGTGCCTGGTGTTTCAAGTCACTCCGCGCAACCCAGGCGATGGAAGCCGGTTTCTGGGAGACATCTGGGTGGATGACGACGCGTATCGGATTGTGCGTTTCAACGGTACGTTCACGGACGGAAAGACATCCAACCTGTACTTTCACTTCGATAGCTGGCGCGTCAACACGGCGCCGAATGTCTGGCTTCCCGCGTATGTCTACGTGGAGGAGGGCAACCAAGCTCCCGATATCAAGGAGAAGTACCGCTTGAAGGCCCGCGTGATGTTCTGGGGATATGGAAACAAGCCGGGCAGCCGCCTGGACGAGCTCTCCGAGATCCACATCGATTCGCCGAATACGGTGGACGACAAGCAGGCGTCGGGCGACATGTTACCGCTTCAGAGCCAGCGCGAGTGGGAGGGCGAAGCCGAGCAGAATGTGCTGGACAAGCTGGAGCGGAGCGGGCTGCTGGCGCCCAAAGGCGATGTGGACAAGGTGCTGGATACGGTGGTCCGTAACCTGGAAGTAACCAATCATCTGGACCTCGATGCGCATTGCCGGGTGTTATTGACAACCCCGATGGAGAGCTTCTCGATGTACCGCACGATTGTG